>JBAZRJ010000017.1:0-37658 GCA_041662985.1 Clostridia bacterium
GCGTTTTGCCCTGTCAGACTAATCATTTCGCGGACAGAACCCGGCTGACGGACCACATCAAATCCGCACACCTCAGCACTCCCCGCATCAGGTTTCAGCAAAGTGGTCAGGATTTTAATCGTAGTGGTTTTGCCCGCGCCATTGGATCCGAGCAGAGCAAAAATACTACTTTTCTTAACTGTAAAATCAATCTTTTGAAGCACTTTAACATTCTTAAAGGACTTTTCAAGTCCGCTAACCACAATAGCTATATTTGTTTGCAAAATTTCCACCTCCTACACAATCGTTACGTTTTTCAGAATCGCCTTACTGCCTTTGAGAACAGCATAGGTTAATTTGTCCATTGTCGCGCCGTCAAAAACAGCTTTTCTGGCATCCGTCCAATGAAAAGAACAATTCCTGAACACCGCTTTTTTAAAGGATGTAGCCACAAGCGCCGCTCTATCGAACTTAACGCTGTCAAAAGTCTGGTTGTCAAGAATAACTCCCTTCAGATATGAACTGTTAAAATCCGTACCGACAAATACGCAGCTCTCAAATGTCGTCTTGGAAAGATCAGCTTTGGCTAACTTGGTTCCGGTAAGTTTCGCTCCATCAAATTTTACTTCATGCAGGTCCGAGCTGCTGAAATCAGTATTCTCAAGAATGCAGTTCTGAAAACTCGATTTTCGTAGATCGACCATCGTCAGTTTCGCATTTGTAAGATTTGAACCGTCAAATATTACCTCTCTCAAATCACTGTTCTTAAAGGAGCTGTTTGTCAGGTCAGAATTGCTGAAATCAGACCCTTTCAGGTTACTGCTTTCAAATTTTCCGTCATGAACCGTCACACCCTTAAAATCCGAATCCGGCAGATTAATCTGAGAAAAGTTTGTAATGACTTTCCGCTGCAGAGCTCTCGACTGCGCCGCCAAATCTGCTATTGTCTCCTCAATGTCTCCGATGGAGTCAAGCGTTTTGGCATAGGCCGTTTCCTCGTCAAAGCCTTGTTTCTTGAGGTCTTCCAGACGCTCGTCCAAATCCTTTCCTAATTCTTCCCTTAATTCGCCGACTGTCCGGACTCCCTCATAGGAGGAAAATATTTCGTTCAAATAGTTGTTTAGCTTATCATTCATTTTATTTACCGCCTTTCATTATAATAGTTTGTCAAGTATATGCTTGGCATATTGCCAGTTTTTCTTGTTTTCAGAATAGGTGAGCCTGCCTTTTTCGGTTATTTTGTAATACTTTCTTCTTCCGCCCTGCGTTTCGTCACCCCAATACCATGTTATGTTTCCATCGCTCTCCAACCTCTTCAGGCCTGAATACATCGTGGCTTCCTTAAGCTCGTACTCGCCCTGCGAATTATGATTGATCAATTTAATGATTTCATAACCATATTGGTCGCTGCCAATCAGCAACTTCAGAATCATGGTATCGGTGTGCCCTCTGAGCAAATCTGACGAGAGTTTGTTATCAACCATTTTGCCACCTCCATAAATACACTATACATCATATTACTATGTCTGTCAATGTAATTTTTTTTCAGGGAATAATAGATGAGAAGGAAATTTTCATGAATATGCATCAGTAATAACTTATATAAGCCTTATAATTGTTTGCCCAGTTCATATCGTGTATTTTTGCCGTCCCCCAGCTTTTTAACTGTTGATTTGTCAATAAGTTTTTTTATGATACGTACCGCCAAAGCTTGGGAAATCTTAAGCTCATTTTCTACATCTTTTCGGGTGATGATGTCCTTGTTTTTAAATAATTTAATGACTTCTTGCTCGCTTTCAGTATAAGTTGCTGCCTCCTCCATGATCTTCAGTTCAGTTCGATTCGTATTCGGCAGCGTAATCTTAAAAGCATTATCTGTTATTTGGATTTGAGGTTTAACTTCTCTGTTTTTATAACTATTCATGATTTTGGGCATACCTGTACCATATGCTTCAATAAGCTTCAAACGATAGAATACATTTGCAAGTTTACGATTTCTCAAAATAGATGCGCCGAGCATAATATCATCAAATGTTATTCCTTTGATAAGTCCGCCTAAAGATACAAATTCTATTCGATCGTCAAATATGCTTACAAGTGTGCTGCCGCTGAAAGCATAGTCGCGGTGAACCAAAGAGTTAAGAAGTGTTTCTCGAATCGCCTCGAGCGGATAATCCTGCATGTCAATCCTGCGCAAACCATCAAACTCAGCGCGCGTGCGATTGTATCTGTCTATCACGGAAAATGCCTCATTTAGCTGTGCCAATACGGAACCCGTAAATTCATGTCTATCCTTAAACACCTCTTTTTCCGTGCCTTCAAATACAGCCAGCTTTATTGTATGGACACATTGATCCGATAACAACAATGCAAGGTTGCTGTACATTCCATCCTCGCTCACCAAACCAAGCGTTTTCATTTGCGGTTTTCCGAATTCAACCTTAGAAGTTCTAAATTCTTTCTTAGCTGCAACAAAAGTCAATTCTTGATTTAAAGAGCGTAAATCCTCATATTCATTACCATCTGTTTCTTTAATCATTTTTAATATTGCTGCTTCCGTTGCAGGAACCGTTGAAGAACCCTGGCGGACAAAAACTCCTTCAGGACGTATTCCTTTCCCTGCAAGATAGTAAGGAGAAGAAGTACCTTTCTGAATTTCAAGAATAACAATATTCTTTCCGTCTGTTTCTTCGGTTGAACAGTCAACAAACATTGTCACATCAGGCTTTATAGAATTTCTGACTGCATTTGTGGCTTTTAACATTGTTTCATCGGTATCCCGAACTCCTACGACAGAGCCATCATCCTGAACCCCAATATAAATTTTACCGCCATTCGTATTTGCAAAAGCAATAACTGTTTTTTTGATGTCTTCCACATATTCGCGTTTGAATTCTGTTGTCAGATTTTCTTTTAACTTCATGATCACACCCCATTTTTTTGCATTCTAATACTTTCTAATACATTCTGATACCTTCTAATACATTCTAATATGTCAGAAATGAAAAGTCAATATACTGTTGACAGTAAGTAGCCTTTTAGCGAAATTCCGGCGAAAGGACGGTTATTTGAAGGATTACATTTCCTTAATATAATTAATACACACTTAGTAATATTTGTGTATTAATTATACGGGGATAAATAAAGGTGCAATGAACGGAATTTTTGTTATAATTTAAAATAATGTGTAATTTTATGTCGTTATTGCCTATAATTTTGTGTAAATTTACTCAATATAATTCAATCTCTCAACCGCAGCTTATTTGACAATTCACATTTTATATAATATAATTAATACACAATTAGATACATTTGTGTATTAATTATAGGAGTAATCATGGACCTCAAACTTATTAAAAAAATAGTCTCAGAAAATAATGGCATTGCAAAAACATCAGCATTTGCAAAATACGGGGTATCAGCTGAAAATGTCGCAAATCTTTGTAAGAAAGGCGTTTTGATTAGAGTTAAGCATGGCTATTATCAGCTTGCATCGCAGGTCGAACCTATCGAAGAAAAAGTAATTGCAAGACTTTTTCCGGATGGCATTCTCTGCATGGATACGGCACTCTTTCATTATGGCTACAGTAATCGCACACCTCTTGAATGGACAATTGCCTTTAGCAGAAACGTTTCCCGCTCCAGACTTAAGATAAATTACTTTAATCTAAAACCCTATTTTATCGACGATAAATTTTTGAACATCGGAGTTACTCAAACGAAGATAAATGGTGTGACTTTGAAGATTTACGATCGCGAAAGAGTTATTTGCGACTGTTTTAAATACAAGAACAAGATGGATGTTGAAATGTTCAACAAGGCTATAAATGCGTACGTTTTAGATGAAAAGAAAAAACTCGGAAATCTTTCAAAATATGCAAAAGAAATGCGGGTTTATAGGCAGGTCCATGAGATTATGGGGGTATTGATAAATGGCTGATAAAGCAGCATCAGTCCTTGCAAGGCTTAAAAATAAAGCAAACGAGACGGGACGAAGTTATCAGCTTTGCTTGCAGCTCTTTTGTCAGGAAGAATTTTTAAGACGTTTGGAAAAGTCCAAATATGCGGAAAATTTTATACTCAAAGGCGGTTTGTTTATATATTCACTTACAGGTTTTGAAAGCAGATCAACTGTGTCGTCGTTCCCGGGCAGCGTTGGGAAGTTGAGTTTTCAGATGATGATGTTAGAATCGAGAAATTCAAGAGTGACGGGACATTGTTTGATTCGAAGGAAATTGAAGTTTTGTTGCGAGATTTTGGCGATTAGAATGTGAAATTTGATTTCTTGTTTATATTAAGACAATCTCTGAATAGCTTCGTCGACAGTATTCACAAAGAATATGTCCTTCCCATTATTGCATTCGTAAATAAAATCTTTTAACGGTTTGCTAGTGTAACCCGAAAAATCGCCAACGATGGCAAGCTTCACCTGATAATTAATAAATTTCTGCAGAATTTCTCCGGCAATACAAGTGCTCAACTTAAAAAAGTCCTCAGTTATGCAATCCTTGTTTATTATTATTCTGTCGCAGCTAGCTTGATATCTGACAGTTGCCATCAAATCGAGCGCAGACTGAACGTCAGTAATAACAAGACTTTCGCTTTGAATTTCGGCTATGTTTTTATTGTTTCCTTTAATGATTATTTCCATTAATGCACTCTCTCGAACCATCATCAATTTTTTTCAATTGAAACCGCTTAAATCATATGTTAACTCCAAGTTATACTAATTTATCTTGCTTCTCTAAATTTCTCATATCTTATCGAAAGCCTTTCAACGTCTGGCCAAGAACTTTTGCTTGCAGGAAGAATTATGTTTTTGTCCTGTAATTCCTGAATGCCGTGTTTTAGCATTGGCCCATCTGTTTCAATCAGGATATCTTCTCTGACCGTTATTTTATAATCCGGTCTGACTCCAACAATATTTGAATCAAATGCCGCATGATGTATTTTGCATAATGACAATCCATTAACAATAAGAGGTTCTCCCCTTTCATCACCGTCTGAAATTATATGTGCCGCATCAAGCAACTCGGGGTGCTTCAATTTGCAAAAAGCGCATTGTTCCCTATACGCATGAAGAACCCTTTCTCTGAAGGAACTTTGATGCAATCTGCTTTTAACTGTAGAAGTTATATAACTTCGTCTTGCATTTTCATAGTCATCTGATATAGCTTCTGCCGGACTATTTTGAAGACTTGAAATTATTGAACTTGAATCATCCGCTTGAACTGTGAAAGAAAGCGATGCCGGATTATCATTAGTTATGTAAACAGGCCAGATCGCCTTATATTTGCCAGGCAACAAAGCAACAAAATAAATAAGTGGAATGTGCTTTTTCATAGCCTCTCTAAGTCCAATATTATCTCTGTGAAAAGGATCTGTTCCTCTATATTTATATGTAAAACTCCCGTCATCAAATGACTCGTCCTCGTAAGGTCCGTTATATGTGGTCGTGATTGATATCGGTACCTTTTCAAAAACTCGTGGTTTCCATATTCCCGATTGGCCAATTAATGTGATTCTTTCGTCGTTAAATATGAAGCCCTTTTGAATTAGGTCCCAAGGCAGAACGTCACCATAAACAGTTGCCTGATCTTTCAACCAATTAAATGCAGCAAGTCTAATTTGTTCTTCCATATAATCAGCCTCTTTTCAAATCTAATAATATCATATTAATATTTCCTAAAAAAGGGTATATACTTGTAATCGTATAAAATCATACAAAATACTACATTATCGTTTTATTGACCGGTATTTTGGGGATATTCGGAACAATAATCTGGTGGAAATACGCCGATCATAAGTAAAAGGTTTCTGCCCAACGCGAATTGACTTCTGCATAATTTGAGACCTTAATTGTGCAGAACATATAGCTCATTGTGCGGATTATTTAATAGTATTCTTTCTTTCCGTCTCCAGCAGCATCTTCTTTGTTTCAATACCTCCGGCATACCCCACCAAATCGCCATTTGAACCGATAACACGATGGCAGGGGATGAAAATCGGGATGGGGTTTTTATTGCATGAATTACCGACAGCTCGAGATGCTTTAGGGTTTCCGATTGCTTCCGCAACCCGTTTATAACTGAGGCTCTCGCCGTAAGATATGGTTTTTAGAATATTCCAGACTTTCATCTGAAAATCGGTTCCTTCGACAAAAAGAGGCAAATCAAAAACTTTTCGTGCACCCGCAAGATATTCTCGCAGTTGACTCGCAGCCTTTCGAATAAGTTCGGTTTCATTTATTTGAAATTCGTCGGATTGTTTGTATCGGGAATCCTTTTTTCGACATTCTTTCATCCTGTTGTCAAATAATTCGGATCCGCCAAAAAAAAGATCTGTAATTGTATCTCCGTTTTCGGCTAATCCTATTTTCCCTATTTTGGTATCATAAAAAAATATATTCTTCATATTAATTTCCTCGGAATTCTCAAAAATCAACTTTCTTTCTTTTGTTTCTTATTTACAACAAGCTCCTCATGGAGTTTTATCTGAATTCGCTAAATCCGGATGGACATATCTGCCCCTGCTTGCAGTGCTTTTACCAAATTGAATTGCGTGCTCGGGACACCTGTTAATGCAGGCAAGACACTGTAAACAATCTTTCCCCCAGTACGGCTTGCCTTCAACTTTTATCGTATGAATCGGGCAGATTCTTTCACATAAACCACATGAAGTGCAGTTATCGTCCGCAAAGAATTTTTCTGTTGTTCTGCCAAAATTATTGAACACTGTGTTGGCCATGGTAGTCTTTAATCCGGGTAATGCGCCCCTTTTTAGCTTAAAAACTCCGTCCTGTCTTTTTGTGAGCGCTTCATTGATTTCCATTAACTCAAGTTCTGCAACACCTAGGATTTTTGTTTCTTTGTCTTTTTTATAGACATTTGAACCGACCACATAGTTGTTTGGCATGACAACACTAAAGGCGCTGTTCAACATAATTCCCTTTTTAGCCAGTGCTTTTTTTAATGTTTTTGTGGATTGCCCTTCTTCGGAGCCGCATGTGCTTACGGAAAACACGAAAGGCTTTCCTCCGTTTATTTTCAATTTTTCAATAAAATCAATCACGATACGAGCCGGTCCCCATGCATAGATAGGATAAACAAATCCCAGGAGTTCGCCGTCTTTAAGCGTATATTCGAATTCATTTGCCTTTTTGTTGTTCAAAATGTCAAATTCACTCGCAATCGAAATGAGCTTTTCGTTCTGTGTATCCGAGATTACTTTCGCACAGTGCAATGAATTTCCGGTACCGGTAAAATAGAAAATCATACTATGGCCTCCTTTAAAAATCATTCGTCCTTTGCCACTTTTCCTTATATTGCAGGCATTCTATATAATTGAAAATTTAAATGATGTTTAATATCTCATTTATTGCATACAACGGAATGTTAACAATCCAATCTTCTTTTCTGTAATCAGACATTGACGTACGAACTGATATTTTCGGTTGATACTTTTGATAATAATTTTTCAGACTCTTTGACTGCAGATTTTCGGCTGCTTTAACTTCAACGGGTACAATCTCCTCTTTGTTTTGAAAAACAAAATCAATTTCAGCAATACCCTTATCAGATGACCAGTAAAAAGGCTTGATCCCTTGACCTGCAATCATTTGCTGAAGAACAAACTGCTCAGTCAAAGATCCTTTGAATTCTCTGAACAGGCGATTACCTTCAAGTAATACATTTAAATCCAACCCGCTTATTGCCCCAAGCAAACCAACATCCAGCACAAAAAGTTTAAAGGCGCTTCTATCTTCATAAGCTATTAAAGGCATATCCGGTTTTTTTATCCTGCTAACCTTGTAAATTAATCCGCAATCCAAAAGCCATTGCATCGCAAGTTCATATTCTCTGGCCCTTGCCCCCTGCTTAATCAGTCCGTAAACGAACTTTTTATTTTCTTTGCTGATTTGAGCCGGAATCGAATTCCACAGCATCCTTATTCTTGGGACGGTTTCATTTGGTGCATGTTTTGAAAAATCCTGCTCGTACGCATCCAACAGAGATTTCTGAATTTCTCGAACCCTAGAGTAATCACTTGTCTCTATAAAAGTTGAAATTGCCTCAGGCATTCCGCCAACGTAATAATATTGCTTTAACAAATCAATATATTTTTCTCTGAAACTGCTGATTAATTCGAATTCATGATCTGTTAAAAGTCTTACAAGATTTTCGTTTCCGGTTGAATTCATAAACTCCAAGAAATTAAACGGGTAAAGGTCGAGGTAATCAACTTTTCCCACCGGAAAAGATGTACCCGGGTGCAATGCTACTCCGAGCAAACTGCCTGCCGCAATTACATGAAATTGAGGTGCATTTTCGCAGAAATATTTTAAAGAGGTAAGCGCCCTCGGGACTTCCTGGATTTCATCAAATATTATTAATGTATTTTCAGCTTCGATTTGAACCCCTGTTTCTATTTGAAAGGCAGTAATGATTTTTCCAATATCAATGTTGCCGTCAAAAAGTTTTTGCATCCTGTCATTATTATCAAAATTTATATAGGCACATTTTTCATATTGTTTATTCCCGAATTCTTTCATCAGCCATGTCTTGCCGACTTGCCTTGCTCCCCTTATAATCAAGGGTTTTCTGCCTTTTGAACTTTTCCATCGGATTAAATCATTTATGGCATTTCTGTTCATTTTGACCGCTCCATTCAGTGTGGGATATCACAAATATAACATTAAAAATCACAAAAGTCAAACGACTTTCGTGACTCTGTGCCAATAAGTCGTATGACTTTTGTGATTCTGCGCCAATAAGTCGTATGACTTTTGTGATTGTATGCCAATTAGTCAAACGACTTTCGTGACTCTGTGCCAATTAGTCAAACGACTTTTGTGATATTAGCGATTCTGGAACTGTTCTCTTGTGCTTAATATAAATGTGGCAGAGGTTGAAGTTGAAGACGAGTATGTTTACAAAAATATTTTAGAAGTAAACATCCCGAGACTGCAACTTCAAGCCTCGTGACACATGCTCAAATAATTATCAAGAGAACCGTCCCCGCTTTTTATTTGCACAATTTCAAAAAATATTCGTGAATCCGCAAATCATCAGACAATTCGGGATGAAAAGCTGTTGCAAGCATATTGCCTTGTCTTGCGGCTACAATATGTCCTTTTACCTGAGCCAGTATTTCAACATCATCTGCTGCCGTTTCAATATACGGAGCGCGTATGAAAATCATCGGAACCTCGCCAATACCATTAAAATCAGCCGTCGCAAAGAAACTCCCCAGCTGTCTTCCGAAAGCATTTCTTTTGACCGATATGTCCATTGCGTCAAAATATACATGCGGATCATTTGAAATTTGCTTCGCTAACAGAATCATTCCAGCACAACTGCCGAAAACAGGCGTTCCTGAGCCTATTAGCTTTTTTAATGGTTCGAGCAACTCCAATTCCCGCAACAATTTCCCGACGACAGTGCTTTCGCCTCCGGGTAGTATCAATCCGTTGATTTTCTTGCCCTCGAGGTCGCTTAACTGTCTTATTTCAAAAGACTCCGCTCCAAGTTTACTAAGCGCTTTGATGTGCTCAATGAATCCTCCCTGCAATGCTAAAACACCAATCATTCTATTTTCCCCGCTCCGCCATAAGTAAGTCGATTTCCTGTTCGTTGATTCCAATCATAGCTTCTCCCAAATCTTCAGATAATTCTGCAATCATCTTCGAATCGGTGAAGTTTGTAACTGCCTTGACAATTGCTTGCGCACGTCTTGCAGGATTTCCCGATTTGAAAATACCCGAACCTACGAAGACTCCTTCTGCTCCGAGTTGCATCATCAGTGAAGCGTCGGCAGGCGTCGCTATTCCTCCTGCGGCAAAATTAACAACCGGTAATTTGCCGTTTTCATGAACGTATTTGACCAAATCATACGGAACCTGTAAATCCTTAGCGGTATCGAAAAGCTCATCTTCGCGCTGGTTTTGAACATTTCTCATCTGCTGATTAATTAATCTCATGTGGCGGACAGCCTGTATGATGTCGCCTGTTCCCGGCTCGCCTTTGGTACGTATCATTGCGGCGCCTTCGGAAATTCTCCTTAAAGCTTCTCCCAAATCCTTTGCCCCGCAAACAAAAGGAACGTCGAATTTTGTTTTGTCTATGTGATATTTGTCGTCTGCCGGCGAAAGAACTTCGCTTTCGTCGATATAGTCAATTTCAATAGCCTGCAATATCTGTGCTTCGGCAAAATGACCTATTCTAACTTTAGCCATAACAGGAATTGACACGGCCTTCTGAATTTCTTTAATCATTTTCGGATCGCTCATCCTGGAAACACCGCCTGCTGCTCTTATGTCAGCCGGAATTCGCTCCAGAGCCATTACAGCACAGGCACCTGCAGTCTCCGCAATTTTTGCCTGGTCGGCTGAAGTTACATCCATTATTACTCCGCCCTTAAGCATTTGCGCAAGATTTTTGTTCAGTTCATAACGCTCGCTCATAATTATCTTCCCCTTTCCAAAACTTTTTCTTTTATTTTGAACTTCCTTTTTTCAGTCTTAATTTTATGCTTTATTTTACATCCTTTTCACTATTGACCTTTATTCTTTGTCTGCTATAATTATAGTTGTCATCTGACTGTATGAAAAGCATCAGATTATAACTTTTTAATGGTACCAGTTTGGGGTAAAAACATGAATATGATAACAATCAGACTTAATCAATATTCCTCTGAGCCTATCTATGAGCAGCTTTATGGATATATAAAGTCGGAAATCACTGCCGGCAATTACACTTTCAACACAAAGCTTCCTTCAAAAAGACAGCTTTCCGCGCATTTGCAGTGCAGCCAAAACACCGTTCAGAACGCTTATCATCAGCTTGTCGCAGAAGGATATGTTGTTTCAAAGCCAAAGAGCGGGTTTTATGTATGCAAACTTGACGGAATTGTGAGCATTCCAGATAAATCAGTCGTTTCACCTGACAATTCCTTCTCCGAATCCTCGTATCGCTATGACTTTTCTCATAATGGCGTTGACAGGGAAAGCTTTCCGTTTTCAACATGGAGGAAATTAACTAACGATATAATCAGCGAATACGATTCCGATTTGCTGAAGACCGGAAACTCGCAGGGTGACTTCAATCTGCGCGACAGCATCACAAAATATCTTCATAATTCAAGGGGTGTGGTTTGCAATCCGCAACAGGTAATTATTAGCTCGGGTACGGAGTTTTTGATGCAGCTTCTGATTCAATTGTTCGACAAAAACTGTGTGTTCGCTCTCGAGAATCCCGGCTATGAGAAATTAAATATGATTTTTAAGAGCAATGGCTCCAAATTCAAGGCTTTACCACTCGATGAAAGCGGTATGATCCCCGATGCGCTCATTAAAAACAAGGCTGAGGTGGTTTGTATAACACCTTCGCACCAATTTCCGACAGGAAATATTATGCCAATAAACAGACGCATTCAACTGTTGAATTGGGCAAACGAAAAATCCGAGAGATATATTATTGAAGATGATTATGACAGTGAATTTAAATACAGCGGTAAGCCAATACCGTCTTTACAGGGTTTGGACTCAGGAGGAAAAGTCATTTACTTAGGTTCTCTTTCAAAATCTCTGACACCCGCCATTCGTATAAGCTATATGATTTTGCCCGAAGAATTGCTCAAAATTTATAACAAAAAACTCAATTTTTACATTTGTCCTGTTCCGACAATCGAGCAAAAAACCTTTTATCGATTTATTAATGACGGGTATTTTGAAAGACATTTGAATAAAATGCGTAATATCTACAAGAAAAAGAGAGAAAATTTGGTTACTGCAATTCGACAACTTCTTCCCGACACAGAAATATCAGGTGCAAATGTAGGTCTGCACCTGATATTGAAAATCAACAATGGCATGAGCGAATCCCAATTGATTAAAACCGCGCAAAACCGCGGAGTCAAAGTCTATGGAATCTCTCAGTTTTTCTTAAATAATATCAACAAAACTCGTCAATCCTCATTGCTGCTTGGCTTTGCGACACTCAAAGAGGATGAGATATTCAAGGCGGTTCATTTGCTGAAATTAGCCTGGTTCTAGTTTCCGCTTGGTTTCGGCAAGAACGGTATCAGCTGTTTTGCAAATCCCGGAAGCGTCATGGTCTGAAGCCAAACTTTTCCCGGACCTGTAAGTGTAGTCAGGAAGAGACCTTCTCCGCCGAATAATACATTTTTAAAACCTTTAACCATTTCAGCCTGATAATCGACAGACTCTTCAAAAGCAGCCACATTGCCCGTATCAACCTTTAATCTTTCGCCCGGTTTAAGCACGCGTTCAACAAGGCTCCCATCGATTTCCAAAAATACATGTCCCATGCCCGTTAATTTCTGAAGAATAAATCCTTCGCCGCCAAAAAGGCCGGTTTTAACTCCCTTTGCAATATGTGCGCTAAGAGTTACCGAAGGTTGAGCGCATAGAAATGCTGATTTTTGGGCAATGATTGACTGACCTTCTAATTTTATACTGACAATGTCTCCCGGAAAAGAGCTTGCGATAGTAATTTCCTGATTTGGTAAAGTCGAGGTATATGTTGCGACAAACAGTGAATCGCCTGACATCATGCGCCCCAGACCTTTCATCAGACCACCCTTCATGTTCGTCTCCATTACAATTCCATCATTCATCCATGCCATTCCACCTGACTCAGTGTAAATGCTTTCTCCCTGATTAAGCTTTATGGTAACTCCCGGAAGATTTCCTCCAAAGATTTCAAATTGCAAATTTGTTGGCTGATAATTTACCTGCGGCATTTGATTAGGCATAGCTTGCTGCATTGGTGGCGGCGGTGCTACCGGCGGAGGTGTCTGAGCCATTACCGGTGGTGCTGCCGGAGGTATTGGCTGCTGCATGGTTGGCGGTGCCATCGGGGGTACTATCTTTTGAATCGGCGGTGGTGCTACAGGCGGTGCTGCTTGTATCACAGGTTGAACTCTCCCTGCTAACGAAGTCCCGCAACTCCCACAAAATTGTGCGTCATCGTTTAGCTTCTTTCCACATTTTGGACAGAACATAATTTTGCCTCCCTTTAATATTTTAATTTTATTTTTGGATTTTTCTTGTGTGAGTGTTTTTTCTTATGCAAACCCGAATAGATTCACTGATACAATAGATTATATCATAATTTTCAATTTTGAAAATCAT
This sequence comes from Clostridia bacterium, assembly GCA_041662985.1. Taxonomy (GTDB): domain Bacteria; phylum Bacillota; class Clostridia; order Acetivibrionales; family JBAZRJ01; genus JBAZRJ01. Next base: position 13,133 of record JBAZRJ010000017.1, read on the forward strand.
TTATTCTCATTTGACTTTTAATACATTTATTCTTTTTAAACTCCTAATCCATTTTTTCGTTTCGTCGTCAATCCTTCGGGATTCGGTAATTTTTTGAAGTGCTTTATTATAAGTCTTATCATCAAGTTTGTTGTTTTTGAGGAAATGCATAGTCTGCTCCGGAAATTTGATAAAGCAGTTTGAAATCAGCCATGCTGAGGACATCCGGGCATAATAGTCTTTTGAATTAATTTTATTTAATGCTTCAAATATACGTTCCAGATATTCTGGTTCTATATAATAGCACAACATCATGACCACACCAAAACGAATATAGAATTCTTTGTTTGAACTGAGATAAGGTTTGATAAATTCCCACATTAAATTTTTGTGTTTTTTTGTGATTTTCAATCCGCCGCAAAAACAATCACAAACCGCCCAATTATTTATCTTTGTGATAAAATCTTTCACTAATGGCAGAATTTCATCAATATCCGCCTTTGCATATCCGATAGCCATCCCTTGAAGCATTATTTCTTCAAAATACTTAGGCTTTGAATTTAAATATTCTCTCCAGTCATCATTGGCAATTTTCTTTGCAAGTATCCGAAGATCAGGCATTCGAACTCCAATAAAACTATTCCCACCGGGAATTAGAAGCTGAGAAAAATCCTTAAAACCTTCCTCGGAAAGTTCAAATAATTGTTTTCTGATTGAATTAGTGATTCCTTCCGACTTTAACGGAGATTCTTTGATATTAAATCCCTCCTTTATAAAATACCTAACAAACATTTAAAATGACTTATATAATTATTTTACTCTATTAAACTCTAAAAATCATTTCTTTTATTGATTAACAAATGCTTTGCTGATAGAATTATCCTGACAAAAGCTAAAATTTTGGGAGAAAAAATGTCTGATAATTTCAATTTAACTGAATATTTGAATAACAGTATAGAACTTCTCGTTTCAAATGCTTTGAGGTCCTCTTTAAAAAATCCCAGAGAATCAGCGTTTATTATGAAATATATTGTCGAAAGCAAAAAGGCGGAAAAAATCAGAATTCGACACGAAAAAAATAACAAACATATCCCGCCGTTTTTAATTGCAAGCATAACAACAAGCTGTAATTTATTTTGCACAGGCTGTTATTCAAGATCAAATAATTCGTGCAATGAAGCGCCTGAAAGAAACGATTTGACTATAGGGCAATGGGGAAATATTTTTTCACAGGCAAAGGACCTTGGAATATCCTTTATTCTTTTAGCCGGCGGAGAGCCGCTTTTAAGAAGTGATATAGTTCGTTGTGCGGGCAAATACAAGAGTATTGTTTTCCCGGTTTTCACAAACGGTACAATGTTTGATGACGAAATTGTCGAACTTTTTGATAAAAATAGAAATCTTGTTCCTGTTTTAAGTATCGAAGGCGATAAAGCTCAAACCGATAATAGAAGAGGTACGGGAACATATGATATTTTAACAGATGTCGCAAATAGGTTAAGTAAAAAAGGGGTTTTTTACGGAGTCTCAATAACCGTCACCACCGAGAACATTGAAACCGTAACCGGCGATAATTTTATTGAAATACTCTATAATAGCGGCTGTAAGGTGGTATTTTTTGTCGAATATGTTCCGGTAACATCAACAAGCAAAAATCTCGCACCCACCGAAAAGGAACGCAAAATTCTTGAAGACAGGCAAAACAAACTTCGTGAGTCTTATAGCAATATGATCTTCATCTCTTTTCCGGGTGACGAGAAATACACCGGCGGATGTCTTGCAGCAGGCAGAGGCTTCTTTCACATAAATGCCGATGGCAGCGCAGAACCCTGCCCATTTTCTCCGTACTCAGATATGAATTTAAAAAATTGCAGTTTATTAGATGCCGTGAACTCGCCTTTGTTTAATAAGCTGAATCAAACCGGGATGCTTTTGGGCGAGCATGTCGGGGGCTGCCTGCTTTTTGAAAAAGAAGAAGAAGTTAAAAAACTGATTGAAAGATAGCAACAGAAAATTTCGGGGAGGACCTCAAAATTATTTAACAAGGTACTCATAAGCTCTTTTGTCGACAATAACCGACATCTCACGCGTTGCCGCACCGTCCGGATTAAATTTATTTCTCCCGATTCCATTTACTATTTGAACCTTCGAACAGAAGTAAACGCCTTCTTTGGCCCATTTTTCAATATATTTGTCGTCAACAAATTTTTTAACCCCGACTGTTGAATAATCGGCGGAAGGATTCAGAACCTTCAATACTCTGAGTATTGTCACAGCCATTTGTTCTCGGGTAATGTATGCCTTCGGAGCAAAGTTCCCTTTACCGACCCCGTTCATAAGCCCTACCGTTGCAGCTTTAAGTATCTCGGTATTCGTTGTATCTTTGAAGGTGGCGGTTCCAAGAACAATAGTTTCACCTTTACTTTTTTCATACAATTTTACGATGATTTCCGCAAATTCTTCGCGCGTGGCTTTCTTTGAAATGTTGTCTAAAATCCTGTTTGTAATCAAACCGTATCCCTGCGCAAGGTTCAAATCATTTATTGCCCAGGCGCTTGCGCCTTTGTAAATCGGAATTCCGTTCGATATAATACTCGAAAACGGTGAATATACATTCCCTGTTTTACCTGCCGCAGGATAGTTCTTATAATCAAAAGCATATCTTATCCTAACCTCGTATTTCTCATCGCCGGTGAGCTCCGTGGATGTAAAATAATTACTCACATCAACGGTAAAATTCTCGCGCAAATATTTAAATTTGCCGACATCAATCCAGGAACCTTCCTGTATCATAATCCACACATCCGTTGTAACACTTTTGTTTGAAATATTATGCAACAGCTGAGTGTTGTCGTTAATTCTATCCGTTCCAAAATCTATATATGTTTTTCCATCGACATTTTTCTTTAAAACAACTGCCAGAATTTTCGGCTCGTAATTCAACAAATTCGTTGCATCGAATACCGGTTCTGAATTGCTGAATTTAAATACCGATGACCACGGAGAGTAGTGCTTAAAGTTTCTGTCAACACCCGTTTCCCAATAATCAACCCAATAACGAATTCTAAAACTTATGCTGTGAGTATTAAAATATGCCTTGCCGCCTGTAAAGGTCTTATTCGGGAAGCTTTCAATCAGGTCAACCGGATCAAAAACAAGACTTCCGGTCCATGTGCCCGTACTCACATTAAAATACGGATAGTTAATCGCCGCCCAGTCCATGTAATTCGGTTTTGTAAATCTCCATGCACCGTCATCAATTTTATAGTCAACCTGAACCGTAATATTTAAACTGTCATAGCCCGCATTTGTAAAAGCCTTGCTGTCTTCGGCCTCAAGAATTGCGCGAATCTCGGCAGATGCGCTGTAACCGATTCTGAAATTCCAATTCTCCGGTTCGGCCGTCAAATCAGGAGCATCAAAAATAACTCCGACATTTTTTGGCGCACCGAAAACGGACGGAGGAATATATGCCGCAGCTGACGGCACAATAGGAAAACCGCCAAACACAAGTGACAGCGTCAATATAAAGGTTGTAATTTTAAGTCTCATCAATAGAGCCTCCGAAAACTTACTATATAATATAATTCGAATTTTTGTCTTCGCTTATGGCCGATTGTAAAAATTCATAGTCGCCATAAATAATTATAGCACACTCTATTTTATTATTTGATTTCTTTCTATAATATTTAGTCTTTCAAAAATTTTAATATATTCCTTTTTTAACGTATGAAAGTGTTTTTTTGCATAGATGTTGTTAATATTCCGGAACCTTTCCCTCTCCTTGTTATAATTGATGCAACCGATAAAATTACTTTTATAGCAAACTTTCTTGATGTTTTTTCTTGACAAATTAATATCCTCTTTAAATTCGAAAGCCACGAAACTAAATTTTTCAAGTTGAAAATCATTGTTTTCAACGACATCCAGGACTTTTTTCTGAGAACTTCTCATTGAATCAAGATTTGCAATTGTTGCTATAATATTAAAATCAGCGTTTTCTATTGCTGATTTCAATATTTTAAAATCGTTGGTGTCTCCAAGCGATAAAATTATTAAATCAAATTTTTTGTACGCGGCTTTTATTATCAAATCCAAATCCGGTTCTCCAAACTTTATATTCCTTTTTAAATTGAAGTCGTCGATTAGAATGCATAGATTCGGAAGATTTGAGGCTGGGATTGTGGCACCTTTTAGTATGTCCGGGTTAAGATGTTTTTGAGTGGTGATTTTAGAGATATATGACAAACCAAAATCTATATTATCTCTGTATCGCTTTTCCATGTCCGGGACTAGATTCAGATATAAATCCAAGTTCTGTTTTTCGAAATTCAAATTGACTATCAATACTTCGAGTTCGCTCAATTTCGCAAAAATATATCCGAATTCTGCTGCAAATTCATCGCTTCCAAAGATTGATATTATGAGTTTTTTATAATCCTTCATAAATATATTTGAATTATTGTCCTTTTTTAGAGCTTTGACACCGTTGTTAAATAGATTTTGACCACTTAGATGAATACCTTTGCAATCATTATTCATATTCCTTTGAATTATGAAAATATCTCTTTTAAGTTCTTCAATGTCACTATATCTTTCATCAGGATCAGCTGCAGTACATCTTTCTATTAATTGTTCAAACCCATCTGACAATTCCTTCTTAAAACATCTTATCGGTTTATAAATATAGTCCGTATCATTCGGGTTTTTACCGGTTACTAAATGATGCAGAGTCATCCCAAGATTATAAATATCCGTCATTTCATTTGTCTGTCCCATCCCATATTGTTCGGGTGCTGCATATCCTTTTGTGCCAATGTACACGGTGTCATTTGAGGATTCATTTTTGTATTCTCTTGCAATACCAAAATCAATCAATTTGATTCTGCCCTCTCCGGTTAAAATAATATTTGATGGTTTCATATCTCTATAAATAACGGGATTTGGCTTTATTTTGTGTAAATATGCCAAAACATCGCATAACTCAATCGCAAATTGAACCACTTTTTCTTCTTCAAAATTTCCAATACTTTTTAGCTCAGCCTCAAGCGTTAACCCATCAATATAATCTTCAATAATATAAAAGCTTTCTTCATCCTCAAAAATATCAAAAATCCTTGGAAGTGCCTGATGATTTAGCTTTTCTAAGATATTAAATTCAGAACGAATGTCAATTTTAGCTTCAGGAATTTTAAAAATTTCTTTTATAGCCCAGATACTTCCGGACTTTATGTTTTCAGCAAGATATACAACACTCATACCGCCTTTCCCGAGTATTTTTACAATTTTATACCTTCCATCGATTATTTCACCCTTTTTCATATACAGTATCTCCTTGTTTTATGCTTAGAATCAACCTGTTTTAAAAATTGATTATTAAATTTATTAAATAGATAAAATTGTCAGTAACACTCCCAAAAAAACAAAAGGTGCAAACGGAATATTGCTTTTGCGATTCAGAAAGTGCAATTTCATTAAAATAAAACTTACTAGACCACAAATAAATATTGAAATTATGATTGATTCTACTGTAGATTGCATTCCTAGAAAAATCCCTACACACATAAGTAATTTTATATCACCAATTCCTATACCGTTGCGGGATATAATGAATATCAAGCCAAGCAGCAGTATTGCTGATATGGCTCCAAGAATTGAGTCAATAGTTCTATTTAAGTTTGGATAAAAAAGCAATGAACCCAAACCCAAAGAAGCTGCAGCAATTATAAGGGGGTTTGGAATTTTTTGATTTTTCATATCAATTACAGAAGCAACACAAAGAATTGAGCAAAGAGAAATATAAGTAAATAGCTTTAATGAAAGTCCATAGTTAAGAAGAAGTAAGTTAAAAATAATTGCCATTATTATATTAACCAAAATATACTCGGTTTTCCTAACGAAAAATTTTGAATACCATTTAAATAATGGCTTACGGTACTCCTTAATGTTTTCAAATGCATTTGAAATGCTTCCTATAAAAACACCCAATATTGAAAAGATAAGATAAGTCATACTTATTAACCTCACAAACTTAAATTTCGCTTACAAATAAATTGGTATTCAGCTATTTTCATTGTCCTTGCTGTTTTTATTCTCGCTTTTTTTCCCATAGCAGTCCTTGATAGTTATTTTGATTCCAGATTTGGCAGCCACACCTTCACATTCTTTAAAAACTGCTTTCGTGTCTTCATTCTGGCTGTCTTGCGGGACAACAACTACAATTTCTTTTGTTTTTATATTGATTTTTTTCTTCATATAAGTTCCATTTTGAAATTGAGCCAGATCATATATAAATTCCAATATCTTTGCTTTTAAATTAGCTGCCTTCCTATAGGTGACACTTTCTAAATCAATGCTTTTTATATCAATTGCATTCCCATCTTTATAAATCGAAATCACCGGAAAAAATTCGGGTAAGTTCCGTCCCTCTCTTCGTTGAATTTCTTTTCCTCTCTCCAACGGATTTAAGTCCCAAACATTATTCGTAACAGCCTCTTCATTATTTAAATCACTGCCTGCTTCACCATCCAGCCAGGCACGAGAGAAGCATCTTTGAATTATATAAATGTCTGGAAAGAGGAAAATCGGTTTTATCTTATATCTGACAACAATTTCGATATTTTTTTTATCTTTAAGAAACTTTGATTCGCTGAAGTCAAGTCCTTTAATTCCTCCAATTACATTGAAACTTTTTAATCTGTTATTTCCACCTACATTTTCAGTCTTTAGACAATTCTCAATAAAAAGAATAAGCACGGACTCCAATGCCTTAGATTTTATACCGGCATAAGTAGCACTTGCAATCAAATTTATTATACTTTTTATTTCATCTCCGGGATTGTCTTTAATATTATCAGCGGTATTTTCAAGATTTTCATTTTTATTGTCTGATTTAGTATCAAGTGTTTTGGCAAATGAACTATATCCGTTTATAATTGTGTCTAATTGTTCTTTGTTTTCACCATTTTCATCATAAACTTTTAGAGTTTTTGCATATAAGTAACTATAACTTGATAAGGTATTTGAAGTTTCGTTTATAGCATGCTGAATCGTGCCAATAATGAATACTAATCTTATTAAAAATACCATGCCAAGAATAACAAATATAAATGCGGGCATTGCTACTGCGGTTTCGACTGTTAATGATCCTTTTTTGGTTTTTATTTTATTAGAAAATGGAATCATCAATAATATCCTTTATAAAATACTGTTTTGAATACATGTCTATTTATGTAACCCTTACCCGGATTTTGATTTCTTAAAAGGTTTGGTGAGAACATGTATTTGTATGAAACAATTGCCTCAACTCGAATTGAGGTATTATAGTTCATAAGTAAAAACTTGTTGTATCCGGTTTCCTTTCGCATATTTAGTTGGATTAGGTCCTCGATTCTGTCGAGTTTTGTATCCTCTCCTTTTACCAAGAGAAAAATTCGCAGGTAATCTTTGTAATCAAGTGAAAGAATGCAGCTCTTGAAATTACTATTAACCTTGTCATCACCTGATTTCCCGAATGTAGATTCAATAAACCGGTTAATTTTATCTTTGGATTTCATGGATACGGTATTTATTTCCTCTTCAAGTTTTTTAACCAATTTTGAAATCTCTGCATAAATTTCAGAACAGATTTTTTGTTTCAAATCATAAATATATTCCATTGCTTGATCTGAAGGCCTTTTAACCAATTTTTCTTTTAAAGTTGTTTTTAGGTTTTGAAATTTTTCTTGCACATATTTATCAATTTTTGATTCAATAATTCCCATGGTGGATGAATTATTACTTATTACGCTTTCAACAGGATTCGTCAAATTTTCGAATGTATTATCAGCATTGTTTGTCATTTGAATTACTGAGTTCTCAATCGGTGCAAAAACATTGTCAACCGCAATTTTTATTTTATTTTTTATTAAATCCTCCGCTCTTTTAACCATTGTTTTTGCAATATCTGCCGCAGAATCAATACCAAAATCAACAGTTTCTTCCACGATTTCTTCGGCCTTTTTCGCCGCCTCGCCTATAAAAGCTTTAATCATACTTGTTTCGCTTAGAACCCATGAGTCTTTTGTTTTATATAACGGCACTTTCTCACCGTTCATAATGTTAGTAACGTCAATAACTGATTCCGCCATTGCCCACCCAAGCATTATTAAAGTTTGCACAATCGGAACACCAAACCCGGTCCACCCTGCAATAATAGTCGCCGTTTCGAGAGCAATACTGTTTTTTTTAGCATCCATATAAATATAAAGAGTATTTAGGGCAAATCTAATAAGTAAAATTTCAGCCTTTATTGCATACTCATTAAACCTTTCATCTTTGTTTCCGGTTAAAATATATTCAACTTCCGAAGTGTTAAAATAGGTCTTTCTTTTATTCATCAATTCATCTTTTAAATCTCTTTCTGTCATTTTTTTATCTTTTTGTTTGCTCAACGTCAAAGAATTCTTAAATGTCCCTAAAATATACTCATTAATGTAAAGGCTATCTCTGACGTTCATGATGTTTTCTTTAATTGACTTCCCGAGATTTGCAACAAAACTAAGCCCGTTTTCGGAAAACCCCTTCTTTTTATCTTCGGTGAACTCAACATTATCAATGATTTTATTTGGGTTTTGAGTTTTATTTGATTTATTGTTGCTGCTGTCTGTGTTTGTATTGTCATTAACAGTCTCATCATATAATGATCCAAATTGACCGAATAGTGATTCTATGTATTTTTCGTCACTATTATCCAATTCCTTTTTAATTCTCTTAATTTCCTTTTCATTTTGTCCCTTGGTTTTTGATACAAGTTCATTATCTGTGAGTTTATTTTTTTTTGCTTTGGCTGGTTTATTTTTGGTTATTTCGTTTTTAACGATGCTCTCCGAATTTTTCCTCGGGTCATTTTTAGTATTTGATTTTGCGGTTTTCTCACTTTTAATGTATTCTATTTCCCTCTTGTTGCATGTACCTTCATAATTTAAAACAAGTTTATGTAATTCAGAACTCTTAATTTCCTTTTCTATAAATTCACCTATTTTTTTCTTGTTCTTTGAAGAAATACGGCTTTCGGAAATATTGGATGGTTTTAAGCCGTTTAAAATAGCATTTAAATCCTCAAGATTATTAATGTTTCCCTCGATTTTTTTCTCAATTTGATCAAGTCTCTTATTGTCCAACCGGTCTTTCTTGCCCTGTATTTCGTTCCTCATTTCCTTTGCAAAATCGCTCTTATCGCCCTTTAAGTCGTCGATTATTTCATTCATATCAGCCAATGTTGTTTCCGAATATTCTTTGATATTATCAATTGCCTGAATCCCATTTCTGTTGTTCTCGGTGTATGTTCTTATGTTTTTTATGAAATTTACAATTATTTTCTTTGCTTCGGAATTTTTTGAATTAATCATTTTTGTCATTTGCGTTATTTCATTATTTTTCAACTTTTCTTTTTCTCTTATTTTTTGCTTTTCCAGAACAACTCTGTCAGTAATTAATACCTTGTATTTTTCAATACCAGTCTGCATATATTTGTTTTTGATGAAATCGGTGTCCAGAGCTGTATTAAACTTATTAATCTTCTCAATACAATCAGAAAGTTTCTTTTGATATTGGCATATACGATTAAGCAACTTATCCAATTGGGTCTTTTTGCTCATTAGCTGAGATTGTTCTCCGAAATCCTTAATGGATATGATCTTATCTAAAAACCCTTCTGCCAGTATCTTTGGTGCCCTATATTTCATATATTCCAATATCTGCTGCTTTAGAATATTGTTTTCTGTCAGGTTATTAATTTGATTTACTTTTATATTCTCTATCCTGTAGTCGTAAGGATTAAAAAAATTCGCTGTCTCAAAATCTCCTCGATTTGTAAATAATCCACTTAAGAACTTTAAGTTTTCATCGCTCATCAATTCTTTTTTTATACCTAATTCTGTCATCAGATTATTATTTAGATAAAACCCGATATCATCTTCTAAGTATTCCGTATCATTTTCTGCCAGTGCAAAGACTCCGAATAGGTTCTCCAGCATATTTTGATACCCGGCAAGAGATGACATAGCTGCACCTTCAGTTGCGTCCTGAATCTGCGATTCGGCCCATTTCATTCTTGTACCTTCAATTAGAATGCCCGCCAGCATGATATTTGCCATTAAAATTATGCATAAGAAAATTGATATCGCGCCTTTATTGTTTTGAATAATCTTCATAATTCCTCCGTTTAAAATAACTATTCATATGCGTTATAAAAAACCTTTAATCTTGTCAATAATTTGTTTTATTTTTTCGCCAATTTCAAGAATAGAACTACCTGTCTTTCCCTGAAAATATTTCCTGTCAGTTTCCTTCCCGGTTTCAATCAAAAAATCAACATTATTTATTAATTCAACAGGTTCATTGATAATTCTTTCGGCGCTTCCGTTCAATCTAAAAATACTGCTTAAACCAAAGATCTTCATGATTCCTTCGATATATAAATCGTATCCCTCACTGATACTTACCTTTATCTTTTTATAGAGCAAGTAATTCTTCACTTCAATATCGACTTTGAAATTGTTGCTTTTCAATATTTTATAGGGATTATAATAATTGCTGACATATTTACAAACTCTGGCTTTCTTTTTGTCCTTTTCTGAATCATAGATACTGTAATAAAGCTGAATTGTTGAATTGTTTTGAAACGAAACTTTTTCGATATACATATCCTTATTCAAGTCGCTCCAGGTAGCAACGGCGCGCTGTGCTGCTCTAACTGCAATTGATTCAAGACACGATTGATGATACAGAAGCAAACAGATATACATTAATATAACAATACAAAAGAATAGAGCTGAAAACATTATTGACGCTTCAATAGTAATATTCCCGGTTTCTTTACTATTTAAAAATATCCTTTTTCCCAACACAACACTCCCAATTTTTAACGAAAACATTTAATTTGCACAATATTAAACCGGCCTTATCCTCCATCAATATTTCCATATCCGACCTTATTGGTTATGGTATCTTCGTCAAATATTTTTTTCGCAACATTCTGAATAAAGTCGAAAATCTGTTTTCTGAAAATTAATGCAACTCCAACCAATACCGCAATTATTATCACAACCTCGACCGTACTCATCCCGTCTTCCTCTTCGATAAAACTCTTTAAAATTTTTATCATACATTTTTCACCTCCTTTGTCTGATTCTTGTCATATGCTCTGCATTGAAAGAATTGCGGGAGTAATAACTATAATAAGTATTGCCAGGAATATTATCATCATTGGTAAAAGCAATTTTGTTGAAGCTTCTTCACCCAATTTCTTGGCAACATTTTTTCTGGTTTCCCAACAGGCTTCAGATTGAACTCTCAAAATAGAAACTACTTCAAAACTTCCTTTTTTTAAGTTCTGTAAAACTATAGAAATAAACTTCGTAACTTCAGAAGTCCTGCATCTTTTTGCAAAATCTTCATATGCTCTTATTTCAGACATCCCTGATTTTATTTCAAAAACTGTTTTTTCAAGTTCTGTATATAGAGCTGATTCTTTCTTGTTCTCATAAGTTATTTTTTCCATTGCCCTGGACATAGTCATACCTGCGTTAATTAGCAATGTTAGCTTGTTTAAAAATATCGGAAAGTCAATTTGTATCTCTAATTTTCTAACTTTTAAATTTTTACTGATTTCATTATCACAATAAAGATAAATACCTAAAAGAATCAAAATGCAAAACACGAAATACTCTTTTTCGGGATGTATAAATGTTCCCAGAAGCGTTAATACAAGTAACCCAATATTAATTAGCGATAGTTTATTTGCCAAATGCATTCTATAATAAAAATAAGAATTCTTTGAACCATAAAGCTCAGATATTTTTGAGTAAATCTTCCTGCTAAATTTTGTTTTATAATTACATTTAATTAAATCAAGAAGAAATAGCTCTGATGGCATCAACATTTTAAAACGAAATGTATTTAAGTCAAGATTTATAAGTTCTTCATTGTATTTATCTTTTGATAAGAAAATTAGTATTAAAGTTGATAATGAAATTATGGAAAACAATATTATCAATTCTTCGTCCTTTCTTAAACGATTATACTTACTATTTTTTTTGAAATAACATATGCGATTAATAAAAATACTATCGATACGGTCATTGCGACAATTCCTTTGGAATCCTTGAAAACGGGAGCAATGTATTCAGGGACAGTAAATGTTAGCAAAATTACCATAAACACAGGGAGTGAAGTTAATATTTTTTGCTCAAGTTTTCTTTCCGATAAAATTATATTAATCTCTTCTTTTTTTTCGATTTTATCGTTTATAATATTTGAGGTGTTTTTTATTATTTCAATGATGTTTCCTCCGGTTCTCTTGCATATGTTAAAAACATCAACAAAATTTGTAATATCTTCGATATGGGCCCGGTTTGAAAAATCAGTAAGCGCAGATTCAATAGTTTCGTTCATCTTAAGTTTCCTCAATATCACTTGCGTTTCAATTAAAATATCGGTATTTGGATCTATATAAATTACCGATAAGTCCTGATGAATTTCTCTAAATGATAATTCGACTGATTTCCCGGCATTTAATGACGATGATAGAGAGTACAACATGTCTTTGAATTGCAGGTTTAAACTATATTTGCGTTTTTCAATTATTTCTTTCCGTTTAATTTTTGGATATATTAACGCAGTTGTGCATAAAATTAACGATATCGAGATTTTGTGATAAAAAATAAAAACGATTACGAAAATCACAATCATTGCCAAAAAAGTATACAGGATTTTCTCTTTTATGGTCATGTGGTACTCGGAATAGTCTGTCAAATCTTTTTCCAACACTTATACCTCCGCTAAATCACACCTTATTCCTGCCATTTTAAACTTATGTGTATTTACCATTTTATTATTTGTCCTTCTCAAATTACCTGATACCCATAGGTTGCTGTCTATCGTTTCATTGTTTATATTTTTATCTGAGCTAGTTTCATTTTCTTCTCCCGATTTTATTAAATCCTCTTCAAACATATATAAAGGATTCAGCACAATTTCTTTATCAATAATTCCAATAACCTCACTTATTTCAACAACTCTCCTCGATTTATCTCTGATTCTTGAAATATGAATCACTATATCAATGGATGAAGCAATTTGCTGTCTAATTGCTTCAATCGGCATATTGACCGCTCCCAAAACCATTGTTTCAAGTCTTTTTAAAATGTCCTTCGTAGAATTAGCATGTCCGGTTGAAAGCGAACCATCGTGGCCTGTGTTCATTGCCTGTAACATATCAAGAGCTTCAGGACCTCGCACCTCTCCGACTATAATTCTTTCAGGTCTCATTCTAAGTGATGATTTTATTAATTCCCGGACTGTTATTTTCCCTTTCCCTTCTGTGTTTGCATTTCGAGTCTCCATCCTTACAATATTCTCGATATTTTTTATTTGTAACTCAGCGGAGTCCTCGATTGTAATTATTCTTTCATCTTTTGGAATGAAATTTGAAAGAGCATTCATGAATGTAGTTTTACCTGAGCCGGTTCCACCTGAAATAAAAATATTGTATTTTGCTTCAACCATAAGTCCTAAAATTCCAGCAGCTTCTTTTGTTATTGAACCAATTTCTATCAGCTGCTCCATAGTCATTGGTTTTTCAGGAAATTTTCTGATTGTCATAACCGGTCCGTTCAGAGCAACCGGTGAAAGAACCACATTTACTCTTGACCCGTCTTTCAATCTTGCGTCGACAATCGGTGATGCCTCATTTACTATCCTGTTAACATTCGAAACTATCGATTGAATAACATCTTCTAATTTCTCTCTGCTTTCGAAATGCAGTTTAGATTTTGTTGTTCTGCCACATCTTTCTACGAATATATCATCCGGTCCGTTTATCATTATTTCCGTTATTGATCTATCGTCAATTATCGGTTGTAATACATCTAACCGTCTCATTGAGTTAAATACAGAATCAATTATTTTACGTTTTTCTTCAATGTTTAAGTAATTTCCTTTTGAAAAATTAAAGACTACATCCGTTATTACATCCTTGATTTCTTCATCATCAATATCTTTTTTTATATCAATTGTCTCGCACACAATTGCTTTGATTTTCTTCAAAATTTCCTTTTCGTTTTCAATTTCCATCGGTCACACCTTTGATGAACCGCTCGTTCAATTTACCTATCGCCTCATCAAACTCAAAGTTAACACCAAATATATTTTCGTTTCCGGGATTAGAATGAAACAGTTCAATAAAAGGAATACAAAATAGAAGTTCACTGTTTCCAATCTTAATTCCAGCTGTTTTTGCATTTTCAAATTTATCATCTTTATAATTATTGTTTTCAGCCCTAGTTCTCTCAATAAACTTATTTTCAATAAACCTTAATTTATCGAATATTTTGTTTTCGTTATTGTCCTTTAATGTTTCTAACTGCTGCATTAATAGCCTCAATTTGGTAATCGAAGTGATATCAGAGGTAAAGACTAAAAAGATATCATCTGCTTCATTAAGCAATTCTACATTTCTCTTATTTAACTCGGTGGACAAATCAACGAAGACCACATCATAAATACTTTTCTCTCTTATTTGGTTTAAAAAATATTTAATTTCTTCAGATTCTAACTCTGCAATTTCAAGTGCGCTATCCGGTGGTGAAAAATAATGAACTCCGGTTTTTATATCGATATTTCTCGTTTCTTCCATCTTCAAAGCTAATTTATTCTTCTCATTCTTCATAAAATAAAATAAATTTGATAGGTTTTTATCAGAACCACCTGTAAAATAGTGTTGTGTCGATTGAAATGTCTCAAAATTCAGATATAAAACTTTTAAGCCTTTCATAGATAAGTAAATCGATGAAGCTATTGACACCGTTGATTTACCGGCACCGCCCGAAGCAGAATAAACAGCGACAATTTTTGTTTCTTTTGAAATAATCCCGGAAAAGAGAGTTTCCTTTGAATGTTCAGAGTAAATACTAATAATTTTATTAAAAATATCACTTGCTTTTTGATATTTATTTATATATTTAAAATTACTATTTTTACTTAAAGACAAACCTGCGGTTAAAATTATGACGATACCAAACATGTCTTTCTTTATATTGTCAGAATATAAATTCGGACTAATTAATAAAACATCAATCTTTTTTTGTTCATTGTTCATATAGGAAAGCAGTTCATCATTGTTTGAAAATGAGCTTAGCTGTAATTTTTGCGAGAAATTAATTGAAAGAAACTTTGAAATCTCCTCAAGATAATCCAAATCATTATCGGCTATGACAATATTTATTTTTGCCATTCTTTACCCCATAAGAATTTATTTTTACAATACAAAGTGTCGCGTCTAATAAATTTACCATATTTTGTAATTTGCTCTTTCATTATATCTATACTTCCATAATTTGTCAATTAATATTTTATACATTTTTCCTTCGCTTTGCACATTAAAAAACTCGCAAATTTGCGAGCTTTTTTATTAATATTTCACTTATAATCAGAATAACTTTTATTCATCCAAACAGAATACAGCATATAAAGGAACAGATTTAATGTTATTCTCAAATCCAAAGTTTTTTGAAGATATTCTCACTGAATAGGGCGGGTTATATTTTTTCACAAACTCATTTAAGCTTTTTGATCTCACATTATCGGAAGCTTTAACTTCAATTGGAATAATCTCTCCCGATTTATTTTGAATTACAAAATCAACCTCTGATTTTCCGTTTGATTCCCAATAATAAGGATGATTCCCCGCAATTGTTAAAGCCCCTGCAACATAATTCTCAGCTAACGCACCTTTAAAGTTTTGGTATCCTTCGCTTTCCGATAAAATCATTATAGCCGGAACACCAAATTGCTCACAAAGCAGACCTACATCAGTCATATAAACCTTAAAATTTGAATTGTCGGCAAATACATTAAGCGGTATCTTTCCTTCTTTTGTTTTTATTGTTTTGATTATAATACCTGACGCTTTTAACCAATCAAGAGTTGTTTCGTATTGATATGCTCTTGCTCCGCTCTTAATAACCTTATATTGAAATTTTCTGTTTTGTTTTGCAAGCTGTGCGGGTATGCTTTCGAAAGCGGCCATTAATTTAGTCGTTTCGCTGACAGTCGCATATTTTGCCATATCGGCAACATATGCGTCTATAATATTTTTCTTTTTTGCGCTTACATAATCAAAATCTTTATTATCAATATATTCCTGGACTGCCGCAGGCATACCTCCGGTAACCAGGTATGTGCGGTATAAGTCAAGCGCTTTTTGGTGCAAACTAAACTCTGAACTTTTTTCGAATGACATTCTGATTAACTCTGCTATTTCCTTCCCTGACACTGCCCATAAAAACTCTTCAAAATCTAGCGGATAAAGTGTTTTTATTTCAACTTTTCCGACAGGGAACGAGTAGCTTTGCCGGTTTATTGCAACGCCAAGTAAACTTCCTGCCGCTATGACATGATATTCAGGTGTGTTTTCATAAAAGTATTTTAATGAAGTTAATGCTTTTTCGCATGCTTGGATTTCATCAAAAAATATTAATGTTTCTTCTTTCAAAATACTTTGCCCTGATTTGACAGACAACTCTCTTATAATCCTCACAGGATCTAAATCTCTATCAAATATCTTGGATAATTCCTTGTTACCTTCAAAATTAAAATATACACTATTCTTATAATTCTGCTTGCCAAAGTTTAGGACAATATATGTCTTGCCCACCTGCCTTGCTCCATGTAGAACTAAAGGCATTCTGTCCTTTGTTTGTTTCCATTCTGATAGTGTTTTTAACATTTTACGTTCCATAAAGTGTATTCACCTCACACTTATTGTAACTTGTGTTGTTGAAAAAGTCAATTTCTCCTTTTGTTTATGAATCTTTCCTGAGAATTTTCAAAGTAATAGGAAATATAGAGTGTTGGATATTTTAATATCCTGCGTTCCAGAAGAAATAATTTTATCATCACCGTCGTTATTTCAATTTGTCAACTATTATTGAAATAACATCGGCAATTCTATGTCGTTATTTCAATTATTATGCAAATATTGAAATAATAATTGCTCTTGGGATTTTTCAGCATAGATTTATGTCTATAAAAAACCATAGAAATTTAAAAGGCTGCCGCATCATGGGCGCACATGTTTCTTTCTTCCTTTGCTTTATACATTGCAATATCTGCACGATTAATCAAATCAAATTCGTCATGTATTGTTTTATCTGTTGTTGCGCTGCCGATAGATACAGTTACTTTAAACGATTGACGTGATCTGTTTCCGTAAAAGTCATAAGATTCTATCTTTTTTCTCAAATCTTCTGCAAGCTTTATTCCCTGTTTTTTGCCAACGCCCGGCAGCACAATCAAAAATTCTTCGCCGCCGTATCTGCAAATAATATTTGAAGCGTCAATACTTTCCATTAACAGTTGAGACAATTCCCTGAGAATCTGGTCTCCGCAAACATGACCCCATGTGTCATTATATTTTTTAAAATAATCAATATCAATCATTAAGGCAGTAATTGCATTCCCAAAATTCATGTAACCGCTGAATATACTGTGAATTATTCCAAAAGCGTACTTTCTTGAATAGAGTCCTGTTAAAGGATCGGTACTGGCGTCTTTAGACAATCTTTCCAGGGCTGATTGAGAATCATAATATACCAGAGTATAATTTAAGACAACAAACAGAAGCATAAGAATGCCAAATTCATTGGCAGTCTTTAAAAGATTCGGCGATTCTGCAAATTCAAAGTAACAAATGAAGTAAAATACAGCAAACACTACTGTCAGCATACCCAGAATTATAGAAAAATCGTTGTACTTAGTATTCTTCGAGTAAGTATCAATTGTCGTATAATCAACCTTTGACGAGTTTGTTTTTATGACATATATTATTATAAAAAATATTGCTAATCCAATTGGCTGCAAGAAATTTCCGATTTCAAAATTCTTTGCGGTGTACATATTTTCAAAGACATATAGATAATCGCCTATTATCCATATTAAAAGCCCTGTTGTTATTGGAATGTACATATTTCTATCCGGCATAATATAATATCTGTTGATATATATATAATATCCAAATATTAATAAATCCAAAATCGGATATGCAAAATTTGAAATAATATCGATATTGAACGAAGCAAGAATTAAGTTTTGAGAAATTATTTCCCGGTCAAAATAGAAGAAAATAATATAAGATAAACAGAAGAGGATAAAGAAATCCAATATAAGTATTAATACCGTCGTAATTCCGGCACCGTAATTACTTGTACTGCTTCTTAGAAGACCTTTGTTTCTTTGCCTGAGAAACAGAAATATGAAAAAGTAAAATGAGAAATAGAAAACAATATCGAGCGGTAAATTAGTTGCGCTATTAACAACATTAGTGCAGATTTCCGCCACCAAATATGACAGAACTGAATAAAATAGAAGGATCCATTCGGAATCTTTTGCTTTAAAGTATCTATATAAAATTGCAACGAGTACCAATATACAAATGATTGAAGGTCCGGCTTGAAATATTATATCTTTACTGATTCCAAACATTTTATCATCCCTTGCATGTAGTGATTTGAAAACAAAAAGCCTACATTAATTATGCAAGCTTCTAAGTAGATGGTCGGGATGACAGGAGTCGAACCTGCGGCATCTTGGTCCCAAACCAAGCGCGCTACCATCTGCGCTACATCCCGTTGGTAATTTGACATTACATCGCATTATACTATACGAATTGAAAATATTCAATACCCTTGTCTCAAGTTTATCAAATTTTGATGCTTACGCAACTTGAAACAATCATCCCATTGGTCTATAATTGAAATGTGAGAACATATAGATTCCAACAGCTGTAGCGCTTAATCTTACTCAGTTTGGGAGAGAACAAATGAGATGTTTCAGAAAAATCATATCAATATTCCTCGCACTTACGTTCGTTTCGTTCGCTCAGTTTATTCCGGCAAAGGCTAGTCTCACGTTGATTTATGAGACTTCGACCAAAGAGACAATCACGTCCGGCGCCACTCTCGAGAAAATTACACGATTCACCAATGATGGATGGCTTAATATTAGTCTTATGAGGGTTGATTTAGCGAATTCAAATATTAAAGTAGATGCTCTCCAGAATAAAACTTCACTTAGAAATCTAAATTCAACTATAAATCTCGCCAAATCAAATAATGCTATCGCGGCTATAAACGGCAGCTTTATGAATTGGGGCAAGGCTTCAGAACCTGGAACCGGATCCCCAATCGGACCGATAGTAAAATCAGGGGTCATCCAGGCCGTAGATGCCGCAACCAACCAAACTGCAAATAAATTTGCAACCGTTTCAATTTCAAAAATGAATAAGGCTCTATTTGGTTTTTGGAAAACAAGTATGACTCTGACCGCACCAACAGGACTTTCTGTGCCTGTAGCAAGGTACAACGAGACATACTCCGGTCATACGGATTATACTATCCTGGATTCCAAAAGCAGAGCCATGACAATCGGGACAACGTACTGTGCAAAGCCTATTGTCGAAATGGTAGTCGACAAAGGGATTGTCACCGAAATAAGAAAAAATTTGCCTTCAGTTCAAATGCCTGCAAATGGATACATCGTTGTGACAAGAACTGACGGCAGTAAATTTTTATATGACAATTTCAAAGTCGGGGATCCTGTCGGACTTAAAATCACAACCACTCCTGATTGGAATGCCTTAAATATGTCGGTCTCCGGAGGCTCGATGCTTATAAAAAACGGTAAAATCCCAACAGTTTTTTCTCATTATCCAAGCGGAGACAGATATTATGAAAACAGAGAAGCCAGGACTGCAATCGGAAGCACCAAAGACGGCAAGCAGATTATTATGATTACTGTCGATGATAAATCGGGTATCAGTTCGGGTATGACACAAAAAGAACTTGCAACATATTTGTTATCGAAGGGTGCGTATAATGCGCTAAACTTAGATGGCGGGAGCTCAGCCACGATGGTTGCAAGAGCTCAAGAATCAGGTGTCCTGGAATTAATAAATGCCGTCAAGGAAGGTACGCAACGCTCTGTAGTAAATGCTATCGGTCTTTTCTCAACATCTAAGCCTTCTGCATTGAGCAAGCTTGTCATTTATACGGATAACCAGAATGTTTTTGTCAATACATCCAGGAATTTTACGGTTAAGGGATACGACAAATACTCGAATCCTGTAGCTATAAATTCCAAAGATATTGTATGGAGCAATTCGGGATTTAAGGGCAGTTTCTCAGGTTCAACCTTGCGTCCTACTTCTGTCGGAAGCGGATATGTATACGCAGCTATTGGAAAAATTAAAGGAAAGATCGATGTAAGTTCGCTGAGTTCACCTGTCCAACTGATATTGAATACGAAATCGATAAATGTCACAGTTTCAAAAACAGCAAAATTGACAGTTACCGGTAAAAATAAAAACGGGTATTATGCGCCGATAAGTCCAAATGATGTCAAATGGTCAACTGCAAAAGATATCGGCTATGTCAAAAACGGTGTTTTCAATGCCAAACAGTGCGGCACCTGCATTATTGATGCTTCGGTCGGAAGCACCCATTCATATGCTTTGGCGACAGTTACCACAGTGCTGGGTCTTAATTTTGCATCAAATGTACTTGCAGCAGAACGATTCACATTGCCGCAGGATACTCCAATTAAAGACGCTGACAAAAGATATGTTAATTATAAAAACAGCAGCACCTCTTTGATATTCAGCGTTTTTGGAAATGTTTCAGGTATTACCGACTCGACTAAAAAAGCTGTAACTTCGACACTGATTAAAAAAATAAACTCTTCATATTCTGCCGGTGCATTTTTGTGTTCGGGAGAAAATAAATTTCAGAAAACCATTAAGAAGCCGAATATTTCAACCGATCATGGCTATAAATACCTTGCCGTCAAAAACAGCCTATTTGTCCAACTGGATTGTTCCCAAAAAAGTCTTCGTTTGACAAATAGTTCAGAATGGCGTTGGTTTATGAGCAAGATTAATTCGACAACAAAGAATAATATTTTCATTTTCATGTCACGTTCGCCGGGAACTTTCAAAGATCTCAAAGAAGCTGATCTTTTGCAGAGTTTTCTTACAAAATATAAGCAGAAAACGAATAAAAATATTTGGGTTTTCTATAACGGAACAACAAATTCAAGTTATATGGAAAGAGGAGTTAAGTATATATCCACTGCCGGTTTTGCTGTCAAGAACTTCAGTAGCAAAAACAAATCGGCTGCTAAATACGCACTTGTAAAAGTAATGGGGAATTCCATAACCTACGGCTTCGCGTCGATTATTCCCTGAGATATTGTCTATGACAAGTCTCTAAAACAGTCTTTAAATCAGTAATGAAGCCTTCCGTTATTTCAAAAAAATATTAAAAATATATTGCTTAATTTTTAATGTGGTGACAATATTTCTGTGGTATAATGTTTATTACGAAACAGATTTTTTCGAATTTCCGGAGGAGCTGCGCAAATGTACTTCGAGTCTTATAAATCCTTTTTGCTTTCAGATACGTTACTTCCCGATATTTTTATAAGCGAATATATGCCGTCCATGGACGGCAATTTTGTCAAGGTCTATTTACATTGCCTGTTTTTAAGCAAACACAATAAGCCGATTTCGACAAAAGAAATATCAAAAAAGCTCGAACTCGACATAGAAACAGTAAAAAATGCATTATTATACTTCGAGAATATCGGAATTGTTACAAAAAAGGTTAACAGCAGCAGTTATATATTAGTTGATTTAAAAGAAATGGAAATCAAGAAGATTTACCGTATAAAGACCGCATCCTCTCCTGAAGACGCAATACAAAGTTCAAAAAGAAATAAAAAGAGAAATGAAATAATAAAAGCAATCAACAATAAATTTTTCCAGGGTATTATGACACCATCCTGGTATACGGATATCGACACATGGTTTGACATCTACAAGTTTGAAGAGGATGTTATGTACGCCTTATTTCAATACTGCTACGAGCATCACGGACTTTCAAAAAATTATATTACCCGGGTTGCTGAAGCTTGGCACAATAAAAAAATTAAGAATAATTTCGATCTTGATAATTATTCGATCGAATGCCAGAAATTCAACGATGTCCGCGGAAAAATTGTGAAGAAGCTCAAATTAAACCGAAATCTGACCGAATATGAAGAGGAGATAGTCCGTAAATGGGTTTTTGATTATAAATATTCTTTTGAAATAATAGAATATGCACTCAAAAAAACAACCGGAAAGACAAATCCAAATTTCAAATATATCCACGCAATTATATCGGACTGGAATAAAAACGGTCTGGCTGACAAGAACCAGATAATTGCAAATGAGGAAATACACAAAAAACAAACGGCTGAAAAGACAAGCCAAACCAAAAACAATAATCAAATTCCTCAGCACAAGAATTTCGAGCAGAGGACATATGACAAGGACTTCTATACCCAGTTTGACGAAAAGCTTTAGTTAAATTGATTCGAGTTTTAAGCACAACGGGAGTTTATATGAATAAGGAAACTTACAACAAGATTATGGTCGAACTCCGCAGAAGGCTCTCTAATGCCTTCGCCGAACTTCAAAAAAAGGAAGAAGAGGTTTATTCAACCGTTCCTGAAATTGAAGCTTTAGATAAAAAAATCAGCCTGTCAGGAATACGTTTCGGTAAAATGATTTTAACGGGCGACAAAACCGCAGAAGATAGCCTAAACAGCGAAATTCAGAAATTAAATGAAAGAAAGCAACAGCTTCTGAAAGAACATAATTTCCCGAGAAACTATCTCAAACCCTCATATACCTGTCAGCATTGCAAAGACACGGGGTTTGTCGGAACCGCAGAAAAGGCAGAAAAATGTATTTGTTACAAACAGCTTCTGATTGATTATTTGTACAAAGAGTCTAATATTAAAATAACAAAGGACGAGAATTTCCTGAATTTTAATGAGATGCTTTATTCCGACGAAATAAATGTCGAAGAATATGGAATCAGGAAGTCTCCTCGCCGCAACATCCTGGGAATAAAGGAAAAGGCTCTGTCTTTCGTAATTAATTTTAAATCACCTGACGAAAAAAATATGTTTTTTACCGGTCCGGTTGGTACAGGTAAAACATATATGCTGAATTGTATTGCAATCGAACTTCTAAAAGAAGGTTATACAGTGCTTTATCTCACTGCTCCGGCTCTTTTCGATATAATAACCGACTACAAAAGAAGAGGCTTTAGTGATGAGGAATTCGACTACACATGCTATAAAAACATTTTTAATGTCGATTTATTAATAATTGACGACCTGGGAACCGAATCTCATACAGCGTCAAGATATGCGGAACTTTTGAACATTTTAAACACAAGAGACCCAAATAACAGTTCAAAACCAATGAAGACAATTATTTCAACAAATATTGATTCAAGCCAGTTGTCCGAGTTCTACACTGAGAGAGTTTCTTCGAGAATTATCGGCTCATTCACTATTTTAAAATTTGCAGGCGAGGATCTGCGATTATTAAAAAAATCCATTCAATCAAATGCATCGAAAAATTAAAATATATTAAATGAAATATACATGGGGCAAAAAGACATGAACATACTATTTTTTTCAGTGTCCGCAGGCGGTGGTCATATGAAAGCTGCGGAAGCTGTCAGCAATGAAATCACAAGAAAACATCCCGACTACAGAATCCTGGTTGTCGACACATTGAGATACGCAAATCCGGTTGTAGACAAGTTTATTATAAACGGACTTTATCTAAATGCAGTAAAAAACACTCCGCAAATATGGGGCAAGCTATATGACATGGCCGAAACAGGTGATAATGTCAACGATTTAAGCAAGGCTGTGAATAGGCTTTTGTCAAGAAAGATTAAAAGTCTTATTAATGACTTCAACCCTTCGGTAATTGTTTGCACCCACCCATTTCCTTTGCAGATGCTATCGAATATGAAGAAAAAGGGCAAAGTGACTGCACCGATTATCGCAATCTTGACCGATCATGTTGTTCATCCCTTTTGGCTTTATGAAAATATAGACGCATATGTTGTTTCGAACAGCACAATGAAATATGAAATGATAAAAAAAGGCTTCAGCCCAAACATAGTATTTGATTACGGTATTCCTGTCAAACGCGAATTCATTGAGAGGAAAACGCGGTCGAATATATTACGCGTAAATGAGCTGGAAGACAAGACGACAATCCTAATAATGGGTGGCAGCCTTGGTTACGGAAGCTTGAAATCTGTATTTATGTCAATTATTAAATCGGATAATGATGTCCAGATTATTGTTATTACCGGGCATAATAAAAAACTTAAAAAGCAGCTCGAAAAATATTCTCTGGAAAAAACAAAGAGTGTGAAAATAATCAGCTACACAGATTCTGTTGCGGATTTTATGCAAATTTCGGATTTGATTATTACCAAACCGGGCGGGGTTACTGTATCTGAGGCACTTGCCGAATCGCTCCCTATCATTATTATGTCACCGATACCGGGACAGGAAGAAAGAAATGCCCAGTTTCTTTTAAACTGCGGCGTTGCGGCAAGAATCACCGAAACGGATGATGTCGACACAATACTTC
>JBAZRJ010000018.1:0-36241 GCA_041662985.1 Clostridia bacterium
TCATAATTCATTGAAATTTGGGATAAAGCTCGGTTTAGACAATATGAAAACATTGATGAGTTTAATGGGAAATCCTCATAAAAAACTTAGATATGTTCATGTTGCGGGCACAAACGGCAAGGGATCGACTGTTGCATTCATAAGCGAAATATTATTAAAATCAGGCTATAAAGTCGGAACTTTCATTTCACCTTATATCGAAAGATTTTCAGAGAGAATTAAAGTGAATAACACTGAGATTGCCAACGATGATATCGCAAGAATCACCGAATTTGTAAAGAAAAATGTCAATATTATGCTTGCTGAAGGCAAGGGGAACCCTACCGAATTTGAAATAGTTACTGCGATCGCATTCCAATATTTTTGCGAGATGAATTGTGATGTTGTGGTCTTGGAAGTTGGACTCGGCGGAAGGTTCGATTCGACAAATATAATTGATTCTCCTATGCTGTCTGTTATAACAACAATTAGCTACGATCATACTGACATTCTCGGAAACACATTATCCAAAATCGCTTACGAAAAAGCCGGAATCATTAAAAAATACAGCGATGTGCTATTGTATCCGCAGGAAGCAGAAGCGGAAAAAGTCATTTTCGAAACGTGCACAAGCCTTAGTGCAAGACTCGTCAAGGCGGATTTCTCAGGCATTAAAATTACCGAGGAAAACCTTAAGGGACAGTCATTCAATTACAAAAAAAATTACTCTAACCTAAAAATTTCATTGTTGGGGACGTATCAAATCAGGAATGCTGTGATGGCAATTCTTGCATGCGAAATATTGGGTAAAAAAGGCTTGAAAATACCGCAATCCGCAATAAAAGAGGGACTGGCCGATACGAAATGGCCGGGAAGGTTTGAAATCATCCACGAAAAACCAATGTTTATAATCGACGGGGCACACAATCCCGAAGGTGTAGAAGCATTTACAGAAAACATAAAAATGTACTTTCCAGGTAAAAAGGTTACGTTCATTTTGGGAGTATTAAGGGACAAGGATTACATAAGTATTATTGAAACACTAGCTCCGCTTGCAGAGGGATTTATATCGGTAACCCCTTTAAGCAATAGGTCTGTGAGTGCCGATGAATTGGGGAGGATTGTAAATAAGTATTGTAATAACACAATTGTTAGTGATACAATAAACGAAGCGGTTGAAACAGCATTAACTCAGGCAAAACCAAACGATATAATCTGTGCACTTGGTTCATTATATTATATTGGCGAAATACGAAAGATAATGTTCGCTGCCGGATAAAAACGGTATATAAAGAATGGTTTGGCAATATTGGGGGTAATAATTTGCTTAATTTAAAACAGGAAATTCGAGATTATCAGCAAATAGGTTTGGATGACATAGTTAAGAAAGAACCTCATATTTCAGACGACATGAGAAATTCCATATTGCTTTATAACAAAGCATTAATAAATTTAAAACAAAACAGCGAAGATATAGCAATAATTGAATTGAAAAAATCAATATCTCTTAATCCTTCATTCGTTGATGCGATGAATTTGCTTGGGGTTTGCTATCTGTCATTAAGAGATTATGAAAAAGCAATGGAATCATTTGAAAAAGTACTTTCAATCGACAATATGAACGAAAGCGCAACAAGATATATTAATTCAATACCTTCAATAATGTCAAGAGGAACAAGAAGAGAAGCTTCTCAAAAGAATGTTGAGAGAGAATCTTCAATGAAAGCAAATAAGGACAGAAATAAAAGAGTTATCAGAATCGATAAGCCTAAGATGTCCTGGAAATCGAAAAAAATGAACATTCTGTTTAGGTTTGCCGTTGCAGTTCTTGTGATTCTTATTTTAATTTATATTTCAGGAATAATTATTGCAAGTATTAACAGCGGTAAAAATAATTCCGATAATCAATTGTCGTTGCAGGATTATATTACTGAAAACAAGAATCTCAAAAACGAAATCAGCACACTTAAAGAGACCATAAAAGAAAATGAAACTAAGGTTGCCTACAGTCAGGGCGTTTTAAATCTGATTCAGGCGGAAAGGCTTTCGAAGGCAGACGATCCTATCGGAGCTGCTGATTTGTTGGTATTGCTGAAAACAGTAGAATTCTCAGGTCAAGAGAAAACAGAGTATGATATATTATGCGCCGATGTTTTTCCGATCGCTGCAGACAAGGTTTTTCAGGATGGTTACGACCTTTATCAGTCAGACCATTTCCGGGAGGCTTTGGTAAGTCTTGATAAAGTAGCCATATATACACCGGTAAATGATTTGTTGGCCAGAACACTTTATTATATAGGTAAGTCCCACATGGGTCTTAATGATAATATCAGTGCGGCCAATGCATTCAACAGGGTGATTAACGAATACCCGTCAAGTATTTATGCCGGATATGCAGAGGGGAAATTGCAGAGCATTACAACAGTTCCAACATCTTCGCCAATAACTGCACCGACTGCAACAAATTAAGTTTTCAAATACAGGGGGAAATGATGCTGTACGAAAGTACAAGGGGAAAAGAAAAATCAATAAGTTCGGCAGAAGCAATCAAAACAGGCATTTCAACTGATGGAGGACTGTTTTTGCCGGAAAGCAAAGCGGTGGTTTCACTCAATCAAATTGAAAATATGATTTCGATGAACTATAAACAAAGGGCAATAGCAATACTAAAATGCTTTATTGACGATTATTCCGATGACGAAATAAACGAATGTGTGAACAAGGCATATACCGACGAAAAATTTGACGATGTAGAAATCGCACCACTCCATAAACTAAGTGATCATGTAAGTGTTCTTGAGCTTTGGCACGGTCCGACTTGCGCGTTTAAGGATATGGCGCTTCAGATTTTGCCTCACCTTCTGGTCAAGGCCGTAAAGAAAACCGGCGAGACAAAAAGAATAGTTATACTTGTCGCCACTTCAGGCGATACCGGGAAAGCTGCGTTAGAGGGATTTAAAGATGTTGAGGGGACAGAAATTATTGTATTTTTTCCGAACAACGGTGTCAGCGAAATCCAAAAAATGCAGATGGTTACCCAAGAGGGAAAAAATGTTCATTCAATTGCCATTAATGGAAATTTTGATGATGCGCAAAACGGTGTCAAAGAAATTTTTTCCGATTCGGAAACCATTAAATTAATGGATGAGAACGGTTTTAGATTTTCTTCAGCAAACTCGATTAACTGGGGGCGTCTTGTTCCGCAGATTGTGTATTATTTTTCCGCATACTGTGATTTGGTCAAAAACGATTCGATTAAATTAAGCGAGAAAATAAATATTGTTGTTCCAACGGGTAATTTCGGAAATATTTTAGCATCGTATTACGCAATGCAAATGGGCCTTCCGGTGGGAAAGCTCGTTTGCGCTTCGAATGACAATAATGTTCTTACCGATTTCATCAATACAGGAATTTATAACCGTGTCAGAGAATTTAAAAAAACAGTTTCACCGTCAATGGATATTCTCATTTCAAGTAATTTAGAGCGGCTTCTCTTTGAATTAAATGGTCACAATCCGGAACTTTTAAACAAGTGGATGGAAAAATTAAAAACTGCCGGTAGATATGAAATCGATCCGGACACATTTGAAAAGGTTTCTAAAATATTTTGGGCGGGCTTCACTACGGAGGCTGAGACATTAAAGACAATTGAAAGCGTTTACAAAGACTATAATTACGTTGTTGACACTCACACAGCAGTGGCAATAGATGTTTATGACAAATATGTGATTTCAACGGGAGATATATCTAAAGCGGTTATTGCTTCAACAGCAAGTCCTTTCAAATTCAATAAGAGTGTTGTCAGAGCGATTTTAGGCGAAGATTCCATAAAAGGAAAATCTGAGTTTGAATTGCTGGACATTCTGTCGGAGAAATGCGGAATAGGAGTGCCGGCAGGTCTTAAAGGATTAGACCATAAAGAAATAAAACATAAAACCGTTTGCGAAAAATCCGAGATGAAAAAGAATGTTTTGGATATCTTGAAAATCAAGCAATAAATCCGAATTGTCTGTTCAATGCTTTAGTTCTTCGTAGGATTAGCGGGTGATTCAAAATTGTCTGACCTTTGGTTCTTCAATCGGTAGATTGCAGGAATGCCCTTTAGCATAAGAATTAGAAATATAATGTGGAAAATTAAACCCGAAATTAACACTCCTGATGCAAGTCCTGTCGAAGCCTTATTAATATTATTTAAAATATCGACAACAATTATTCGAGCAATCCCATATGTATCCCAACCATAAAGCAAAACTGCGATTATTAAAGCGGTATTCAATTTTTTCCTGACTCCGAAACCTAAACCCAGATAAATCAAACCAAATATTATCATAACAGGAATATCGAATCCCAATTCTCGTAGAAATGGAATAAAAAGCGAAACTATCCCTAATAATAAAGTATACCCGCCGATAAAATAAATTATTCCATAAGCGAATTTGTAGTTGCCATCATGCTTTTTCCATTTTCTGAAAATATCAGTTGGACCCGGATCTCTTTCATTTACTAACAGTATTGAGAAGGCATCTTTATCATAATAGTAGCTTACATTTATTGTTTCGCCGGTCGCGGCAAATAATTTTAACTTATTTGAGCCTTCGTTTCTATTAAAATACAACAGGGATAATTCGTGATTACCTTCAGGAATATTCAGCTGTGTGCTTTTACCCCATTCAATAACCCCAATAACCCTATTGTCCAGCAAAATTCTGAAGGGTCCGAATGATTTTGTAAATTGAGGCGAACGAGTTTTGATGAAATTAAAATTAATTATAACCGCAGGAATACTTTCGGATGTTTTGTTGAAATCATCCTGCCTAGGCGAAAGACCGTCCGAATTAATATTAGCCTTTACTTCCCGGATTAATCTTTTTCTGCGGATATTGAATATAATTGAGAGAGTAATAATTGCTCCGATTAAAATTAGCATAATTAATACAATTAGGACATAATATGTCGTAAGTGACTTTGGTTCGGGGCTCCTTGTCCTTGTTCCGTCACCAAGCTGGCCATATAGATTCTCACCCCAAGTCCAAAGAGAGCCGTCATTTTTTAAGATAATTGAATGGTCAGCACCGGTTGCAATTGTTTTAACATCATTTATTTTTACTTTTGCGGGTGTTGAACCGATAAGATTTCCCCATCCCAAAACGGATCCATTGTTTTTAAGTACTATGGTTCGATAGCCGCACGCCGATATGGCTTTGACCCCGGTTTTTATTATTTGCTTCGGAGTATTGCGTTCTTTGGTAGTTCCATCTCCCAATTGTCCGTAGAAATTGTTGCCCAAAGCCCAAACAGAACCGTTTGTTTTTAAGGCAATTATAAAATCGTTACCTGCCGCAATTGTCTTGACACCGTGTGAGATAATTTGAAATGGATTGAATGCATTGAGATTCCCCCAATACCATAGAGAGCCAATCGTTTTTACAATATAAATCACATGATTGCTCACCGCTATGTCCTTTACACCGCTTTTTATTATTTTAGTTGGTTTAGAATAGATTTTGTGTATTCCATTGCCACTCTGATTATAATAAGATCTTCCCCAAACCCAAAGCGATCCATCATTTTTAAGTGCTAACGAATATGAAGAGTTTATTCTTCCCGCATTTACGTTGTAAAGGCCCTCTTCAGCTTCACTGCTCGCAGCTATAGCTTTTACATCGCCCTTAATAATTTGTTTTGGAGTCATCCTGTTTTTTGTAGTACCGTCCCCGATCTGATACAAATTGTTTGTCCCCCATGCCCAGACAGAACCGTTTGTTTTGAGCGCAATTGTATGGTCTCCCCCTGTAGCAACAGCTTTAACATCGCTTGTAATTACTATTTTTGGTTCAGAAGTATAGTTTTGAGATTTTTCAATTACTTTTTTTGCGTCAGTAAATAGAAAGTTGGGATTTCCGGTGTCTTTATAACCAAGCTCACCATAGTAATTCGATCCCCATGCCCATAGTGAGCCGTCGGTTTTTATCACAAAACTGCAACCGCTTCCTGCTGCTATTGACGCATTTTGTCTATATTCAAAGTTGATTTTATCGGGTATGGAGAAGTATAGCATCGAAATGACAAGAACTGCAATCAAAGGAATTAACCCCAGCCATCTTTTCATATTTATCAACGCCTTTCCGGTTTGAGCGGACTTACATGCACATATTCTATCATAATTTGCAATTAACATAAAACATAAAATTATTTATACAGAGATTTATTATTGGCATAATTGAAAATACTGTATACTTTGCAATAAATTATTTTATGGTACGATTATTACCTTCCCGGCAAGATTTTGTTTAATGACAAAAATGTAAAGCGAGAACCCGTCCGACAACATGGTTATAAATATTAAAATATTATAGTATTTGCGCAAAAATAAGAAATTTAAAAAAATAAAAATAAGCTCTCTTGAAATTTTTTAAAACTTGATAAAGAGAGATATGAACGCCAGGAGGATGAGTATTATAGGCTGATGAACCAAATATAGGATCAATGTATTTCTGCCTGCCATATTAATAATATTGTCCTGAAATTTTATCGGTATAAGACTTTTCCTACTCGTGTAAAGAAACTTTCCGAGTGCAATGCCAAAAAGAAACACTCCCAAGAACGGAATCAGCGGGTAATAGTCCGAGGACACAAACGTGTTGCTGTGAAGACCAATCGGGAACAGATAATCGAAACTGACATTTATATTCATCAAAATATATCCGAATGAAATCACAATTATTCCTAAAATAATCAAAATATATCGATTGATCTTCTTGAAAACGGGATATAGCAGAATGCTTACCGAAAGAAAATGTAAAATCCCGAACTTTATGCCGACAGTGGGGTTGTATATATGTGAGATGATTGTAATAACTAAAGCCACGGCCAATATTTTCAATCCTCTTTTTAAATTGTTTCTGCTAATCAGACAACTGATACCGGCAATGAGAATAAACAGAACTGCCGAAGACCTGCCGATGAAGAAATTGAATCCGCTGCTTATGTTAATGTTGAAATTGTAAAAAAAACTAAGGTCGAAAACCATATGAAAATAAATCATACATAGAAGAGCGAAACCTCTGAGAAAATCAAGTTCCCATATTCTGTTTTTCACATTTGAAATATTCATATCAAACATCCTGTCCAATCCCGGTATTTAAATTGATTATATAAAATATTGGTGGAGATTAAAAGATGACTAACGTCATTTATTTTTGCAATTCACTTAAAAATTTGTCAATTTACCATAAAGACACTTGAAAAATCGAGAAATTTGTGATAACATTACACAACGGGAACACAATTGTACACGATGGGCGGACACGGAGGAGATATGGAAAAGCGTTCAACACAGTTTTTAGTTGATTCTTCGGTGCTTCCGGAGGTTTTCACAAAAGTCATCGAAGTCAAAAAAATTCTAAGCAAAGGTGCAGTTAAGACAGTTAACGATGCCGTAAAGCAGGCAGGAATAAGCAGAAGCGCCTATTACAAATATAAAGACTACGTGTTTCCTTTTTACGAAACTTCAAGAGGAAAAGTTTTGACACTGTTTTTTGTGGTGGAAGATTTTTCGGGGATATTGTCGAGCATAATCAATCGGATTGCACAATCGAAGGCGAATATTCTGACAATAAACCAGAATATACCGATTAATGGTCTGGCCGATGTTACAATATCGATTGAAACGGCTGGAATGATACAGAATGTTGAAGATTTGCTTAATGATATAGGAACCATAGAAGGGGTAACAAAACAGGAAATTCTGTCACGATAGTAAGCAGTTATTTTTACATAATGGGGGTTGCACAATGGTTAATATTGCGGTTTTGGGCTACGGAGTAGTCGGTTCGGGTGTGGTTGAAGTGATTAAAAAGAATAGGCACAGTATCGGTACCAGGGCAGGCGAGGAAATTAAAGTTAAAAAAGTCCTTGATATAAGGGACTTTACAGACTGTCCTGATGCAGAGCTTATGACTAAGGATGCGGAGGAAGTTTTCAAAGATGACTCCATCAGCATTCTGGTTGAGACTATAGGCGGGACTAAATTTGCATACGATTTTACCAGGAGAGCATTGTCGTCAGGTAAAAGTGTTGTGACTTCAAATAAAGAACTTGTTGCGACTCACGGTCCGGAGCTGTTAAAAATGGCAAGGGATAATAACGTCAGCTATCTTTTCGAAGCAAGCGTAGGCGGCGGCATTCCGATTGTCCGTCCTTTGAACCAGTGTCTTGCTGCGAATGAAATAATCGGGATTGCGGGAATATTAAACGGAACCACAAATTATATTCTGACAAGCATGAGGAAAGAAGGGAAGGATTTTGGCGAAGCTTTGAAGGATGCTCAAGAAAAGGGTTATGCAGAAGCTGATCCGTCTTCGGATATTGACGGAGTTGATGCGTGCAGAAAAATCGCCATATTATCCTCGATTTCATATAACGAATTTGTAGATGCAAATCGTATTTACACAGAGGGAATAAGAGAGATAACTTTGGAAGATATGCAATATGCTAAGGAAATGGATTCCAAAATAAAACTTCTTGCTATAAGCAGAAGATACGGAGAAAACATTTTTGCAAGAGTAACACCCGTAATCGTAAACAATTCGGGTCAGCTTGCAAATGTTGAGGGTGTGTTCAATGCGATAATCGTCCGTGGAAATGCAATCGGAGATGCAATGTTCTACGGGCGCGGAGCGGGTAAACTTCCTACTGCTTCAGCAGTTGTAGCGGATGTCATAGATATTGTAAAGCATGTTGAAAGCAACTCAAATAATGTTTGGAAAATAATGAATGAAAACAATATTGTGAATATTGACGAAACTGAGTCTGAATTTTTCGTCAGACTTAAAGTGAAAAATCACGAGGGAGCCGAAAAGCTCGTAAAAAGCTTAATTGGAGATGTTGAAAAAGTCGTTTTGCAAATGGATTTTGCAAAAGATGAATATGCGTTTAAAACAGATGTTATTACTGAAAAAAGTTTCAAAGGGTTTATTAAAAAATTAAATCAATCGGATGTAATTGAGAAGGTAGCTAATACGATAAGATTCTTTGAAGAATGAATTTTCGAAAACAAGACACAAGAATTATTTAAGTGAATAGTTCTTGATAATCAAATTAATATCGGAGGTATTTTCATTATGAAGGTTATAAAATTTGGAGGTACTTCGCTTGCGACAGCGGATCAAATTAAAAAAGCGTGCAGTATTGTTTTGTCTGATGAAGAACGAAGACTTGTTGTTGTATCGGCTCCGGGCAAGAGGTTTAAGGAAGATACAAAGGTTACCGATCTTTTAATTAAATGTGCAAAAAATCATATTAAGAACGGTAACGATGAAGGTATAATCACTGAAATCGTAGAAAGATATTCTGAAATTGCCGATGGGCTTGGACTAAAGGGCGATATTGTCGACAGAATAAAAGAGGATATTTATAGCCGTGTTCCAAAACAAATAGATAACAAGAATAAATTTCTTGACAGTATGAAAGCCGCAGGAGAGGATAATGCAGCGAAGATTTTTGCCGAGTATCTAAAAAGCCTTGGAGTTCAGGCAAAATACATTAACCCGAAGGATGCGGGACTTATGCTAAGTGATGAGTTTGGAAATGCGAGAGTGCTTCCTGAATCATATAATAATTTGAAAAAATTAAAGGAAATGGCCGGAATTCTCGTATTTCCCGGTTTTTTCGGATATTCCTCAAAGGGCGAGGTTGTAACTTTTCCAAGAGGCGGTTCGGATATCACCGGTTCAATTCTTGCAGTTGCCGTTAAAGCTGAGGTTTACGAAAACTTTACCGATGTGGACTCGGTTTTTGCTGCAGATCCCAATGTTGTACATAATCCACAACCGATTTCAAATATTACCTACAGGGAAATGCGGGAGCTATCTTATGGCGGATTTTCAGTACTTCACGAGGAAACTCTTGAACCGGTTTACAGAACCAACATTCCTGTAAACATTAAAAATACCGATAATCCTGAAGCGTCGGGCACTTTGATTTCGAACAACCGTGAAATTACAAACGGACCGGTGGTTGGGATTAGTAGCGATGATGGTTTTTGCTGTTTATTTGTCGGAAAATATATGCTAAACAGAGAGGTTGGATTCGGAAGAAAGATTCTTCAGTTTCTCGAGGAAGAAAATCTCGCCTATGAACACATGCCTTCCGGTATAGACAGTATCTCGATTATACTTAGAGAAAAACAGTTAACCAAAGAAAAAGAAGGAAGGCTTATGGATAAATTAAAACGTGAGCTTGCGCTGGATGACATTTCGCTCAAGAGAAATCTGACTCTGATAATGATAGTCGGGGAGGGCATGTTCAATGCAGTCGGCGTTGCCGCAAGAGCGATTGGCTCGATTGCAAATGCCAAAATAAATATTGAGATGATAAATCAGGGTTCATCGGAAATCAGCATGATGTTTTCTGTTAAATCAACTGACGAAAAAAATGCAGTAAGAGCTCTGTATAAAGAGTTTTTTAATTCGTTGTAAAATCTTATCATGACAAATGACTTAAACCTCAACCGCAATAATAAAATTAATAATGTGACCTTTTTTTATTCTAAGTCGTGTTATAGATGAAGGAGGTTTTTACTTATGCGTAAGTCGTTACAACATGTAAACGATAATTTTTCGGTAAGGTACAATTTATATGGGGGCATGCTGTTTAAAATTTGCATGGTCTATCTCGGCAATAAAGAAGATGCAGAAGAAGCAATGCAGGAGGCGTTTCTAAAGCTTATCTATAAATCACCTCAATTTGCTGATAGCGAACATGAAAAAGCATGGCTCATCAGAATAACTTCAAATATTTGCAAAGATATGCTTAGAAGTGTTTGGAGAAAAAGAGTTGTGAAAACAGAAAATGTTGAAAACTATTTTAGCAATCCTGGTGATTTAAATATTATGGAAGACATTTTAAAACTACCTGAAAAATATAAAGTTGTTATTCATTTACACTATTTTGAAGATTATTCAGTTAAAAAAATGTCAGAGACACTTAGAATCAGTGAGTCTGCTATAAAAATGCGTTTGAAACGCGGCCGGGAAATCTTAAAAATCGAATTAGAGGAGAATAGTTATGAATAGAAACGATATTAAGCATGTTATTAATAAAATTGAACCCGAAAAAGAAATAGAGCAAAGATTATCTGAAAAAATATATAAGAGACAATGCAATAAGTTTGTTTTGAAACCTATTTTTTTAGTAACCGTAAGCCTTGCGATACTTATCTGTTTTGGAATATTCGGGTATAATTTTTTAATAAAAGGGCCTAATATTTCCACCAAACAGGGAAGTTATCCAAGTGCTTTAATGTGGAATAATTCTCTGTACAGTGGAAATGCTGTACCTAAGGAAATAAATGTTTTAGAAGTCGGCAATATGGTTGGAACTGTTGCAAAACAGGTAATCCCGATGCCTAAACATAATGGTGAATTCAATGATGTTTCAAAATTCTCTACGGGCAATCAATTATTTTTAATTAAAAATGTAGAAATTACTGAAGCTATTGCAATTTTAAGAGATGGCAAGTATTACAGGATTGATAGGTCAGTAACCTCTCTTAGTATCGTCTGGGATAATAAAATATATAACTTTGAAGGAAACTTTGATGAGGATACAATCAATCAAGGAAATATAGATACAAGCATAGGAGTTGTTAAACGTATTATCGTGAGGAAGCCTTATAAAAATGGTGATATTGTTGCATCAGGTGTTGAAGCTGACAAAACGATTTTCCCATCCGGAAGCAAAATATATTTACTTAAGAACGAAGGGCCCGATAAAGCTATTGCAGTTGAAGATAAAAACGGCAAGTTTCAAAAAGCTGTTTATATCAAAAAACTCACCGCCTCATAAGAATGAGACGGTGACAATATATCCAAAAAA
Organism: Clostridia bacterium; assembly: GCA_041662985.1. Taxonomy (GTDB): domain Bacteria; phylum Bacillota; class Clostridia; order Acetivibrionales; family JBAZRJ01; genus JBAZRJ01. Next base: position 11,857 of record JBAZRJ010000018.1, read on the forward strand.
TAATGTAGTCCAAATAATTATTTTAATTTGGCTCGAAAGCTTTCTTTATGCAATATTGGCGAAAGCTTTTTATAAATCAACATTATTAACAAAGAAACCACAAACCCCTTGAATAAATTAAATGGTATGACTCCATAAACTATCAATGTTTTCAGATCCAAAATACTGCTGTTTATACTTGTACCCGAACTGATTAAAGTATCTAAAGATATGTGAAACAATTTTGCAAAAAATGGTACTAGCACATAATAGTTTACGAAAGCTGCTACGACAGACATCATAATAATACCTGTCAAAAGCCCAATTATTGCATATAGCCTGCTCTTATGTCTCCTATAAATAATTGATGCAGGTACAACAAATGCTACTCCCATAATGAAATTTGCCAGTTCACCGACTCCGCCGGAACCTGATACAAATAAATGCAAAAAGTTTTTTATAAATTCAACCAAAACCGCTGCCAAAGGTCCCAATGTGAATCCCGCAAGCAATACAGGAATTTCACTTATATCGAATTTCAAAAACGGGAGAAAAACAGGAAGAGAAAATTCCAATAGCATAAAGACAAAAGCAAGTGCAGCAAGAACAGCAATTTTTACCAATGTGTTAACATTCATTTTCATAAATAAAACCCCTTTTTAATATAATTTTTCAACAAAAATGTTCCCTAAAAATAATCTCAGGGAACAATAAAAGCATTTTTAATAATCTTCTTTCATCCAGACTTTACTGTCGGCCTCGGAATCACACCTGAGTCAGCTTTCGCTCGCGGGCTAATGAAAAATCATATTACCGCCGGTAGGGAATTGCACCCTGCCCTGAAGATTGTATTTAATTGAGCCAATTATCACACAAAACAGAATTTGTGTCAAGGGCAAATTATAAATTGATTTCAAATTTAACTAAAAATATGATATCAAATGCAACCTGAAATATTTATAAAAAATCTCTTGCATAATATAATTTGTTGGATTAAACTATAAATGATAAACATTGAAAACTAAATCTACGAGTACAGGTTTTAATCCTTGGATTAAATAAAAGGGAAGTGGGTAACAATCCCACGCGGTCCCGCCGCTGTGAAAGTATGGTCGTTTTGTGTTTGCCACTGGGAAACCGGGAAGGTGCAAAACAACAATGATACTTAAGCCAGAAGACCTGCCTGTATTGGTACACCGAAAACTCTACGAACGATAGGGGGGTGTCGACAGTGTCAATTAATTGTGACCGCGATTATATCGAAACCTCTTAGCATGAAAATGTTGAGAGGTTTAATTTATTTAAAAGGCCGAACGAAAGTAAGGGGTGTTTGCTATGAAGGGCTTGGTTCATATTTATACCGGAGACGGTAAAGGCAAGACAACAGCTGCGCTTGGTCTTGGAATGAGAGCATACGGCAGGGGACTTAAAGTTCTTTTAATTCAATTTCTAAAAGGCGCTTTCACAGGTGAAATTGAAACCATAAAAAAACTCGAACCCGGATTTATGATTCACAGGGGAGAAGAGATTAAAAAATTCACCTGTGATATGAATGAAAAAGAACTTGAAGAAGCTAAAAGGGTTCAGTTGAGAATCCTGAATTTTGCGAAGGACGAGATTCTAAAAGGTAACCGGGATGTCATAATTCTTGACGAGATAATGGCTGCAATATCAATGGGAATGGTTGATTTAAAAGATGTTGAGGAATTAATAAAATCGAAGCCTGAAAGACTTGAAATATTGATGACGGGAAGAGATGCTCCAAAAGAATTAATAGAACTTTCGGACTATGTTTCCGAAATAAACGCGATAAAGCATCCCATGGATAAAGGAACAAAAGGACGGATAGGTATCGAAAGCTAAAAAAGAAAAAGGAGAATGGACATGAATAAAATTTTAAATCGTGTTAATAAAAAAATATTAGCGGGTGCAATAGCGACGGTATTTACAATATCAATGTTTGCGTGTTTTACGAATGCTATATCGTCAAAATATCCCATCAAGGTTAAGGATTACAGCGGATCATTTATAACCATAACCAAAAAGCCAAGTGCGATTGTGTCGCTGACACTTACAACAGATGAAATACTTGTTTCATTGATTAATACAAAAAGGATTAAGGCAATTGATATTTTTGCGGCAGATCCCGGGATATCAAACATTGCGGCTTTTGCAAAAAAGTTCCCGATAAAAATCGACGCTGACCTTGAAAAAATAATCAGCTTAAAACCGGACCTTGTATATCTCGCAGACTGGAAAGAAAAGGCGTTTGTCCAACAGTTAAGGGATGCTAAAATCCCAGTTTTTGTATTTAAATCGCCCACAAACTTCTCGGAATTGTTTACTGCAATCAAGGAAATTGCATTTATGAACGGTATCGTGGGAGAGGGCGATAAAATGGTCAAAGGAATTAAGACAAGATTAAATAAGCTCTGGAGTAAAAGTAAATTGAGATCGATTCCGAAAAACAAGAGACTGACTGTTTTAAGTTATTCATTCTACGGAAGTACTTATGCAAAGGGAACGAGTTTTGATTCATTGGTCAACAAAGCCGGACTTGTAAATGCTGCTTCTAAAGCGGGTCTGAAAGGATGGCCGAACCTGTCCAAAGAAGCGGTTATCAAAATGAATCCCGATATAATTATTCTTCCATCATGGTCTTATGACAATTCGGTAAATCCAAAGGCTTACCTGAACAAATTTATGAAGGACAGCAGTTTTGCAGGATTAAAAGCTGTAAAAAACAAAAGGGTTTATATATTAACGGACAGATATATGCAAAGCACATCACAATATATGATTAATGGTGCGGAATTACTTGCGAAAACCGCTTATCCGAAATTGTTTAAATAATACGTTAAATCAGGAGGCAGAATGAAACGTTTTAAAAGATCATGGATAATTCCTCTGATGCTTATGATTCTGGCGGTAGTGATTGTTGTCGCAGCGTCAATCGGAACAGTCTATGTGCCGATTCAATCAATTATAAGGATAATTTTAAATAAACTCGGTCTGGTTAACAATTCGGGATTTGAGCCATACCAAATGGCAATAATTTATTCAGTAAGACTTCCAAGAGTTTTAGCGGCAGTGTTAATAGGCTCGGCATTAGCGACAACCGGAGCGGTTTTACAGGGGATGTTCAGAAATCCAATGGCTGATCCCGGTATTATAGGTGTTTCAAGCGGTGCCGGGCTTGGCGCAGTTACCGCGATAGCGCTCGGACTGTCGGCAAGCAGCATATTTTATCTGCCTCTGTTTGCTTCAGTCGGAGCTCTTCTGGCAGCTTTGATAATATTCGTACTTTCTTTGAGGGGCGGCAAGGTTGCGGTTTTTACCCTGATTCTATCCGGTATCGCCGTGAGCACTTTCCTGGGAGCCATTACATCAATGATTTTGTCATTCACAAGCAAAGACAACGTGCACGAATTTTTGTTCTGGTCTATGGGAAACCTATACAGTATCAGATGGGAATCAGTTCAGCTTGTATTTATTCCGATAATTATCGGTGTGGTAATTTTGATAACTTTTGCAAGAGATTTAAATGTTATGCTATTGGGAGAGGAAGAGGCACAGTCGGTCGGTGTTAATTCTTCAAAGATACGGATGCTTATATTAATTGTTGCATCGATAACCACGGCAGCCGCAGTGTGCATAAGCGGTCCGATAAGTTTTGTCGGACTGATTGTACCACATATAATGAGAATAATTTTAGGTCCGGACCACAGACTTCTTCTGCCTGCAAGTGCAGTCGCGGGAGCAATATTCCTGGTAATCTGTGATCTTATCGCAAGAATTGCTTTTGCACCGATTGAAATAAATGTGGGAATAATAACTTCCCTTGTCGGCGCGCCTTACTTTTTATACCTGCTTATCAGGTCAAGAAGGGCAGGTGGAGTATTTTGACGGATAATATTGCTATAGAGATTTCGGGTTTGAGTTTTAGCATTAACCGGACAGATATTATAAAGGATATCAATTTGACTGTGGAAAAGGGTGAATTCATTGGAGTCATCGGGCCAAACGGTTCAGGGAAAACCACTCTTTTAAAATGCATCAACGGAATTTTAAAGCCGAGCGGTCACATAACAATTAATCAACACAATAGAAAAGATCTTAGCACCAAAAAAATGGCGCGTGAAATTTCTTTTATGCACCAAAATACAACGATTACATTTCCTTTCTCAACACTTGATGTGGTACTGATGGGAAGATACCCGTATATCAGAAAGTTTGCAAATGAAGGCAAAAAAGATTATAAAATAGCTGAAAAGTGTATGGAATATACCGACACTCTTAGTTTAAAAAACAAACCAATCACGCAGATTTCGGGCGGTGAAAAACAAAGGGTACTTTTTGCGAAGGTTCTTGCGCAGGAAGCGAATATTTTAATGCTGGATGAACCGACGGCAAACCTTGATATTACGCATCAGGAACAGATTTTCAAGTATGCCAGGGAACTTTGCGATGGAGGAAAAACAGTTATCGCAGCAGTTCATGATTTAAAAATCGCAGCGCGTTATTGCTCAAAATTAGTACTGTTAAACGAAGGGAAAATAATTGCAAAAGGGCAGCCGAATGAGGTCCTGACATCCGACAATCTTTCCCGTGCGTACGGTGTGAATGCACTTGTCTATAAAAACAGAATTACCGGATTACTCGATTTTTACCTGCATGGATATGAAAAAACAGATAAAAAAGAGCACATACATGTAATTGGCGGAGGAGGCTCTTCGTCAGGGGTTATAAGACAATTGTTTGAAAACGGATTTTTGGTTACGGCGGGAGTTTTTGCACACGGTGACAGTGACCTGGAAAGTGCAAAAGTTTTCGGAATTGAGTATACTGAAAGTGATCCGTTTACTGATATAAGCGATGAAGCAATGAATAAAAACATTGGTATGATTGAAAGTTCCTATTTGACCATACTTTGTAACATGCCGTTTGGATGGCAGAACATGAAAAATCTTGAAGCGGCAAAACATGCCGACAAACTTGTTATAATTGAAGATGACGATTACAAAAAAAGAGATTTCACAGACGGCAAAGCAACGAAATTGTACAATGAGCTGAGGAAAAATGCTGTAATTGTAACATCGGCGACATTGCATGAAGCAATTTAAATTTTTCAGGAGGTGAAACCAATATGGGTAAAATGGTTTTGGTCACGGGTGGAGCGAGATCCGGGAAGAGCCGTTATGCAGAAGAAATTGCAATGCAGGCAGGAGGAAATGTAGTCTTTGTTGCCACTTCGGTTTCGACCGATGAAGAGATGGAATACAGAATAAAAATGCATAAGATGAACAGACCGCAATATTGGGAGACTGTTGAGGGATATAAGGATTTTGATATTTTACTCGAAGAATGTATCGGGTGCAAAGATGCAGTTTTGGTGGACTGCATAACAATGATGGTTTCAAATATTATGTTTGAAAAATGCAAAGACTTAGAGCATATAAGCGTCTCGGAAGCCGATGAAATTGAGGAATACGTAAAATCAGAGATTAGTAAATTGTTGAAAACAGCAAAATCAAGTGATGTTAAGTTTATTATAGTTACAAATGAGGTTGGCATGGGAGTTGTACCGCAGACCGATTCGGGAAGAGTTTTCAGAGATATTGCCGGACGAGCCAATCAAATGATTGCAAATACTGCAGATGAGGTTTATCTATGCGTTTCAGGCATACCTGTAAAAATAAAGTAGGTTTTCAAATCAGGAGGAATTAATGAAATTAATTAAGCGGTTGGTACTTATGATTCAGTTCTTTACAAGAATCCCAATTACACCGAATTATAAAGCGGAGCATGAGGATTATGGAAGAGGCTTGATTTTCGCGCCTTTGGTGGGCCTTATAATCGGAGAAATCCTTGCTTGCGCATATATCATTTTAAATCGGGTTTTACCCGCTTATATTTGTGTTGTTCTTGTTGTCGTAATATATATAATAGTTACCGGAGGGCTTCATTTTGACGGGCTCGGGGATTCATTCGACGGTATATTTTCAAACCGTCCGAAAGAAAAAATCCTTGAGATAATGCGCGACAGCAGAGTTGGAACAAATGCGGTTTTGGCGATTATATGTATATTATTGCTTGATATTTCTCTATTGTTGGGTATAAATAAAGAATATATTGTCTTAATACTCTTGCTTATGCCGGTTGCCGGAAGGATAGCTTCGACTGTCGGTGCAGGTGTTTCGAAATATGCAAGAAACGGAGAGGGAATCGGTAAATCATTTATCGAATATTGCGGAAGCAAAGAAATTATTATAGGATTAGTCATATATTTTGCAATATTTTATTTGACAGCAGGTTTTAATGGTCTTATTATTTCGATTCTTCCGCCGATTTCAGCATTTGTAACAATTAAACTTTTGGGAAGAAAAATCGGAGGAGCGACAGGGGATACATTGGGTGCAACTCTAGAAATAAACCAAACAATATTTTTGCTGGCGGTGTGTATTTTGCAGAATTATGCGATAAAATAATTCAAAGGGTGAAAAATATGCTCGAACTAATCATTGTAAGGCATGGAGAAACCGATAACAATAAAAAGGGCACTTATCTTGGCTGGACTGATGTCGCGCTCAATGAAAACGGTATTGCACAGGCAAGAGAAGCAAAAGAGAAACTTTCCGGACTTAAAATCGATAGGTTTTATTCAAGTCCGCTTTCAAGAGCAAAGATGACTGCCGAAATTATAAACGAAAACTTTAATCTCGATATTATTTTCGCCGATGAGTTAAAAGAGCGTAATTTTGGGGTCTGGGACGATTTAAAGTATGAAGAAATTGTTCAGGGATACCCCGAAGAGCATAAACTATGGCGCGATGACTGGCAAAACTATCAAATAAAAGACGGTGAAAGTGCGCAGCAATCATACGAAAGAATAACGAATTTCGTAAACGGTTTGATAAATAAGAACAAAGAAGGAACATATCTTATTGTCACTCATTACGGATGCATAAGAAAGATAATTGCGAATCTGTTAGGCCTCGGTCTTGAAGGTCTTTGGCATTTTAAAATAGGAAACTGCGGAATTTCACGTATTGAAATCAGAGATGGTTTTCCTGTTCTGACTGAATTAAATGGATGAAACATCGGGGACGGTTCTCATAATAAGTATTTAATCAATGTGTCACGAGGTGTGAAATTGCCGACTCGGGATGTTTTCTTTTGAAATTATTTTGAAAACATACTCGTCTTCAACTTTAACCTCTGCCACATTTCTTACTAAAATTAAGAAGCGTCCCCGAGAAGCGTCCTGCATTTCGAAAATAATTTGCAAATTCCCTTGTCAAACTAAAATTGTTGGCGTATAATAGTTATAGAAATCGATTACTATAAAGTTTCTATAAACGATTGTTTTCTTTGCAGAGAAATTATTTTTTACAGTTGTCGTACTTTTGACAGGAGAACATATGGAAGAACAAAGATTAAGAGGCAAAAAAGCAACAATTTATGATATAGCAAATGAGGTTGGAACATCTGCTGCTACTGTTTCACGTGTTTTAAGCAAAAGCGGTTATCCGGTTAAAGAAGAGTTGAGCATCAGGATTTTTGACACGGCAAAAAGGATGAATTATACGACAAATATGGTTGGAAGAATGCTGAAGAAGAGCGAAAGCAAAGATATAGGTGTTATTATTCCGACAATTTCGAATCCTTTTTATCCGCAGATGGTACTCGGTATAGAGCTTGAAGCAAGGCGAAGAGGTTTTGATATTCTGCTTTGCAACTCTTTCAGAGATGCAGTGACTGAGAAAAAATATATAGAAACTCTATACCAGAAGCAAATCAGAGGTATGATTATTTCATCTATTGATGAAAACCACCTATATTTAAAAGAGATGCAGGAAAACGGCATAAAGATTGTGGTGTTTGATCAGAATGTTCAGAACCTGAAGTGCAGCAAGGTTGGTTTTGACTACGCAAAGGGCGGACTTATGGCGGTCGAGTATCTGGTAAAAATGGGGCATAAAAATATTGCATTTATTTCATCGCCGATTATAAGAGAAAGCAGACAGGATACCCTTGAAGGTTACAAATACGCACTTGTGAAGAACAACATAAAAATAAAAGACGAGAATATTTTAGTTGCGCAGACTGAAGAAGAATCACACAACGGAACTTACGAGTTTGAAAACGGACGGCAGCTTGCAAAGAAAATGCTTGAATTGCAGGACCGACCGACTGCTGTTTTTGCTGTAAATGACATGACGGCTTTCGGAATCATTCAAGAGCTTTTTAACAACGGAATCAAGGTTCCTGACGACATATCGGTTATTGGGTTTGATAATATAGAGTTTTCATCAATGGTTAATCCGCCGCTTACGACTGTCAACCAGCCTGCGTTCGAGACAGGGCGCATCGCTTGCAAGCAACTTCTCGACAGCATGGAGGACGATGGAGTGACAGACATTTCGATAACGCTTGAACCGACACTTATTGAAAGAAAGTCAGTTGCTAAAATTTAAGTAGTATTACGGCAAGTTAAAAGAGTATGCAATTATTGATATGAACAGTAAAATTACAATTATAGTTTATTGATACGGAAAGAAAAAGAATATTAAAATTTGTCTATAAATATAAAAATATAGAATTTTTAAAAACGATTGCCAAAAAAATTATAGGAGGCGTAATTATGGGAAGTTTTGACGGAAAGATTGATGTTCTTGTAGTCGGTGGCGGTATGATAAGCAAAGAAGTAGTTCTGCCAACAGTATTTCAGGAACAAAAATACGGAAGAGTCGGTAATGTTTCAATAAGTTCTTTAACCGGTGACATTATCAGGGAATTACAGGGAATGTTTCCGAAGTTTCAGGGATATCCGGATCCTGACGTATATGGAGAGACAGAAAGATATCCGGATATGTTCAAGGATGCGATAAGAGCTTTGCCTGAAAACGGAGTTGTTATTGTTGCTACGCCCGATCATTTGCATACACCGGTTATTAAGGCGGCGCTGGAAATCGGAAGGCACGTAATAGTTGAAAAACCTCTTTGCCTAAAGGTTGACGAAGCTCGTGACATAATTAAAGAGGCGGACGAGAAAGGAATCTATGTTTTGACAGACTATCACAAGAGACATGACAGGTCAGTCAGAGCGGCAAGATATAAGTTCAGGAAAGGCGAACTCGGAGAAATGCTTCATGGCCATGCATGGATTGAAGAACCTAAATACATGGCTTTAAATGTATTCAAAGATTGGGCTGAAAAAAGTTCGTCATTCGAATATATAGGAGTTCATTATGCGGATGCATATTACTTCATTACCGGGCTTAAGCCAAAAAGAATGGTTGCTTTCGGACAGAAGAAATTCCTGCCGACACAAGGCAAGAATGCTTATGATGCAAACCAGGCAACGATTGAATGGGAAGACGGTTCTGTATTTTTTATTCAGACGTCATGGGTTAACAGCGAGAAGAACAGTGCAATGACAAACCAGGGAATGAATCTTTTAGGCACAATGGGTGAATACTGGGCGGATCACAAGGACAGAAACACTCATTTCGTAACTGAGAAAAATGGATACGAGGATTATAATCCAAACTTCTTCAAACAATATGACAGCTGGGATTTCCCAGGACAGGTTGACAATGTAGGCTACGGATATGACAGCATCGTACAGGGGATCAACGACATCCGCAGAATATTCAATGAGACATTGGGCAAAGATCCTAAAGAGGCTCTTGCATTAAGACAGAGCATTCTAAAAGAGATGGAAGACACCAGAGGATTACCGAAGCAGGCGTTAATAGGCGTTGCAATAAACAATGCGATGAGAATGAGTGCAGATGCAGGTGGGAAATTTGTAAAATTTGATGATGACATGAATATATCTTTTGAATAAGAATAAGTGCGATAACGCTATATACAAATGTGCAGTCGAAGGCAGTAAACAGAAGTTAAGAGTGTAATTAAACCGAGGGAGTTTTATGGAAATACTTGCGATTACAATACCGATATTTATTTATGTGGCAATGGGCTATATACTCAAGCAAAAAGGTATCATCACTGTTGATATCAAAAATTTTCTGAGCAAATTAGTCTACTACTTTGCGTTTCCGGTATTGACGTTCAAATCTATCGTGGGATTAAACTTCGGCGATGCTTTTAAACTTAATCTGGTCGCAAATAATTTACTGGTAACATCCATAGTGTTTACAATCACCCTTTTCCTGGCATTCTTTATAAGGGACAGGCGAAAGCGGGGAGCTTTTCACATGAGCAGTTTCAGATCTAACCAAGGATATATGGGATTGCCTGTAATTAACGGTTTTTATGATGCGGGTCTCACGGGAGCGTATGCTGTTAACACCGGAAAAGCTGCAATTATAAACGGATTTGATACTCCAACTGCAGTCATTTTATCGGTTATAGCACTTGAGATATTTAAAGGCGGCATTAAGCGAGAAAAAACAAAGGAAGGTTTTTGGGGTACAATTACATATCATTTAGTTAATTTGTTTGTCAACATTGGGACTAAAATGATATCTGTTTTGATTAATCCATTTATTATTTCCTCATTCCTCGGGTTGATTCTATGCTTCTTCAAGGTGCCGGTTTTAAGCGTCGGAATACTTAATCAATTTCTTACTGTGGGAGCGGGGATGGCATTTCCGCTGGCACTGATTTCAATAGGTTGTTCAATCGAAATAAGGCACCTGAGCAAAAACATCGGACTTGTTCTGAAAGCTTCTTTTGTAAAGTTGATTGCGATGCCGGCTCTCGCATTTGTTCTGGCATATTATGCGTTTGGATTCAGAGGCGTTGATCTTGGAATAAGTGTAATACTATGCGCAATGCCAAGTTCGGTATCGAGTTATGTAATGGCAATGGAAATGGAAGCGGATGAGGAACTGAGCGCAGCGACAATCGGAGTTACGACAATAATATCGGTTATAACAATTTCTGTGATACAGTATTTCCTGAAAGTCAATTTTCAGGTTTGACGCGAATAATATAAAGATTGATAAAAAATTTATAATACCAAATATTAATTTAGGAAGGAATTGATAAATAATGGCTAAGAGTTTTGAAATGACACCAAGAAAAGTAGCAAAGGTTGAAACAAAAAACAGGAGAATTGTTACAGAAATACCCGTTCCGGAATCTATGAAGATAATTGAGGACCTCAGGAAATACGAACCTCGTTCGATGAGCGGTCAGCCGCTTGTGGTTTGGGATAAGGCAGAGGGCTTCAATGTATATGACAAATACGGCAACAAATGGCTCGACTTCAGTTCTGGAGTTCTGGTAACAAATTCGGGACACACAAATCCGGAAGTTAAGAAAGCCATAATTGATCAGGTTGAGCACGGACTGCTTCACAATTATTGTTTTCCGTCTGAGATCCGCGCAAAATTAGTTAAGAGACTTTCGGAAATTTGTCCGGAACCTTTAAAGAAGGTGTTCCTGCTCACAACCGGTGCGGAATCGACAGAATGTGCAATAAAGTTAAGCAGAACCTATGGAATCAAAGTCGGCGGAAACAAAAAGATTAAAATTGTTACATTTGAGGATGACTTCCACGGCAGAACTTTAGGTGCTTTAATGGCGGGCGGTTCGCCGAATGCCAAAAAGTGGGTTGTAAACCTCGATCCTGACATGGTTCAAGTTCCTTTTCCGAACGCATTCAGATATTCATGGGCGGATGAAACCAATCCCGATTACAGCGACGAAAAATGTTTTGGAAAATTTCTTGAAGCACTTGATGCTCAGAACGTCAGCTATGATGAAATTGCCGGAATTATGCCCGAAACATTCCAGGGCGGCTGGGTTCAGTTAATGCCGGTTGGATTTGCAAAGAAACTAAGAGAATTCTGCGACAAGCATGACATTGTATTGACATTTGATGAAGTGCAGGCCGGATTTAACCGTTCGGGCAAGCTGTTTGCATTCCAGCACTATGGTGTAAAGGCTGATTTGGTATGCTGCGGCAAAGGTATTTCAAGTTCATTGCCGTTGTCGGCAATAATCGGAAGACCTGACATCATGGATTTATACGGACCAAACGAAATGACAAGCACCCATACAGGAAACCCTGTATCGGTAGCCGCTGCATTGGCTAATGTGAACTTCATGGTTGAGAACCATCTTGCTGACAGCGCTGTAAAAATAGGCGAAATTTGCAAACCTTATCTTGAAGGACTGAGGAAAAAATACCCGGAAATTATAGGCAGTTTGCAGGGATGCGGAGCAGCATGGGGATTGATATTTGTTAAAAAAGGTTCCAAAGATATAGACCCTGACCTGGCTCACGACATTGTGAGAATTTCAATTGAAAAAGGATTGCTTTTCTTCGCACCTGTCGGTGCGGGAGCTACAATAAAGGTATGTCCTCCGTTGATAATTACTGAGGAGGCTTTGAAAGAAGGACTCGAAGTATTTGCGGAAGCAATCAAAGAGGCAGTTGAGATTAATAAATAAGTTACTGGAATTTGAAGAAAGGAAATGGGCATGGACGCAAACATTTTAGTCGTAGATGATGAACAATCAATTGCCGACTTAATTGAAGTCTATTTAAAGAACGATAATTATAATGTATATAAATTTTACACGGGCAAAGAAGCTTTGGAATGCATAGAAAAGGTACCTATTAATTTAGCAATTTTGGATGTTATGCTGCCTGACATTGATGGATTTTCAATTTGCCAAAAAATCCGTGAGAAATATTTTTTCCCTGTTATTATGCTGACTGCGAAGGTTGAAGATATGGATAAAATTATGGGACTAACACTTGGTGCAGATGACTATATTACTAAACCATTCAATCCGCTGGAGCTTTCAGCAAGGGTAAAAACGCAATTGAGAAGATATATGAAATACAATAATAACCAGGGACATGTAGATTTTGATGGTTTCAACAATGAATATGATTTTTCGGGGTTAGTTATAAACAAGGATAAGCATAAATGCACACTTTATGGAAAACAGCTATCACTTACACCGATTGAGTTTTCGATCCTTTGGCATCTGTGCGACAATAAAGGTAAAGTGATTTCTTCGGAAGAACTTTTTGAAGCAGTTTGGGGCGAAAAATATTTGGATAACAATAACACAGTTATGGCTCATGTGGCACGACTGCGAGAAAAAATGAATGAGCCGTCACGAAAACCAAAGTTTATTAAAACAGTGTGGGGGATTGGTTATACCATTGAGTAAGAAAAGAGACAGCCTTTCAGGAAGAGAGTTGACGAGGAGCATACTTACAAGATTTTTTCGTGCATTGGTCATTTTCACCATTGCCCTTCTAGGTATTTTCTTTTTTTCACTTTACATTTCCTCATTGATTACCTGGTATGATACCAGTCTATTATATAAAGGATTGCACCTAATCAGCAGCAATAGAGAATTGTTTTTATTTATTTGTTGGATAACAGGGTTTATTGTCATATTTATTGCGTACTGGAAAAAAACTCTTGGATATATAGATACAATAGCGGAAGCAAGTAATATGCTCGTGGAATTCAATGAAGATTTTATTCATCTTCCGGCAGAATTGAAACAGGTAGAAAATAAAATGAATCAGGTAAAACAGGAAGCCATTCATAATGCACGTCTAGCGAAAGAAGCGGAACAGCGAAAGAGTGATTTAATCGCTTATCTTGCGCATGATTTGAAAACACCATTAACCTCTGTCATCGGATACTTAACTTTACTTAGAGACGAGCAGCAAATATCCGAAGAACTTCGAGAAAAATATCTGTCTATTTCCTTGGATAAAGCAGAACGGTTAGAAGATTTGATTAACGAATTCTTTGAAATCACACGATTTAATTTGAGCCAGCTGACACTCGAACTGAGCCATGTAAACCTTACGCGTATGCTAGAACAGATTGTTTATGAGTTTAGCCCATTACTGACCGTCAAGAATTTGAAATGCTCTTTAAAGATTGACCCTGATATGGAAATCAAATGTGATGTGAGCAAAATAGAACGAGTTTTTGATAATTTGATCCGTAATGCCGTGAACTACAGTTTTGAAAACAGTACGCTAAAAATAGTTGCAAAGCAAGATACAGAGGGTGTTTACATGAGTTTTTGCAATCAAGGAAATAATATATCGAAAGAAAAACTTGAGCGTATATTTAATCAATTTTATCGTTTGGATACATCTCGTGCCACAAAAACAGGGGGCGCAGGACTTGGACTTGCCATCGCAAAAGAAATTATTGAGCTGCATCACGGCACTATATCTGCATCAAGTGAAAATGAAAATATTGAAATTGAAGTCTATCTACCATTGATTCCTTAAGAAAATCGTATGACTTTCATCACAATAAAATAGGTTTCCTTTACACAGAAACGGATAAAAAGTATTTCTGTTTTAGTATGATTATTATACCAAAACAAAAGATGCTTTTTTTTATTTCTTGGAAAGGAAACCGCAAATATAATTTGCGAACAATATAAACAAAATATGCAAATTCATAGAAAACAAAGGGCAAGAAAAAGGAGAAGAGCAATACGAATATTTGCATTGCTTTGCATTTTAGTAACTTTCGTTGTTATTTTAATGGGACAGGCAAAACCACATATTGAAAAAACTGATACTATAAGCCAATTGCAGCAAATTTCGAAAAGCGATGGGCAAATAGAAAGTATTATTAAAAATATTAGCAGATATCCGGATGATCTTATTAAATCACTTATCAAAAATCCGGAAATGCTCAATTTTGTGCTGCATTATAATGATAAAAAGGATAGCAACGAAGTAATTCGGCTTACAAATGATGAAATCAATGCAAAAACACCGTTGTTTTTGCAATGGGATGAAAGATGGGGGTATAGTAAATACGGAGATGACATTATCGCACTTACAGGATGTGGACCGACTTGCTTATCGATGGTTATTGTTGGCGTTACAGGAAATGTATCTGCTAATCCAAGAGAAGTGGCAAAATTCAGCGCAAAAAGCGGATACTATGTTCTAAATAAGGGTACAGACTGGGGATTACTCACGACAGGCGCAAAAGTTTATGGGCTTACTGCAAAAGAGATTCCGCTTTCAGAAAGCGTAATTATTCAGGAAATACAAAACGGACATCCAATTATTTGTTGCATGGGACCGGGAGATTTTACAACAACAGGGCATTTTATTGTAATCTACGGCTATGAGAATGGATGCTTTCTGATACATGATCCAAATAGTATCGAACGAAGCAGCAAAAGTTGGAATTATAATGCCATTAAAAATCAGATTCGCAATCTTTGGGCTTATTCAAGAAATGTATAATGCTTTCTGTATTCTGCTTTTATTTCGAAGAAAGAATATATTAATCAATCAAGGACTTATTAAAAAGGGCTTTTGACGGTGCACTTTGCAGATGATTCTCTTTTCGTTTATTCCGCTAACCTATTTTGTTTAATATTATGGGGTTGAATAACCTATATTTTTACCACGCGATAATTATTTTTAAACCAAAAATTTTATTAACAATATAAAATATAAAAATAGTTGACAATTTTGATGCCAGGTAGTATTATTATATAAAACATATAGGATTACTATGTTTTAAGTGAGGTGAATGAAATATGAGGATCTCTACAAAAGGCAGGTACGGGTTAAGAGCCTTGGTTGATATGGCCATGAATCCTGTCGGACAGCATGTGGCGTTGTATAGTATAGCTGAAAGACAGGATATTTCAGAAAGTTATCTTGAACAGGTTTTCGCTGCACTCAGAAAAGCCGGGATAGTAAAAAGTATTAAGGGCGCTCAGGGAGGATATGTTCTTGCAGAAAGTTCTTCTAAAATTACAGTCGGCAAAATACTTCGTATTCTTGAAGGGGATCCGACGGTAATAAATGAAAGCGAAGATTTAAGTGATAAGAAAAATATTGATTATTGTATCAAGTTAAATGTATGGGACAAGATGAATGAGGCTTTAAGCAAAGTTGCAGACTCAATTACACTCGAAGACCTCGTTTCAAACTACAAAGAATTAAACGGAAGTTTGTCAATGATGTTCTATATATAATTTGCTGGGTAAACAATAATCAATTTTAGAAATAAGTTAGAACGATAAAATAAAAAATAATATTAAAGAATAAAGAATATGTGAAAAGGAGATGTTGATTATGACTGACAGAAAATTAGGATTTGAAACACTGCAGGTTCACGCGGGACAAGAGGCAGACAAAAAAACGGGTTCAAGGGCGGTTCCTATTTATCAAACTACTTCATATGTGTTTGAAAACGCAGAGCATGCATCGGATTTATTTAATTTAAGAAAACCGGGAAATATTTATACAAGAATTATGAACCCGACAAATGATGTTTTTGAAAAAAGAATAGCAGTTCTTGAAGGCGGTGTGGCAGCTCTTGCTACTGCTTCGGGTTCAGCAGCTATAACATATGCAATTTTGAATATTGCCGGATCAGGCGATGAGATTGTATCTGCGAGCACCTTGTATGGAGGAACATATAATCTTTTTTCGACAACATTGCCGAGACTGGGGATTAAAACGATATTTGTGGATCCGGATGATCCGGAGAACTTCAGACGTGCAATCACCAAAAATACAAAGGCACTTTATGTCGAATCAATCGGTAATCCGGGAACTAATCTTGTTGATTTTGAAGCGATAGCAAAGATTGCGCATGATAATAAAATTCTCTTTATTGTTGATAATACTTTCGGGACGCCATACCTTGTTAAGCCAATTGATTTTGGAGCTGATATTGTTGTTCATTCGGCAACGAAATTTATCGGAGGACATGGAACTTCAATCGGAGGCGTAATAATTGATTCGGGTAAATTCGACTGGATTGGGAGCGGTAAATTTCCGATTTTGACAGAGCCGGACAAAAGTTATAATGGCATCAGGTATGCTTCGGATGTTGGCCCGGCAGCTTATATAACGAAGGCAAGAGTCCAGCTTCTTAGAGACACAGGAGCAGCATTAAGTCCGTTCAATGCATTTTTATTTCTTCAGGGACTCGAAACTCTTTCACTCAGAGTAGAGAGACATGTATCCAATTCAAAAAAAATCGCTGAATACTTAAACAATAGTCCTTTGGTATCGTGGGTAAATTATCCGGGACTTGAGGGAAACAAATATAACGAATTGGCAAAAAAATATTTTCCAAAAGGTGTAGGCTCCATATTTACATTTGGTATAAAGGGCGGACTTGAAGCCGGCAAAAAGTTTATTGACAGTCTTGAGATATTCTCATTACTTGCTAATGTAGCAGATGCCAAGTCACTTGTCATTCACCCTGCAAGCACAACTCATTCACAGCTTAATGAAGCGGAGCAAAAGGCGGCAGGTTTAACTCCGGATATGGTCAGACTTTCAATAGGTATTGAGGATGTCGACGACCTAATTTACGATTTGGATCAGGCGCTGAAGAAAGCGACAAAATAAATTGAAAATCGGAAAGATTGGGGGCGTTAATATGTCTAAAATAGCAAAAAGTTTGACTGATTTAATCGGAAACACACCGCTGCTTGAACTGACAAAATACAATAAAGCCAGCGATATTGGTGCAAAACTCATAGCAAAGCTGGAATATTTCAATCCTTTGGGGAGCGTTAAAGACAGAATTGGTTATGAAATGATAAAGGATGCAGAGGATAAGGGACTTATAAACAAAGATACGGTCATAATAGAACCTACGAGCGGAAACACAGGTATTGCACTTGCATTTGTGGCGGCATCAAGAGGATATAGATTAATTCTCACAATGCCTGAAACAATGAGTCTGGAGAGGAGAAAACTTCTTTTGGCTTTGGGTGCCGAGCTTGTTTTAACTCCGGGAACTGACGGGATGTCGGGTGCAATAGTTAAAGCTGAGGAAATGATAGAGGAGATTCCGAATTCATTTATGCCTCAGCAGTTTAATAACCCTGCTAATCCTGAAATTCATAGAAAAACAACCGCCGAGGAAATTTGGAAAGATACAGACGGCAAAGTCGACATATTTGTTGCGGGTGTTGGAACGGGCGGGACAATAAGCGGAGTTGGAGAAGGGTTAAAAAAGAAAAATCCGGAGATTAAAATAGTCGCTGTCGAACCATCCTCATCACCTGTCTTATCCGGAGGGAAACCGGGACCGCACAAGATTCAGGGTATAGGGGCTGGATTTATTCCAAAAGTTTTAAATATGAACATTCTTGATGAAGTTTATCGGGTTACAAATGAAGATGCATTCAATGCGGCAAAAAAATTGTCTAAAACCGAAGGTCTGCTTATCGGAATATCATCGGGTGCGGCCGTTTTTGCAGCAACTCAAATTGCCAAAAGGCCTGAAAACAAGGGAAAAGTCATCGTGGTCCTATTGCCTGATACAGGAGAAAGATATTTGTCAACAGAATTATTTTAGTCAATACGTAAATAATAAAAATTTATTCTAAACCTTTTTTTCAGTATTTTGCGGGGATTTTGCAGACAGATTAATTTTTCTGTAAAGTCCCGGTGAAATGCCTATAACATTTTTAAATACTCTGAGGAAATTAGCGTAGTCATTAAATCCGGTCATATTTGAAACCTCGGTAACACTATAACCTTCTGCAAGCAATTCCTTTGACCAAGCCAGTCTTTTGTATACTATATATTCATGGGGATTAATCCCGGTACTTTTCTTAAATAATCTGCTGAAATAATATTTATTTATAAAAAATATTTCTTCAATTGAGTTCAATGACAGGTCACTGTTGAGGTTTTCATTGATATAGTCCAAAATCGGAGATATTTTTCTTGGAATATTAGTGTTTATATCAGAACTGTTTGTATTCGTAAAATTGTTGTTCAATAACACCAGAATTTGAATAAGGTATGTATTTCTTAATATTTTATCCGATGGATTTATATTTTTTGAGGTTTGTTCCAGCTTATCAAACAACACCAATAATTCTTCCTGCGAGTCGTGGTTTAAACGGATAAGATTATTTTCGCCCTTTTGTCTATTATTAAAACAGTTTAATAGATTGAAATTATCCGTTCCGTAAAGGATAGGTAATTCCTTACTGAACTGGACTATTATTCGCTCGTATGTTTTTTCGGATTTGAAATGCGGTTTATGGATTTCGGATTTATTGGTAATTATAACATCACCATTTTTTAGCTCATATATCTTTTTTTCAACAAAATAGTTGACATCACCTGAAATTAAGTAGTAAATTTCAAAACCATCATGTAAATGGAAGTCAATATCAATAATTCCACTGCATGCATGTCCAAAAAGAAATTTATTGGTATTGTAATCGTGTTTAACCTTCATCAATTTACTCCCAATAAAAAGACAAAAAAAGCGATAAAACTATCTAAAAATATCTTATCTATCGCTTAATTATACATTAAAATTAGTAGAAGGGGAAGTATTTTTTATGAATTACGAAAGGAAATGGTGTAAATGACTGATTTTATGCTAAGCGCTTTTGCGGATGAAATTGACAGTTCTCTTTCAACTCAAATGGATGTACTTAAGAAATATGGAATTAATTATATTGAGATGCGAGGAGTAAACGGAAAAAATATAACAGAATATTCAATTGAACAAGTAAGAGAAATAAGGAACGAACTCGATAAAAATAACTTTGCTATCTCGGCAATCGCATCCCCGATTGGCAAAATTAGCATCAACGAATCCTTCGAACAGCATTTTGAGCTTTTTATTCATACTCTTGATATAGCAGAAATACTTAAAGCAAAATATATTAGACTTTTTAGTTTTTATATTGATGATAACGCAGACTACGATTTATTCAGAAATGAAATAGTTGAAAGAATAAAATCGATGGTTAAAGCTGCTGAAGCAAGAAAAATAACTCTTTTGCACGAAAATGAAAAAGGAATCTACGGTGATACGCCGGAAAGATGTCTGGACTTATTGGAGACAATTGGCAGCAGTTATTTTAGGGCTACATTTGATCCGGCAAACTTTATTCAGTGTGGCATAGAGGCTTATCCCTACGCCTATCGGATTTTAAAAAATCACATTGACTATTTTCATGTTAAGGATGCTGTCAGAGGCGAAAAAAGTAATGTTCCCACAGGTTTGGGGGATGGTAAAATAAAAGAGATACTGCAAGAATTATCAAGAGATAAATCAAAAATATTTGTATCGCTGGAGCCTCATCTATCAGTTTTTGAGGGATTTCATGAATTGGAACAGAATATAGACAGAAATCAGTCAATATCAAATGATGGAATCGAAAAATTCGATATAGCATATAACGCATTAGATAAAATTATAAATGGAATAAAAGAGGAGGTTTACATTAATGGATAAAAACTCAATTGCCGCTCAGCTTTTTACTCTCAGGAATTTTTTAAAAACCCGCGAAGATGTTGAAGATACCTTCAGAAAAGTGAAAAAGATGGGTTATCAATCAATTCAGGTATCAGGAATGGGATATGCAGAACCAAATTTTATTAAAGATCTGACTCATGAACTGGATTTAAAAATCTGTGCGACTCATGTTTCGTTCGATAGGTTGAAAAACGATTTTAATTCAGTCGTTAATGAACATAAGCTTTGGGACTGCGAATATGTTGGGATTGGAAGCATGCCGCAGGAATTTAGGAATAAAGATGGTTATTTTGAATTTGCGCGAGAGGCATCGATTATCGGAGAAAAGCTTTCGCACGAAGGGTTAAATCTCATTTATCATAACCATAATTTTGAATTTGAAAAATTCAACGGGCTGACAGGTCTTGAAATATTAATTAACGAAACCGATGGTAAAAAGGTTGGATTCGAGCTTGATACATATTGGGTTCAGGCAGGTGGCGGAAGTCCTGTGGAATATCTTAAAAAGTTGAAGGGGCGCATAGATGTTGTCCATTTTAAAGATATGGAATTTTATGAAGGAAAAACAGAAATGGCTGAAATCGGAGAAGGTAACCTGGACTGGCCTTCAATTATCGAGGTATGCAGAGAAAACAATGTTAAATGGTATGCTATTGAGCAGGATACTTGTAGAAGAAGCCCATTTGAAAGCCTGGAGATGAGCTTAAATTATCTGAGTAATTATTTGACTGACTAGTTTTTTGGGAGGGTATAGTTATGGGAAAAGTGCGTATTGGTGTCATGGGATTAGGAAATATGGGGGCTATCCATGCCAAATATATTGACAGCGGAGAGATAAAAAATGCTGAATTAACAGCAGTTTGCGATATTTCACCAATACGGCTGGAATGGGCAAAGGAAAATCTTAAAGAAAATGTTAAGATGTTTAGAGATGCTGACTCAATTATTAAATCAGGGCTCGTCGATGGTTTGATAATTGCAGTTCCACATTTCGAACATCCAATTTTGTCTATGAAGTCATTCAATCAGGGTTTGCATGTTTTATTGGAAAAGCCTGCGGGTGTTTATACAAAGCAGGTTAGAGAAATGAACACAGCTGCGGAAAAATGCGGTCTTGTATTTGGGATTATGTATAATCAACGAACCAATCCTCTTTATCAGAAACTCAGAGATATTATTTCTTCCGGGGAGTTGGGAGAAATCAAGCGAACAAACTGGATAATTACAAATTGGTATCGTCCCGAAATATATTTTAATTCAGGGAACTGGCGGGCAACATGGGAGGGGGAAGGCGGAGGAGTTTTAATAAATCAATGTCCCCATAACCTCGATTTATGGCAGTGGATTTGCGGTATGCCATTGCGCATCAGAGCATTCTGCGGTTTTGGAAAATATCATGACATCGAAGTCGAAGATGATGTGACAGCATATGTTGAATATGAAAATGGAGCGACAGGTGTTTTTATAACATCAACCGGGGAAACCCCCGGTACGAACAGGTTAGAAGTTATTGGGGATATGGGCAAAATCGTTTCGGAGGATGGGAAACTTACATCCTGGAGAAATCGACAGTCTGAAAGGACTTTTAATTCAAATGCCACAAATCCGTTTTCGCAGCCGGAGGTTTGGAAATGCGAAATACCAATAACCGGTGTTGAAAAAGCCCATAAAGGAATAACTGAAAACTGGGTTGACGCCATTTTAAATAAGACACCTCTGATTGCACCCGGCATAGAAGGTATTAACGGACTTCAAATATCAAATGCAATTCAGTTATCATCATGGATTGATAATTGGGTCAGCATTCCGGTGGATGAAGATTTATATTTTGAAAAGCTGCAGGAAAAAATCAAGAAATCCAAACCCAAGAAGATAAAAACGGATTCAAATAAAAAGGATGTCAAACTAACGTTCTGAAACCCAAGCCGGACAGATAATACATCACTTAATTAAATGAGGGCGGTATTAAAGGAGTTTTTAACATGTTGAAGGGATTTCTAAATGAAAAATTTCTATTAAATAATGATTTTGCTGTCGAGTTATATGACAAATACGCCAAAGACATGCCAATATTTGATTTCCATAATCATATAGATCCTAAAGAAATAGCAGAAAATTTATGCTATAAAAACATCACTGAATTATGGCTGAAAAGCGATCATTATAAATGGCGAATCATGCGAATAAATGGCATTGATGAAAAATTCATTACGGGCACAGCTGACGATTTCAGCAAATTTAAAAAAATTGCCGAGACAATTCCAAAATGTATAGGAAATCCAATATATCAATGGATTCACCTTGAGCTGAGAAGGTATTTTGGTATCGAAAAATTATTGTCTCCGGAAAGTGCGGAGGAAATTTGGAATGTTTGCAATAAAATGTTGCAGAAAGATGATTTTCGTCCCAGGGCACTTTTGAAAAGGGCTAATGTGAAATTTCTTTGTACAACTGATGATCCTGTGGACAGTCTTATTCACCACATTGAAATTTCAAAAGATGCATCATTTGATGTTAAGGTGCTTCCGACATTTAGGGCAGACAATGCCATATATATTGAAAGAGAAGGGTTTACCGATTGGCTGAAAAAACTTGAAAGTGCAGCGAATATAAAAATAAACCGCTATTCAGATTTTAAGAATGCATTGATAAAAAGAATCGATTTTTTTAATGAAACCGGTTGCAGAATGTCTGATCATTCTCTTGAATCCGCCTTAAAATTCTCAGAGAGTACCGAAAAAAATGCTGAAGATACTTTTATAAAAGCAATTAATGGCGTGAATCTTAATGATGATGAAATAACAGGTTACAGAACTCAGGTCTTATCGTTCCTCGGCAAAACGTACAATAAGTTAAACTGGACAATGCAATTTCATGTGGGTGCGGTTAGAAACACCAATAGCAGAATGTACGGGATTACCGGTCCCGATGCCGGCTTTGATACGATTACAGACTATCCGATAGCTGAAAACCTGATATATTTTTTAAATTGTCTTGATGTCACGGATGAACTGCCAAAAACTATAATTTATTGTCTTAATCCTTCCAATAACGAAATAATTTCAGCAATTACAGGTTGTTTTCAGAGTCAGACTCCTGCGAAAATTCAGTTTGGAGCGGCATGGTGGTTTAATGACCAAAAGGATGGAATCACAAGACAAATCACCGCATTGTCAGCCATTGGCTTGCTTAGCAGGTCGGTTGGAATGCTGACAGACTCAAGGAGCATGATATCGTTTACCCGCCATGAATATTTCAGGAGAATACTCTGTAATATGCTTGGCCAAATGGTTTATGAGGGTGTAGCACCTGATGACATCAATCTTATCGGAAAAATGGTCAGGGATATTTGCTACAATAATGCAACACAATACTTTGGAATCATATAATCCCAATTCAAATATTTAAAGGCTCTATATCAAATGTCAGAGCAGATAAATTTTCATTTGTCCACCCCAATATTTGATATAGAACCTATTTTTAAATAACCTGTTGAACCTCAAACTTTTAAGGATTACCGGTACTTTCAATTATCAAGTTCTGCATCGTTACCAAATCGGTATCGTATGCCGAAACCACGAATACCTGTCCAATATCGTCAGCATCAGTTGCAGTTGGTCTAAACCCATAATTGGAAGCAATTTTTACTTCAGATTCTCCCGGAGGAGTAACCCAAACGCTGTAAGTCTTTGCAGTCATATCGGCTACGACTCTTATGTGGTATAAGGTTCCGGGGATGTACATAACCTGGAAATCTGATTTAAAAATATTTCCTGCTGCTCCGTCTCGTACTTCAATTGCGCCGGGAGTTTGTGCCGTAACCGTTCCGCTGAATCTTATGAGCATGCATAGATCGCCGAATCCCGTAAGAAGAGTATTTGAATCGGCAAAGTCAACTGAACCGTTAGCATTGGCTATTGTAGCCGATGCATCATAATTAATTGTTACTATTCCTTTGTTGTTATATCCCAGGAATAACCCGTTATCCTGCCATCCGCCATTCTCTTCAAATGCACTGTAAGTAACACCCGGAGTGTAAACCGATTTTCTTACAACAGTTTCAAACTGTATGTCATTTCCTGCTGCTGATGTGAAGAATACTTTACCCATATCGTCAGTTGCTGCGGCGGTTGTTTTGAAAGCAT
>JBAZRJ010000019.1:0-15440 GCA_041662985.1 Clostridia bacterium
CTTTGACCGGGTTTGTAAAAACCCGGTTTATTTAAGTATTTTGAAGCAATAAAAATATTTTGGAGGTATTGTTAATGATTTTGGTAATGGATGTTGGCAACACGAATATAGCGATGGGATTATTTGATGGGAAAAAGCTTTTAAATACATGGAGAATGAATACCGATAAAGAAAAAGCTTCTGATGAATTCGGTATTTTTATAATCAGTCTGTTTAATAACGAAAAGCTCGATATAAAAAAGGTTGAAGCCGTAATTATTGCATCGGTGGTTCCGCAGATTATGTATTCGATTGAACATGCAATAAGAAAGTATTTTAATTTGACGCCAATAATTGTTAGTCCGGGAATTAAAACCGGAATAAATATTAAGTATGAAAATCCGAAAGAACTTGGTGCTGACAGAATTGTGAACTCAGTCGCAGCATTTGAGTTATATGGCGGGCCAACGATTGTTGTCGATTTTGGAACGGCAACAAAATTTGAAACGATCAGTTCAAAGGGTGAGTATCTTGGAGGTGCAATTTGTCCCGGTGTTAAAATATCAGCGGACGCACTATTCCAAAGAACCGCAAAACTTCCGAGGATAGAGCTTGTGAAGCCTGATAATGTCATTGGCAAAAACACTGTATCTAACCTTCAGTCGGGGATTATTTACGGACAAATAGGGCAGGTTGATTATATAGTAAATAGAATTAAGAGCGAAATGGGAGAAGATAAAATAAAGGTTATCGCAACAGGCGGTCTTTCTCGCCTCATCGCAAAAGAGTCTTCGACTATTGATGAAATAAATGGCAATTTATCGCTTGAAGGATTAAGAATTGTATATGAAAAGAACAAGTAAAAGCGCTGCCAAATACAAATAATATCCGGGAGGAGTTCTAAATGAATATTCAGGAAGAATCATTAAAACTGCATGGCGAATGGAAGGGCAAAATAGAAGTAATAAGCACAGTACCTGTAAAAGACAAAAGAGATCTCTCTTTAGCATATACGCCGGGTGTTGCGGAACCATGTCTTGCGATTGAGAAGGATATAAATCTTTCTTATGAATACACGAGAAGATGGAATCTGGTTGCGGTTGTAACCGACGGAACTGCAGTTTTGGGTCTCGGAGACATTGGGCCTGAAGCCGGAATGCCTGTTATGGAAGGTAAATGCGTATTATTTAAAACATTCGGAGATGTAGATGCCTTTCCGCTCTGCATAAGGTCAAAAAATGCTGATGATATTGTAAATACAGTAAGCCTGTTGGCGGGAAGCTTTGGCGGAATCAATCTTGAAGATATTTCTGCTCCGAGATGCTTCGAAATAGAAAAAAGGCTGAAAGAAATTTGCGACATACCTGTGTTTCATGATGACCAGCACGGAACCGCAGTGGTTGTTCTGGCTGCAATGATTAATGCATTAAAAATAGTTAAAAAAGATATTAAAAATATATCTGTTGTTGTAAATGGTTCGGGAGCTGCGGGAATTGCTGTTACCAAGCTTCTGATGAGCATGGGATTAAAGAAGGTAATTCTCTGCGACAGAAAAGGTGCGATTTACGAAGGAAGAGAAGGATTGAACGACGAAAAAGCCTTGATGGCAAAGATATCAAACCTTGAAAATAAAAAGGGCACATTGAAAGATGTAATGATTGGAGCCGATGTTTTCATAGGAGTCTCAGCACCGGGTACAGTAACAGAACAAATGGTGAAGGACATGGCACACGATCCTGTAATATTTGCAATGGCAAATCCGACACCTGAAATTATGCCTGAACTTGCAAAAGCAGCAGGTGCAAGGGTTATGGGAACCGGAAGATCTGACTTTGCAAATCAAATTAATAATGTGCTTGCGTTCCCGGGAATATTCAGAGGTGCACTTGATGTGAGAGCAAGCGATATAAATGATGAAATGAAAATCGCTGCCGCTTTTGCAATTGCTTCATTGGTTTCAGACGAAGAATTGAATGAGGACTATGTAATTCCTGCTCCTTTTGACCCAAGAGTTGCAAAAGCTGTGGCTTTCGAGGTTGAAAAGGCTGCAAGGAAAACAGGTGTTGCGAGAATATAACCAATTCTCCTTAAAAATAAGAAGGTGCTCATATTAATATCAATGATATTCCTATTTATAATGCATTAAAGAAATATGCCGATACAAATCCAATTCCGTTTCATATGCCGGGTCATAAGCTTGGGCGCGGTCTTCCGAAAGAACTTTTAGGAGACCTGTCAGTGCTTGATTTAACGGAGTTGCCGGGGACGGATAATCTTTTTTATCCAATGGAGACGATAAAAGAGGCTCAGATACTTGCGGCGAATGCGTTCGGAGCAGACAGAACCTATTTTCTTGTTAATGGCTCAACCGGTGGGATTCATGCTATGATAATGACAATCTGCAAGCCAAAGGATAAACTCATAGTTGCCAGAGACTGCCATAAATCTGTTGTAAACGGAATGCTGATCGCTGATGTCAATCCCGTTTATATCAGTCCCGAGTATGACGATGAATTTGGAATTTCATTGTCGATAACTCCTTCACAAGTTGAAAAAGCTTTTAAAGACAATCCTGATGCTGTCGGTCTTTTAATTACAAGACCGAACTATTACGGAGTATGCTGCGATATAGAAAAAATTGCGAAAATTGTTCAGGAGCACAGCAAAATTCTCGCTGTTGACGAAGCTCACGGAGCACATCTGATATTCAGCGGAAGGCTTCCGGTTTCAGCTATGGATGCAGGTGCGGACATTTGTGTTCAAAGCGCGCATAAAACTCTGCCGGCGTTCACGCAGGGAGCTTATCTGCATGTAAAAACAAATGAATTTAAAACGAATAGAATTGACACTGAAAAGCTTGAATATAATTTCAGATTGCTTATGACTTCAAGCCCCTCATATATTATTTTGGCATCTCTCGACATAGCCCGTTCTGTTATGCAGAATTACGGAGAGGGCATGCTGGATGAACTTTTAAATAATCTGGATAAATTTTATAAAAACATTTTAAAAACGGAAGGCATTAAAACATTAAAGGAAAAGTATAGTTTATTCAATGAGCCCGAATCTGATAATATGATTAATAAAACCAACGCTGAAAACTCATATGATGAAACAAGAATAGTTATAAATTTCAGGGATGTTGGACTTTCGGGTTTTGAGGCTGCTGACATACTCAGAAAGCAATTCAATATTCAGGTTGAGATGTCGGACATGTATAATGTAATATGCATAAGTACGGTTTCTGACACAGTGAAGGAACTTGAAACATTGCGAAATGCTTTGAGGTCGATCGCCGTCAAATACGGACAAGAAATCAATAGTAAAAAACAAAGTGAATCAAACAATAATAATGAATTTAAAATGGTAAGCCCGGCAGATGCAATTACAAAAATTCCTGATTTACCTGCTCAAAAGATTCGTCCAAACGAAGCCGCAGCAAAGGATAAGGTTTGGATTGGAATTAGTGATGCGGAAGGCATGGTTTGTGCTGAAATGGTTGTGCCTTATCCCCCGGGAGTTCCTGTGATTTGTCCGGGTGAAATTATTTTGGATGATACAATAAGCTATATTTGTAGTATTATTAAATTAGGCGGAAATGTAACGGGGTTAAAGGACAATTCGAAAATTTGTGTCATTAGGGGATAAAAATATGAAAAGAGGCATGTTCATAACAGTTGAGGGAACAGATGGTTCAGGCAAATCAACTCAAATTGAAATGATGAAAGACTATATCAACAATAAAGGAATTGACGTTGTTCTGACACGTGAACCGGGTGGTACAACAATAAGCGAAAAAATACGCTCAATTATCCTCGATCCCGAAAACACTAAAATGGCCGACATGACGGAACTTTTATTGTATGCCGCTTCCCGCGCGCAGCTTGTGGACGAGATAATCCGTCCTGCAATCGAGCAGGGGAAGACAGTCATAGCCGACAGATTTATTGATTCGAGTTATGTGTATCAGGGTTTTGGACGCGGCATGGGAATTGAAATAATCGAAACTGTTAATAAAACGGCCGTTGACGGAATACTGCCGAACCTGACATTGTTTTTTGATATAAGTCCTGAGATTGCATTGGAGAGAAGAACAAAATTATCAGGTCCCGATAGAATTGAAAAAGAAGAAATGGATTTTCACATGAGAGTTTATAAGGGATATAAAAAGCTTGCTTCCGATAATCCTCAAAGAATTGTGACAATTGACAGCAACAGAGGTGTTGAAGCAATTGCAGCCGATGTCAGGAAGATTATTGATGCTGTGATTTAATAATTAGCGAAATAAATAATAGTAGAAGGAGGTTTTGAGATGAAACTTGTATTTGCTATTGTTCATAACGAAGACGGACACAAGGTTACAAATAACCTGACCAAAAAAGGGTTCAGCGTTACCAAGCTGTGTTCTACAGGCGGATTTCTGAGGGAGGGAAATACAACTCTTCTGGTTGGGGTAAAAGAAAAGGATGTAAACGAGGTAATAGCAATAATTCAAAAGGATTCGAAGAGCAGGAAAGAAATTATAAATTCTTCGATTCAGCCAAACGTCGGGGGAATGTTCATGCCATATCCCGTTGAAGTAATAGTGGGCGGCGGAACAGTTTTTGTTATTGATGTTGAAAGATTTGAAAAAGTATAATTTTGCAACAAACATTCGGGAATGGGTGAGTATGAACTTTAATAAAGTAATTGGGCAAAAAGAGATTTTATTGTCACTTAAAAAATCAATAGCAAACGATACAGTCGGTCACGCATATATATTTTCGGGTCCCCGGGGCATTGGTAAAAGGACTGTTGCAAGTATCTTTTCGGCAATGCTTTTGTGTTCTGAAACAATTTCGGACGACGGAGGCATTGATTCGTGCGGAAAATGTTATGCCTGCAGAATGTTTTCAAGCGAAGCAAACCCTGATTATAAAGTGATTGAACCAACCGGTACAAGCATTAAAATAGAAGAGGCAAGAAAAATTCATTCGGATGTGAGCATCAGACCAACATATTCGAAAAGAAAAGTCTATGTAATCAATGAAGCCGAGAAAATGACTAAAGAAGCCCAGAACAGTCTGCTTAAAATACTTGAGGAACCTCCGAAGTATGTAACGATAATATTGACCACTTCAAACTATACTTCCCTGCTTGAAACCGTTCGTTCGAGAGCTGTCAAATTTGAATTCAAAAAGAATGAAGACTCGGAAGTAAAAAATATATTGAAAACTGACTTTAGCGGAAATATTAAAGGCGCAGATTTTATTGCATCGTATTCAAACGGAATAATCGGAACGGCAATCAAACTCGCCGGCTCCGAAGATTTTATTAAGCTAAGGGAAGAGACGCTGGGAATAATTAATCGTTTAAATTCGAAGAACCTTTTAGATGTTTTTGAGATCTATCCTTTTTTCAATGAAAACAAACCGGAAATAAATACGATACTCGATATAATGGCAATGTTCTACAGGGACTTGCTTGTCACACAAAGCGCCGGGGATGGAAATCTATTGATTAATTCGGATAAAAAGGATATCATATTAGTTAATGCAAAAGAGTATAAGGAGCATGAGCTCATTAAAAACATAGAAATAATCGAAGTAACACGCAAATATATAATGCAAAATGTAAATTATCAGCTCTGTATTGAGGTTATGCTAATGAAAATCCAGGAGGAAAACGACTGATGGTAAGTGTTGTCGGTGTAAGATTTAAAAAGGGCGGAAAGATATATTATTTTGATCCCGGCGAATTTGAAATAGAAATGAATTCACATGTAATTGTTGAAACCGCAAGAGGAATTGAATACGGTTTGGTTGTCATTCCTAAAAGGGAAATTGAAGACGAAGAAATTGTATCGCCCTTGAAAAGCGTAATCAGGATTGCAACTGAGGAAGATGCGAAGCACGCTGAAGAAAATGAAAAGAAGGAAAAGGAAGCACTCGAAACGTGCTTAAAGAAGATAAAAGAGCATGATTTAAACATGAAACTGGTTGATGTAGAGTATACATTTGATAATAATAAGGTATTGTTTTATTTCACGGCTGAAGGAAGAATTGATTTCAGAGAACTGGTCAAGGATCTTGCGGCAATATTCAAAACAAGAATTGAACTTCGACAGATAGGAGTTCGCGACGAATCCAGAATGATGGGCGGAATTGGTGTTTGCGGTCGTATTCTTTGCTGTACATCTTTCCTGAGCGAGTTTGATCCGGTATCGATAAAAATGGCCAAGGAACAGGGTTTATCACTCAATCCAACGAAGATTTCAGGCGCATGCGGAAGATTGATGTGTTGCCTCAAATACGAAGAAGCAGCTTATGAGGAGATATTGGACAGAATTCCCAAAACAGGAGCAATAGTTGACACTCCTGAAGGACATGGAGTTGTTGTGGGTATGAACTTATTAAAGGAAATGGTAAGAGTAAGGCTTGATAAGGAGAATGAAACGGATTTGAAGGTTTTTAAAGCTGACGAGGTTAAAACGATAAAGGATGTTGCAAAAACTGAAGAAGTTGTAATTGAGGCTATTAAGACCGAAGAGGGCGAAGTTGATATCGAAGCTTTGAAAGAATTAGAGGATTGATATGAAGAATATTAAAAAGAGGTTTTCAGATTTGTGATTTGGTGGTAAAATAGTTCAGTAAAGCGATTTGAATATATAAAAACGAGTTAAAAGAAAATTAATATAGGAGGTGTTTCATAATATGGCATATTTTATTACAGATGCATGTATCAGTTGTGGGGCTTGTGAGCCTGAATGTCCTGTATCTTGCATAACAGCAGGTGAGAGCGTATATATAATTGATCAGGATGCTTGTATTGACTGCGGCGCTTGTGCAGATGTTTGTCCGGTTGATGCTCCTGAGCAACAATAACAGAAAGAATTAATGAACCAGGAGAGGGGAAATATCCCTTTCTTGGTTCTATTATTTTTCGGGTGAATTGACGCTATGATTAATGAGGACGAAAGAATTGACGATCTACAATATAAGGGATTAAAGCTGATACAAAAAAAGAACGGATTTTGTTTCGGTGTTGACGCTGTCCTGATTTCGAATTTCGCAGATGTTAAAAAAGGCGATGAAGTAATTGATTTAGGTACCGGAACAGGAATTATTCCAATTCTTATTGCCGGTAAAACATTGGCAAAAAGCATAACCGGTCTTGAAATACAGCCCGAAATGTCTGATATGGCCAGGAGAAGCGTTTTGCTGAATGATTTATCAGAAAGAGTTATGATTGAAACCGGTGACATTAAAAAAAGCCTGGAATATTTTAAAAAGGCAAGCTTTGATGTGGTTGTTACAAATCCTCCTTATATGAATGCCGGCGGAGGGTTGCTAAACCCCTCGGACACAAAGGCAATTTCGAGGCACGAGATTTTATGCTCGCTTGAAGATGTTGTTGAAATATCCTCAAAACTGCTTAAACCAAATGGCCTTTTCTCAATGATTCACAGACCGGAAAGACTCGTCGATATTATTTGTCTAATGAGACAGTATAAAATCGAACCGAAATATTTAAGGTTCGTGTACCCTTCGCCTTATAAGAAGGCAAATCTCATCATGATTAAGGGAACGCTTTTTGGCAAACCGCAATTAAATATGATGGGACCGTTATATGTTTATAATGAAAAGGGGAGATTTTCGGACGAAATAGAAAAAATATATTGCCGGGAATCCAAAGGGAAATCGGAGGTTCTAAATGAAACAAATAAGTGAGCCGGGAATACTGTATCTTGTCGCTACGCCAATCGGAAACCTGGAAGACATATCTTTGCGGGCCCTCAGGATTTTGGGAGAGGTTGATTTTATTGCTGCCGAAGATACAAGGCAAACTATCAAGCTTCTAAATCATTATAAAATAAAAAACCCCTTGAAAAGTTATTACGAACATAATAAAGCTCAAAAGGGAGAATTCATTATAAAGCAGTTGCAGGAAGGAAAAAATATAGCTCTTGTCTCAGACGCGGGAACTCCCGGAATATCAGATCCGGGTGAAGACCTTGTCAAACTGGCTGTAAAAAATGGTCTGTCGGTTACGATAATACCCGGACCTGTTGCGGCAATCTCAGGTCTCGTCTTATCCGGAATGCCAACCGAACGTTTCGTTTTTGAAGGATTCATTCCGATGAATAAAAAACTCAGAAAGCAGAGAATTAATGCAATTAAGAAAGAAACCGGAACAATTGTATTCTATGAGGCACCGCATAAAATGTTAAACACACTCAAAGATCTAATTGAAAATCTAGGGGACAGGAACATTGTGATTGCAAGGGAAATAACAAAGAAGTTTGAACAAATTATCAGATGCAGGATTTCCGAAGCAATTGAAAGATATTCGATGACAACGCCAAGAGGTGAGTTTGTTCTTATAGTTGAGGGAGCGAATGAGCAGGGGCTTTTATCGGAAGATTCAATGCAGTGGGATGAAATGTCCATACCCGAGCATGTTGAAATGTATGTAAAATCAGGCGAAGATAAAAAGGAAGCTATAAAAAGAACTTCTGAAGAGAGAGGAATAAGCAGAAGAGAGGTCTACAATGCGGTAATCAAAGACAAAGAAAAAGAGTAATAAAAATGAAGGTTATAGTTCAACATTAAAAACAAACAGATTAAAAAAGATATATCAACGCAAAAAAGCCGATAAACTAATTTATCGGCTTTAAACTTACCTTATTTAAGTTTTCAATTCTCTCATGCAATTTGGGCAAATGTTTTTGCCTTTATACACATTAACGTCTTTTGCATCACCGCAAAAGATACATGCAGGTTCATATTTTTTAAGAATTATTGTTGCGCCATCGACATAAATTTCCAAAGCATCTTTCTCAGCTATGTCCAGCGTCCTTCTTAATTCTATTGGAAGTACTACTCTTCCAAGTTCGTCAACTTTTCTAACAATTCCTGTTGATTTCATACAATTCTCCTCCTATAGGTTACAGTATTCGACAAATAATTATATTTTTATGGTACCATATATTCCAAAATACGTCAACTATTTATTTTAATAATTTCTATAAAATGTATAGACAATTTATGAATAATTAGGAGAGCAGAGTATGGTAAATAGGCTGAAAGGCTTATTTATATGGGTTTGTTGGGAAAATTGATAAAATCATAAAATAATTTTGATGAAATAATAAGTATAAAATGTAAAATTTAACCTGGTAATCAAAATGAAAAAAATGTCGAATAACGGAACACGTTTTATCGGTCAATATTTACACCATAATCGTCCAGTGAGGAGTGGCTAATGTCGTAAATTATCGTGTCACCTGTGTAATACAGGCTGCTGTCTTTTGGCCCGCCTTCTGAAATCCATCGATCCGGATTGTAATTAAAAACCTTAGAACCGTTTTTATATCCTTCTATAGTAAAGTTAATTAATATATATCCTTTTGTCAGAAGAACACTGCTATTTATCTTTCCGTTTACAATCAGAGAAGTTCCTTTTTTGACTGCTTTTGATGAACTCATAAGACAATAGCGGCCATACCATTTTGAGGTGTGAGAATCAACTACTGTCCTCACGTTTTTATTAAGCGACAATTTGGAAAGATTTCCGATACTATAATATTCGTTTGACATTTTATATTTTAAAACAACTTTGTCTTTTATCGTGCTTCCGACTTTAATGTAGTGATTGACACCAAGGTCATAATAAATATCAACCTCATAGGAATTTATGATGTTTGTCCTGGTAAGACTACCTATATAGTAGAAGCGGGGTTTTATAACAATTGTATCGGTATCTTTGTTCAGATATTTACTCATAATGTCAAAGTAAAAGAAGTAACCTTTTTTAGGAAGAACTTTTTTTACAGGATGTCGGTCAACGGGCATGTTTTTAACAGCATAAAATTCTCCTGTTGATGTTTTCCCTTTAGAAGTTATTTTCCAAAAAACATCCTCCCACTGCAAGTCTGAGATATTAGTGATTCTGAAGTTGTACAGCAACGGGGACGGAGCTGGCGTCGGAGTCGGAGTTGGAGTCGGAGTTCTTATCGGAGTTGGAGTCGGAGTCGGAGTTGGAGTTGGAGTTCTTGTGGGAGTTGGAGTTCTTGTGGGAGTTCTTGTGGGAGTTCTTGTGGGAGTTGGAGTCGGAGTCGGAGTTTTTGTCGGAGTTTTTGTTGGAGTTGGAGTCGGAGTTGGAGTCGGAGTTTTTGTTGGAGTTATTGTAGAAGTCGGAGGTGCTGTCGCCGATGATGTATGAGTTGGGGTATGAGGTGTTGGGGTCTGAGGTGTTGGGGTCTGAGGTGTTGGGGTCTGAGGTGTTGCCGTTTGAGTATTAGTCGAGGTTGCTGACGGATTTATAATAGGCTCATACATAAAACGAATATATGATTTTGGAAATCCCTTTGAAAAAGTCAATACTCTTGTATTCGAATCTGACTCTGCGGTTGTATTCAGTGCATCCGTAATATAACTGTCTATAAATTTGTAATCCTCTAAAATCGGAGCGATTTTAGTTAAGGAATAAACTGAATCGGTTTCAAACCAAAGACCCGTTGTTTCAACAGGATATCCGGGGATTTCCAAGCCATCGGCTGTTGATTTAATATAGACAGATGAAGTGCCCCACACTAAACCGTCATACTCATATTTTTTATTGTCAAGGGATGAGAATGCATCCTTTGTTGCATCGGACCAACCATATGCGAGAAGGGCAGATTTATTGGAAACTACGTCATAAGTACCCAAAATTTTCCCTGTATAAGAGTTATAGACATCGACAACACCGTCTCCATAAAGGGTATGAAGGCTCTTTGTTGTATCTCCGTACTTTCGTATAAGCTTTTTAACATCATCAAGTCCATCTTTTGAAAACGAATAACCTCCGGTAACAGTACCAACCCTTGTTTTTGGAAATGTCCTGCCATCAACCTTATATATATCAATATATTTTTGGCTGTACATAATTTCATTTTTATTATAATTTGCTCGTGAAACATTTATTGTCATATTTTTTTCTAAATCCAAACCGCCCACGGTATAAAGCAGTTTTATCGGATAGGTGTTTCCGACACTGTCAGCTGTTATATTCTGAGCGTTCTTATTGTAAATGCCGATATTTATATAGCTTCCTATGTTAACGCTTCCGGGATTCAAATATGCATAAGCGATTAATTTAACAACACTTTTTGAAGGTTCATTTGAAACCGAAATTGTTCCGGATGATGTATATGTTGAACCAACCTGATCGCCTTTCGAATTAAAAGCTTTAACATTAAGGCTTATTTCAGAAGATACTTTTGCAACAGACACAACAATCGAATCAGAGCATGTTTTGCCGCCCGTCATTCCGCTTACAGATCTGCCTGTCGCCGTAAAAGTATAAACGCCGGGTTTACTTACTGTATATGTCGCCGAATAACTATTTCCGCCATCATCTCCGTTGCCGCCAATATTTCCGGTCTCTGCCCCGTTAACCTTGACATAAACATGATTATTTCCGCTGCCTGACACGCTGATATTTATTTCGGTTCCAATCAAACATGTTGTGGGGGATGCAGCAATATTTATATTGGGGATCGGTAAATTGTGCAGGTTCACAAAACCGCATACACGAATCGCAGAAAACAAAAACAACACAGACAAAATGACAGAAACGAATATACGATAACCGCCGGGCATATTTATCCGGGAAAAAATATTTGATTTCTTAAACATTAAGATTACCTCTCAAAATTATCTCTATTTCTTCTAAATTAAATGCTATTATTTTCCGATTATCTCTCGATTACTTTTCATAATAAATTGAATATTTTTTGATCAATGCTTTTAGCTCGCTTGGATTTGAATGACATGGAGCCAACTGCTCATCGGCTTTTATAGGTTTTGGATATTTTCGATTTTTTACACCGATATCAAAAGTCACGAAATC
This sequence comes from Clostridia bacterium, assembly GCA_041662985.1. Classification (GTDB taxonomy): domain Bacteria; phylum Bacillota; class Clostridia; order Acetivibrionales; family JBAZRJ01; genus JBAZRJ01. The sequence continues at coordinate 11,854 of JBAZRJ010000019.1, forward strand.
AGCGCTTTCGAGTTGTTTATAGAGATTCAATAGCCTGCTTTCGTAATATACAAAAGATATTCCCGGGTGATTTATAGGATCCCAATCATTTTTATACAGTTCTTCACGGATGGTTGCGATGAATTGTTTGTAAACCTCTTTATGTCTGTAAGGATACGCCAATGCCAGTATCTCTTTAACTTTTTCACGGGTTGTTTTGTCATAACTGCGAATTTTTATATGCAAATCAGACCTGCAGTCTATGGGGTCGGACATATCAATCGAGATTGAAAAGTTATATTTCTTATTCTTATGTACCAGAGGGCACCCGAATTTATACGGTGTTGGAATTTGCTGAGGATAAAGTTTATACTCACCGGAATCATAGAGCCTTTGATACAAAGATTTTAGTTCCTTTTCTGCGCTGTGGATTACAACTGTTTTAACAGCTGGGAACCAGTCACATGTCGTAGTCAAAGCCTTCCGCAGAAATGTCAGAGTGACATAATTGTAATTTGAATACTTAAGCGTTGTCGATTTCATTTTAATTGTCTTTGTACCAATAATTAACTGATTTGTGGCAAAAATAAATTCGGCTTTAATCCCACTCTTAGTAATCAGAATTTCCCGGGATGTAACTTTGATTTTGTATCCCAGTCCTTTTGCAATTGGTTGCAGAGGAAGATAAATTAAGCCGTTTTTGATTTTTGATTTCGAACCTATTTCCTTAATTGATTTACCTTTTAGTTTAACTGTAACCGGATATGGTTTAACGATACTGCCGGAACCGCTCTTTACAGAAACTGCCGCTATGCCTGAAACAGAACTTGTTGCCATGCTCGAAGATGTTGTTATACCTGATATTGCCGCCATCAGCAATATAATAATCATGACCTTTCTCATCGTAATTGAACCTCCCGTAAAAGTTTTATTATGTAATAAATTACATATAATGTATATTTCGACGTATGCGAGAAAATCCCTTCAAATAATTACCATTTACAAAAAAATATTTTATTCGCTATGGCTGATTCTAATATTTTCTTGAAAAATGGGCTCTAAATGGATATAGTATTAATAGGAAACACGTATTATCAACTTGCTTAACGACCATAAGGGGGAGAAAGAGATGGATAAAAAAACTTATTATATATCAACTCCGATTTATTATCCGAGCGGAAAGCTGCACATTGGGAATTCCTACACTACTGTTGCGGCCGACACTCTGGCAAGATATAAACGCCTGAAAGGTTTTGATGTCATGTTTCTTACGGGGACAGACGAGCATGGCCAAAAGATTCAAAGAATTGCCGAGGAAAAGGGAATAACGCCAAAGCAGCATGTTGACGAAATTGTTGCCGGAATAATTGATTTATGGAAGCTTTTAAAAATCAGTAACGACAAATTCATCAGAACCACTGATAAAAACCACGAGGAAGCGGTTCAGAAAATATTTAACAAGCTTTACGAAAACGGAGATATCTATTTGAGCAAATACGAAGGATGGTATTGTACACCTTGCGAATCTTTCTGGACAAAGACGCAGCTTGCCAAAGACAAATGTCCTGAATGCGGCCGTGATGTCGAACTCACAAAAGAAGAAAGTTATTTTTTCAGACTCTCAAAATATCAGGACAGGTTGATTAAATACATTGGAGACAATCCTAATTTTATACAACCCGTAACGCGCGCAAATGAAATGATCAACAACTTTTTGAAGCCGGGACTCGAAGACCTCTGCGTCTCGAGAACGACTTTCAATTGGGGTGTTCCTGTAACATTTGACGAGAAACACGTTGTATATGTCTGGATGGATGCATTGTCGAATTATATAACGGCGCTTGGTTATATGTCCGATGACGATTCATTATTTAAGAAATACTGGCCGTGCGATGTTCATTTGGTTGGGAAGGACATCCTGCGTTTCCATACAATAATTTGGCCTGCAATGCTTATGTCGCTTGGATTGCCTTTGCCGAAGCAAATATTCGGCCATGGATGGCTTTTAAGCGACACAGGGAAAATTTCGAAATCAAAGGGAAATATTGTTGATCCCGTTGTTCTTGTTGATAAATACGGACTCGATTCAATTAGATATTTTCTTTTAAGAGAGTTGCCTTTTGGCTCGGACGGACTATTTTCGAACGAAACACTGATTAACAGAATCAATTCCGATCTCGCAAATGATCTTGGGAACCTTGTCAGCAGAACCGTTGCGATGATTGAAAAATATTTCGGCGGAGTTATGCCGAAAAAGCTTGAAGCCGGAGATTTTGATGAGGAATTGAAAAAGCTTTTACTCGAAACACCGAAAAAAGTTGAAGAATCACTCGACAATCTGCAGTTTGGAACGGCTCTGACGGACATCTGGAAGGCGATTTCGAGAACGAATAAATATATTGACGAAACAACACCATGGATCCTTGCCAAGGATGAAACTAAGATTGACAGACTTGCTGCGGTCTTATTCAACCTGGCAGAAAGCGTACGGATTATTTCTATATTAATATCACCGTTTATGCCTGAAACTCCCCTGAAAATATGGGAGCAGTTTGGAATTGACGATGAGGCGTTAAAATCATGGGAAAGCTCGAAAGTGTGGGGCGGATATAAAGCGGGTCTGAAGATTAACAAGGGAGAGATCATATTCCCAAGGATAGATTTGAAGAAAGAGCTGGAGGATTTACATAATGCTTTTTGATACGCATGCGCATTACGACGATGAAAAATATAACGAAGACAGGGACGAAGCAATACAAAGAGCTTTCGACAGCGGAGTTAAGCATATAATAAACGTCTCCGTTGATGTTCCGTCCTCAATCGAATGTATTGAAATTGCTGAAAAATATGATTTCATTTATTCTGCGATTGGATTTCACCCCCAGAATGTCGAACGTGCAGACGATAAAACAATTGAAGCTCTTTTTAATTTAGCACAGAACAAAAAGGTTGTTGCGATAGGCGAAGTCGGGCTTGATTATTTTTATCCGGAACCACCAAGAGATCTCCAGAAGATTTGGTTTGTGAAGCAGGTTGAATTGGCAAAAACGCTGAACATACCTTTGATTATTCATGACCGAGACGCTCACCAGGATGCGCTTTCGATTATTAAAAATGAAAATGCAAAGCAGGTCGGAGGAGTATTCCATTGTTTTTCGGGAAGCATCGAAACGGCGCGCGAAATATTAAAGCACGATTTCTATATCTCCTTTACGGGAGTTGTTACATTTAAAAACGCAAAATCAATACTTGAAGTCGTAAAAAGCATCCCCGATGACAGGATTTTAATTGAAACTGATTGTCCTTATTTATCTCCGGAACCTAACAGAGGAAAAAGGAACGAATCGAGTTTTATTGCCTATACGGCCGAAAAAATTGCCGAGCTGAGAGGGATGACCCGTGAAAGCTTTGAAATGATAACCTTTGAGAATGCAAAGCGACTCTTTGGAATACAATAAAATCTTACAATTCCGTCCTAAAATCAGATCCGAATTTGACAAAACCGGTTTTTTTGTATAGTATGTCATAGGTTCCTTATATATTTGTAACAGGAGGATGGTTTAATGCCACTTGCAAAAAATATTTTAAGGTATTTTTCACTAAGGCAA
>JBAZRJ010000019.1:15450-33232 GCA_041662985.1 Clostridia bacterium
TTTTCCTCCATTCGGGGAAAGAAGTAGTGCTCAATGTGGATGGAAAACCAATTTCCGCCACAACGATGAAAAGTACTGTAAGCGAAGTATTACAACAGAATAATGTCAGCGTTGGGCAATATGACTATATCAGTTTACCGCTTGACTCAATTCTGGTGAGCAATACAAAGAATGTGATTTACATTAAAAGAGCAGTTCCGGTATATGTAAAAGCAGACGGGCAAACAACAAAACTAATGACATACAGAAGTACAGTTGAAGATGCATTAAAAAACAGCCCGATCAGATTATCTGCATTCGATAAGTTAAGAGGTTTGAATCCTAATAGCAGGATCGTTTCAGAAATGAAGATAAATGTCATAAGAGTAAACAAGAAACTGGTAACAAAAAATGTTTCAACGCCGTATGGAGTTATCTCGAGAAGCAGCAGCAGTCTGAGTGTCGGTGACATCAGGTTAGTCAGAAGCGGAGTAAAAGGAATCATTAAGAGAACATATAGGGTTGTCTATGAAAACGGGAAACTTGTTTCGAAAAAATTAGTCAGAAGCAGGACGGTTCGCAAACCTGTTTCAAAAATAGTGAGACGCGGAACAGCAAGCGTATACAGAACATCAAGAGGCGACAACTTTAGATATAAAAGAGTCATATATATGAGAGCAACCGCTTATTCGAATTCTTACCAGGAAACCGGATTGAGACCCGGAGATAGCGGCTACGGAGCAACAGCTTCAGGAATGACAGCAAGAGTTGGTGTTATAGCAGTTGACCCGAACGTTATACCTTTGGGAACCAGAGTTTACATTGAGGGATTAAACGGCGGGCGTAATTACGGCTATGCTGTAGCAGGCGACACAGGCGGTGCAATCAGTGGCAACAGAATAGATGTTTTTCTAAACACCTATCAGGACACTTGCAATTGGGGAGTCAGAGATGTGAAAGTTTATGTACTTTAATACAAAAAAATATTTTAAGGAACATTATATAGCCGGAATTTTATCCGGCTATATTTTTATAATTATTCGGTGAATCGGGGGACGGTTCTCGAGAAGCGTCCCCGAATTAAGAAAGGTTGTAAAATGAAAAACACCAAAGACACTATAAGAAAATTCAATATACGACCGACAAAATCACTTGGGCAGAACTTTCTGAACGACAGGGATGTTGTTATGAAAATAATTGATTCGGGAGACATAGAGAAGAATGATCTTATAGTCGAGATAGGTTCGGGAACGGGAACCATGACCGAAGAAATTGCAGGCAGAGCCCGTGAAGTTATTGCTGTTGAAATCGATAAGCACTTAATTCCATCATTGACCGAAAATCTTAAAGAAGTTAAAAATGTTACGATTTTAAACGAAGATATTTTAAAAATTGATATAAGTAAAATGCTTGAGATATACAGATCACCTGCGGACTCAGATGAAAAGCCTTTAATTGTAAAGGTTATGGCTAACCTGCCTTACTATATTACGACACCAATAATAATGAAGCTCCTCGAAGATAAACTTGGGATAAATAAAATGGTGTTTATGGTTCAGAAGGAAGTTGCCGACAGAATGATAGCAAAACCGGGGAAGAAAGATTATGGCGCCTTATCGGTTGCAGTTCAGTATTATTCGAAACCGCAGAAGATGTTCGATGTACCTCCGAGTTGCTTTATTCCTCAGCCAAAGGTTGATTCAACGGTCATCGTTCTGGATGTATACGATACTCCGCCGTATGACATTAAAAATGTGAAGCTATTCTTCAGAATCATTAAGGCATCCTTTGCCCAAAGAAGAAAAACATTGGTAAATGCATTATTTAATTCCGGATATTTCATAGAGACCAAACCGGAAATCGCAGACATACTTAAAAGTAAGGGTATTGAGGAAAACCAAAGAGGAGAAACACTGTCAATTTTGCAATTTGCGGAGGTTTCAAATTCATTTTCAGATAAAAACATATAAAATTTTACAGAATAGGTATTTCAAAAAGTACAATTATAAGATATAATGAGTGTTAATATTTGTGAAAAAAATATCTGATACAATAAATAAAATATAAAAGAAAGCGGTGGATTTATGTACTCAAACAAAGCGGTTCAAAAATGGGTCGAAGAAATGGCAGTATTGACCAAGCCTGACAATATAGTCTGGATAGATGGTTCTGATGCCGAAAAAGACAGACTTACAAAAATATCTCTGGATGCAGGAGAAATGATTGAATTAAACAAGGAGAAGCTTCCGGGTTGTCTGTATCACAGAACAGCTGTGAATGACGTTGCGCGTGTTGAGCATCTTACTTTTATCTGCACATCAAAAAAAGAAGAAGCAGGTCCAACAAACAATTGGATGTCGCCTGATGAAGCATATACAAAGCTCGGAAAACTTTTTGACGGTTCGATGAAGGGAAGGACCATGTATGTCATCCCTTATATCATGGGACCTGTCGGCTCGTCTTTCAGCAAGGTCGGGATTGAGATTACTGACAGCACTTATGTCGTATTAAATATGCGTATAATGACGAGAATGGGCCGAGTTGCAATGGACATGCTCGGAGATTCAGACGATTTTGTTAAAGGTCTTCATTCGAAAGGCGATTTGGATCCTGAAAGACGTTTCATAATGCATTTCCCTGAAGACAACACTATCTGGAGCATTGGTTCAGGTTATGGCGGAAATGTTTTACTTGGTAAAAAGTGCTTTGCTTTGCGTATTGCAAGTTATATGGGCAGGCAAGAGGGCTGGATGGCAGAACATATGCTTATCCTGGGACTTGAAAAAGAAGGAAAGGTTTCATATATAGCGGCGGCTTTTCCAAGCGCATGCGGAAAAACGAATCTTGCAATGCTTATTCCTCCATTGACGGAAAAGGGTTACAAGGTATGGACAGTCGGTGACGACATTGCATGGATGAGAATAGGCGAGGACGGAAGATTATGGGCTGTTAATCCTGAAGCCGGTTTCTTTGGTGTTGCTCCGGGAACAAGCATGAAGTCAAATCCCAACGCATTGCTTACAACAAAATCAAATACAATATTTACGAATGTTGCATTGACCGATGACGGAGATGTTTGGTGGGAAGGTATGGGAGTATCTGCACCCGCACATGCGACAGACTGGAAGGGAAACCCGTGGACACCGGACAGTACAGAAAAAGCAGCTCATCCAAACTCAAGATTTACCGCACCCGCAAAACAATGTCCTTCTATCTCATCTGAAATGGAAAATCCGAAAGGTGTTCCAATATCGGCGATTATATTCGGCGGCCGCCGCGCTAAGGTTGCTCCGTTGGTTTATCAGTCATTTGACTGGGAACACGGTGTATTCGTAGGTGCGACAATGGCATCCGAGACAACTGCCGCTGCAACAGGCGCAGTAGGCGTTGTGAGACGCGACCCGATGGCAATGCTTCCTTTCTGCGGTTACAACATGGGTGATTATTTCGCACATTGGCTTGAGATGGGTAAAAAGATACCGAATCCTCCGAAAATATTCAATGTAAACTGGTTCCGTTTGAACGAAAAAGGCGAATTCATATGGCCGGGATACGGCGACAATCTTCGCGTGTTGAAATGGATTCTTGCACGCTGTGAGGGTAAAGTTGATGCTGTCAAAACAGCGATCGGTTATATTCCAAAGGTTGAAGACGTTGATATTAATGGGCTTGACGATATAACTAGCGAAACAATCAAAGGTCTTCTAGGCATCGACAAGGAATCATGGGCCGGTGAAATTAAGGACCAGGCAGAATTCCTCGAAAAATTCGATAGACTTCCGAAAGAGATCCGGGATCAGTACAATGCTCTTGTGAAGAGATTGGAAGAATAAATAAAAGTTCCATAATAAATGTTGGATTAAATAAATAGGGTTCTATAATAAATGTTGGAGTGGATAAATGAAAATTTAGCTGCTCTGACATTTTTTTTGCAAAAAGGTAGAGCATAAGTTGAAATCTTAAGTAAATTGAAGCTTCGATACATCGCTTTAAAGGAGATCCCATTATGTTCTGCTCAAATTATTGAGCAGAATTCAATTCAATCCGATTTCATAGACAAAATGCACCATTTCATGTTATATTGATATTGTCAAAAATTTACCCTGACAACAAATCTTAAGGGTAATCTCGAATTCTATAGTATATAAAAATCTAAGGGGGATCAGTCAGTCATGAAGTCCAAAAAAACAATCAGAAATTTGCTGTCTGTAGTAATATCCGTCGCTTTAATTTCGACGACATCATTTTTTGCAGGTACGGGAATTGTAAAAGCCCTGCCAACAGTTATACATGTTGCGACCGATACAAGTCCTGCTGTCTATAAAAATGCACTCGGCGTGGTATTGTGCCCGGGAGGAGCATTGCCAAGCAGCCTAAAAGCTGCTTTATTGGGAGGTAATGTAACTGTTTACTTTGCCCCCGGCGAGTATTGGGTCGAAGGTCCTGCAAGGCAATTCACGATAGGAAGTAATTCTATAGTCCAAGGTGAGACGCCTGTTGTTTTACCTGCGGATAAATCACAGATGTTGTATCCTGACCCTGCAAATCAGGCTGTTTTCGTAACAAAAACTTTTTTTACCTCAACTACTGAAGCCAGCAGTTCAAATATTGCTTACATAAATATTAAAGACGGAGCAACAAATGTTAAGGTTCAGGATGTTGAATTAAGCGGATATATCGTCCTTAAATTAAGCAATGTAAAGGACTCCACAATTAAAAATGTTCTAATTCATAATTATAATGGCATTTATCCAAACGGAACATGGTGTAACATGGGCTATAACGCAACCGGAACCGTCTGGCTCTCCGGCGCAAATAACAATATTACTATGGAGAATATGAATGTCCAATGTTCATCGCATCATAGTTTTGCAATGCAAACGGGATCAAATGCCGTCTGGGCAAAAAATATCTTTTTTAAGAACTGCAGAGCTCTTTATGCAGGATGCGGACAATTAAGGGGCGATTCAGATACAAATATACAAGAATCCATTAACGCCACAAAAGACATAGGCACAAATGGATACGGTTATATGGACTGGTCTGTAGGCTTTGATTTTTGCGAAAATCAAAGTGTAGAAAATCTTCAGGCAACCGACTGCTATGCTTTGGATGCATGGAAGGCAGGATTTTATACCGAACCGGAAGCAACCGGCGGTCATATTATAAATATTTCCCTAAAAAGATGCGTATCTGTTAACGGCGGTCAAAGAGCGCTTGTCAGAGATGAAAACGGAAATCCTGTAACACCAAGGGTTACGAAAGTAAGAGAAACTGAAGGCTGCAATTTCTACTTCCAGGGCGGATATTTTGAAGACTGTATTTCCATAAACGGAGAAAAATGCGGTTGGCTTCTCGGTCTTGAAAGAGGACTAAATAAAAATAAGGATTATCAACCTAATACTATGGGTAAAGGTGTTTGCGAGATGGTTAGGTGCGGAGATCGCGGTTCGCCTGTTTCAGTTGCAAGCGAAATGAGATTAGATCATGATTGGTATTGTGACAGTTTTATGTCGATACTCCCTACAAGATATGCTTTTGAAATATTTGGAGACGATCGGGGCGAGACCGACGAAGGCGGATATGGAGATCCAAGATCTGCAAACCTTAATTTGACTAACAGCATCATTATTCCGGGATCGCAGACAAATGAACCTATCGCTGTCTGTAAAATGGAGAGAATGCAACTGATTGAAAGCCTCAGTGTAACCAATCAGCAACAAGTAAAACCGGGCGGAAAATATGACATGTTCGCCATTCCTATTAATATTGAAACGGCAGTTCTTCAAGGCACAGTTTACAATTATCCAAAAGGTAATCTTGTGTATATTCACTTAGGAAAAGGCAACAAGTGGAACGGTTCGCAGGACCCGATTCTCGCTGCTAAAAATCTTGTGAGGTCACCTGTAGTAGCAAATCCTGACAGTTATATTCCTCTGAATATAACTTCAGTAAGTCCGGTGGTTTCCGTAAAGTTAAACAAAACGAGCGCAGCGTTGAAGGTAGCGCAGACATTGCAGCTTACAGCTACGATTACACCTGCCGATGCACTTCCGAAATTAGTAACGTGGAAATCAAGCAACACAAAGGTGGTAACAGTATCGACGACGGGTAAAATCACAGCGAAGGGACCGGGCGTTGCAACTATAACAGTAAAAACTGCCAGCCTCAATAAAACAGCAACTTGCAAGGTTACCGTGACTCAGCCTGTTAAAAGCGTCAAGCTAAGCAAAACAATTCTGACTTTGAAAAAAGCCAAGACATATACATTGAAAGCAACTATCAGTCCAACGAATGCAAGTAATAAAAAAGTTACGTGGAAAACGAGCAACAAGAAAATCGCAATCGTCAGTACCACCGGCAAAATTACAGCAAAGGGAAAGGGAACTGTCTACATCACAGTAACGACAGTCGATGGGAAAAAGACAGCAAGATGCAAAGTGATTGTGAAATAAGAAAGTAAAAAAGCAGTAAATTTAAAGAGGGCACTTTTTGATTACCGTCGGCATAAAAACCGGCGGTAATTTTTTATGTTATAAAATGTTTGAAAGCGGGGATAATATAGTATATGCGAAAACAACAATCTATATGTTTTGATTCCGTCGGAGGTATTTGATGAACCGCAGCCAAATGAACAATGAAAACAATAATCACGGCATGCACGAAACCCAGAGTCACAAAAACATGCACGAAGGCAATGATGCTCATGATATGCACGAAATGAAGCATGACCGTCATGCGAATATGGTTGCAGACTACAAGGAACGATTCTTTATTTCGTTGGTTCTTATGCTTCCGATTCTTCTGCTCTCGCCTATGATTCAGATGTTCATGAAATTAAGCTACAGATTTGCGGGGGATTCATATGTTCTGTTCGCTTTTTCGACCGTGCTTTTTCTCTATGGGGGGAAGCCGTTTTTAATAGGGGCTATAGATGAATTTAAGAAAAAATCACCGGCTATGATGATGCTGATATCTCTGGCAATAACAGTCGCATATGTCTATAGTTCTTTGACGGTTTTTGTAATAAAGGGCAATGATTTCTTCTGGGAGCTCGCAACGCTTATTGTGATAATGCTTCTTGGACATTGGATTGAGATGAAATCTGTGCTTGGTGCATCCGGATCTCTCGAAGAGCTCGCAAGTCTGTTGCCGGAAGTGGCGCATTTGATAACTGACGACGGAAAATTAATGGATGTCCCTGTAAAAAATCTTAAATCAGGTGATATGGTCTTGATTAAACCGGGTGAAAGGATTCCGACAGATGGAACCGTCTTTGATGGGAGGTCTTCGGTAATTGAATCAATGCTTACCGGAGAGTCTATACCTGCAGAAAAGTCAAAAGGCGATGAAGTCTTTGGAGGGGCTATAAACGGGGATGGGATTCTGAAGTCTGCAGTGAATCGTGTCGGAGACCAAACCTTCATTTCACAGATTATAAAGCTTGTACGGGAGGCACAGGAATCGAAGTCGAAAACACAGAGAATAGCGGACGTTGCGTCAAAATGGCTCTTCTATATTGCAATAATTTCCGGTACGCTTACATTTATATTATGGATGATATTCATGAAAGATTTAAATTTCGCAGTTGAAAGAATGGTCACCGTTATAATTATTTCCTGCCCGCATGCGCTTGGACTTGCTGTACCGCTTGTGACAGCTGTTTCCACGGGCATTGGTGCAAAAAACGGTTTTCTGATCAGGGATAGGGCGGCATTTGAGAATGCGAGAAAAATAGATACTGTTGTTTTTGATAAAACGGGCACGCTGACAAAAGGTGAATTTGGCATTACTGATATATTTAATGTTACTGTTTCGAAGGAATTACTTATGGCTTTAGCTTACTCTATTGAGCTTAATTCTGAACACCCTGTAGGAAAAGCGATTGTGAACGAAGGCAGAAAACAGAATTTGATCGGGTTAGAGGTTTCCGGATATCAAAATATCCCGGGAAAAGGCTTAAAAGCAATAGTTGAAGGAAGGGAAATAAGAATTGTGAGTCCCAAATACATGAAGAATGAGAAGATTTCTTTTAACAACGAAAACTACGAAAAGCTGTCCGGAGAAGGAAAAACAGTCATTTTTATACTCGAGGGACTAAAACTTCTGGGTTATATAGCTCTTGCTGATACTGTGAGGAATACGGCAAAAGATGCAGTTGACGAATTGAAGACGATGGGGATTGAATCCATAATGCTTACAGGTGATAATATGAAGGTTGCAAGGGCTGTGGCAGAAAGAATCGGCATTGAAAAGGTTTTTGCGGAAACTATCCCGCAGGATAAAGCATTAAAAATTGATGAATTGCATTCTGAGGGTATGACTGTCGGAATGACAGGGGACGGGATAAATGATGCGCCGGCGCTTGCTAAAGCCGATCTTGGCATTGCGATTGGTGCGGGAACTGATGTTGCAATTGAAACAGCGGACGTCATCCTCGTAAAAAACAATCCTCTCGATGTTGTGAATCTGTTGAAATTATCAAGAGCGACCTACAGGAAAATGACACAAAATCTTATATGGGCGGCAGGATATAATGTGATTGCAATACCTCTTGCAGCAGGAATTCTTTACAATCAAGGCATCTTAATCAGTCCGGCGGCCGGAGCGGTTCTAATGTCACTAAGTACAATCATTGTTTCAGTAAATGCGAGATTTTTAAAGACAGATTAAAAAGAAGTGAGCGCGAAAAACAATCGAAGCAAAAATCCAAATCTTGTTTTCAGTTTTGCTTTTTATTCTTGCTGGGTTTAACCAGTGATGCATGCGTAATGATTTTATTTCCATGTTTGTTGCGAATTTCATCCATAACCTTATCAAGATGTTTGTTTTTCGAATCCTTGACACCATCTTCAAGCCGTTCGAAAAACGACAATTGTACCGAGTTCAAATCATCGTTAAATCCTGAAAGGCTTATTCCTATTAATCTTACCGGACGATTTTTATTCCATACTTGTTCAAGCAGTTTGCAACCCGCCTTATAAATCTCTTTTGTGGATGAGGTCGCAGGGACTGATGTTTGACGTGTCCCAATTATAAAATCAGAAAACTTCAATGTAATATGGACAATATGTCCCTCTTTGTCATACTTTCTTGCGGTCATTCCAATATCATCTGCAAGCTCCAAAAGCACAAGCTTAGCGACCTCAATATCGGAGATGTCTTCCGACACGGTTGTTTCACGTCCGATTGATTTCATCTCTCCCGCCAAATGGGCGACAACGGGTGAATTATCGATTCCGTTTGCGTGCATATGAATTTCATCTCCGACTTTCCCAAGCATTTTTACGACAGAAACCGGACTGAAATTCGCAAGGTCGCTAATCGTCTTAATGCCGAGGTTATCCAATTTTTCAGATGTTTTGCAGCCTATACCGTACATTGCCTGAACCGGAAGAGGCCAAAGTTTTGTCGGAATATCTTTCTCCCAAAGTTCTGTTATTCCGAGCGGTTTCTTCATATCAGATGCCATTTTCGAAAGAAATTTGTTTTCCGCGATTCCGATTGAACACCAAAGTCCAAGTTTATCCTCAATCTCATCCATAATGAGTTTTGCAGCTTCCGGAGGTGTGCCGAAAAGACATTCGGTTCCGGTCATATCAAGCCAAGCTTCATCAATGCTGTTTTGTTCCAAAACAGGAGTGTAATTTGAAAGTAGGTCCATTACCTCATTTGATTTATGTTCATAAAAACGATGGTCAGGCGGGACAATTACCATTTCAGGACACAACCTCAAAGCCTCATGAAGAATCATTGCGGTCTTGACACCAGAAGCTCTTGCTTTGTAATTTGCCGCAAGAATTATCCCTGTCCGCTTTTTTGGGTCTCCGGCAACGGCTGCGGGTACACCAAAAAGAGAACTATTCCTCGTCATTTCGCATGAAATGAAAAAGGCGTTCATATCAACAAGAAAAACAACCCTCTGCATCAGAATATAGCCTCCCTCTGTTTAGCCCTATTTTCTATGCATCAAATTATATAATTATTCTGTTATCTTGCAATAATTGTGTCTGAAATATATTTTGAATTACATACATTCTCTGATATAATAGAAAAAATGTCAACACATTTCTTTTATCCGACATGTAGGATGCCTAAATAAATGGAAACTCCTGCAAAGCCGTGAATGATGGCAAGACAAACAATAAGTATAGCGTTTCTTTTGTGCCATTTAAATGGTATTTTTATAATCTTCTTGCCGATTCCAACCTGTAACAACAGTAATAAGAAAATTAGTATTCCGCCCCAAGCATGAAGGGGTAAACCAAAAATTATAGGTATTGACATTGGTTAAATCTCCTTTTCATAAAAATTTTTGTTGCAACATATTCTTTCTACCACCTGATTTGAGAATTCTAACGTATTAATAAAATTCGGTTTAATCCAAAATAGTTTTATCTTAACAGTTTGTGATAATTTTGATAACCGGACAAATATTAGAAGTTAATTTTGGAATTAATCGTTAGGAATCAAAAATGCGGGGAATATAGTTTATTAAATCAAGATAAAGTAAACAATTAATTATGGAGGTAATGATGATGTCAGAAATGTTTTGTTTTCAATGCGAGCAAACTGCTGGATGTGTCGGATGTACAGGCAAAGCGGGTGTATGCGGCAAGAAGGCTGATACGGCTAATTTGCAGGATGATCTGACCGGTGCTCTGATAGGTCTTGCACGAGCAGCAAAGGTTAATGAACCGATTGAATCGACAAATCGCGCTATGATAGAAGGTTTATTTACAACAATAACCAATGTGAATTTTGACAGTGAATCTGTACAGCGTGTGATTGATAATGTCCACAGAGAGAAAAACTCTTTGGCTTTTGCTTGCCTGGCCTGTGCGACTCGGGGTGAAAACAATGAAGATTACAATATAGAAAATCTTTGGAATGACAACGAGGATATTCGCTCGCTGAAATCACTGATACTTTTCGGGTTAAGAGGTATGGCGGCTTATGCTTATCATGCGTTGATGCTCGGATATTCGGATGACGAGGTGAACAGTTTCTTTTATAAAGGAATGTTTGCAATCGGAGAAAACCTAGGGATGGCTGAATTACTACCGCTTGTTATGGAAACAGGAAATGTGAATTTAAAATGCATGGAACTGCTTGATAAAGCGAATACCGAAACTTATGGGACTCCTGTGCCTACGGTTGTTCCGCTTACAATTGAAAAAGGGCCGTTTATAGTAGTCAGCGGTCATGATTTATATGATTTGAATTTGCTTCTTAAACAGACGAAAGGCAAAGGTGTCAATGTATATACACACGGAGAGATGCTTCCGGCACATGCTTATCCAAAGCTAAAGGCGTATCCGCAGCTAAAAGGGAACTTCGGTACTGCATGGCAAAATCAGCAAAAAGAATTTGAAAATATTCCGGGTCCGGTTCTATTTACGACAAACTGCCTGATGCCTGTTAAAGATAACTACAGCGATCGTATTTTTACTACTGAGGTCGTTGACTATCCCGGAATGGCGCATATCGGAGAGGCTAAGGATTTTACGCCTGTTATCGAAAAGGCTCTTGAGCTTGGAGGCTATGAAAATGATCGTCTAATTACGGGTATTAACGGCGGAACAAGTGTGACTACAGGTTTTGGGCACGGAACGGTTCTGTCTGTTGCAGATAAAATTATCGATGCGGTAAAAGCGGGTTCAATAAGCCGGTTCTTCCTTGTTGGAGGATGTGACGGAGCAAAACCCGGACGTAATTATTATACAGAGTTTGTGGAGAAAGCACCGAAAGACAGCATAATTTTGACCGTTGCATGCGGAAAATTCCGTTTCAACGATCTTGACCTGGGCGAAATCGGTGGACTCCCAAGAATCATGGATATGGGTCAATGTAATGACGCTTACAGCGCAATTCGTGTGGCGGTTGCACTGGCTGAAGCATTTGAATGTGGTGTAAATGAACTGCCTCTCACACTTGTTCTTTCGTGGTATGAGCAGAAAGCCGTTGTTATTTTGCTGACGCTGCTGGCTTTGGGGATAAAGAATATCTATCTTGGACCGACGCTTCCGGCATTTGTTTCACCAAATGTGCTTAATTACCTGGTTGAAAACTTTAACATAACGCCTATATCGACACCGGACGAAGACCTGCAGAAAATTCTCGGATAAAATAAGTCAAACCCTATACCGGAGCAGATTTTAGCTCCGGTGTTTTTTGCGTTCTTCATAATATCTTCACAATAAACTGTTATAAATAAATATGAGGTAATATGTTTGGAGGATTTGGTGTTATGAGCAAATTCGAACAAAACAAAGACAGCAGGAAAACAGATACAACTAAGATTCTGCGGGTTAAGGGTATTATCGCAATGCTTGCGGGTTTATTTATGGTTATAATGGGTATTAATTTACTAAATATATTTCCGAAAAGTGTGGGCGACATTACATATACCTGCTGGATGGGTATGATTACAAGCAATATCAGCGTTGTCTCAAGTGTTTAATAATAACGACGACGGACATAGTTTACAGCCCCTAAAGTATAATCACCAAAGAGGAGCGAAAATATGATTCAAAACAAATCTATTAAAATATCAGGAATGTCATGTGCTGCATGCTCAGCAAGAATTGAGAAAAGGCTTAGTGCACTTAAGGGCATCAAAAAAGCCACAGTGAATCTGACGACAGAGAAGGCTGCTGTTATGTTCAACACCGGCGACATTTCAATAAAAGATATTATCAAAGAAATTGAGGCTTTGGGTTATAAAGCCGAAAAAGCTGAGGACTTAACTCCGGATTCGGAAAAGGAGCAAAGCGAAGAGAAGATTAAGAGGCTTAAGACAATTCTTATTATCTCAATCATCTTGAGTTCTCCGCTTATTGTTGCGATGATCACTTCGCTTTTTTCGCTCGATATACCTTTGATACACAACCCTTATTTTCAACTGATTATTGCCACACCGATTCAGTTTGTAATTGGGTTCAGGTTCTATAAAAATGCATTTTTTGCACTGAAATCAAAAAGCTCAAATATGGATGTACTCATTGCGATGGGAACTTCAGCGGCTTATTTTTACAGCCTGTATAATGTGTTCTTCCAGCCTGCCAAAACGGGCGGGATGAAAGATTTATATTTCGAAGCGGCGGCGGTAATTATAACTCTGATTCTTCTTGGAAAATATCTGGAGGCTGTTGCAAAAGGAAAAACATCCGAAGCGATAAAGAAACTTATAGGTCTGCAGCCAAAAACAGCAAGGGTTATAAGAAACGGAAGTGAAGCGGATATTTCAATTGAAGAAGTTGTTCCCGGAGATACTGTAATTGTAAGACCCGGTGAAAAGATTCCGGTTGACGGTAAAATAATTGAAGGCGTTTCTTCAATTGACGAGTCGATGCTGACCGGAGAAAGCCTCCCGGTTGAAAAGAAAATCGGAGATTTTGTTATCGGTGCCACGATAAATAAATTCGGAGCGTTTAAATTCGAAGCGACAAAAGTCGGAAAAGATACTGCGCTTGCTCATATTATAAAAATGGTTGAAGATGCTCAGGGGACCAAAGCTCCGATACAAAAAATAGCAGATCAGGTATCGGGGATATTCGTGCCTGTTGTAATCGGTATTGCTTTTGTGACATTTATTATATGGTTTTTAGCAACGGGAAATCTCTCAAAGGCTTTAATCAGCGCAGTTGCTGTGCTTGTTATTGCATGCCCGTGCGCATTGGGACTTGCAACCCCTACCGCAATCATGGTTGGAACAGGCAAGGGAGCTGAAAACGGTATTTTAATTAAAGGCGGAGAATATCTTGAGATGGCATATAAAATAAATACGGTTGTTTTTGACAAAACGGGCACAATAACAAAAGGCCAGCCTGATGTAACGGATATAAAGCTTTTGGGAAGTCTTGACGAAAAGGAAATATTGAAAATTGCCGCAGTGGCTGAGAAGAATTCAGAACATCCATTGGGTGTTGCAATATATGAAAACGGAAAAAAAGAATTCGAAAACATCTCCGATCCGGAAAAGTTTGAAGCTGTACCCGGAAGAGGCATTATGGCTGTTATTGAAAAAAAGAATATTTTAATTGGGACCAGAAATCTTATGACTGAAAATAATATTGAAATTAGCAATATCGAAACCGAGATAGAAGACCTTGAGGATAAAGGCAAAACTGCGATGTTGATGGCAGTCAACAATAAAATAGAGGCAATAATTGCGGTTGCCGATACGGTTAAGGAAAGCTCTAAAGAAGCTATTGAAGAACTTCGTAGGATAGGAATCGAAGTATATATGATTACGGGCGACAACTTAAGAACTGCGAATGCTATTGCGAAGCAGGTCGGGATTAAAAATATATTAGCAGAAGTTCTTCCTGAAAACAAAGCACATGAGGTAGAAAAACTAAAGATAGCCGGTAAGGTTGTCGCAATGGTTGGGGACGGTATAAATGACGCACCTGCGCTTGTTACGGCAGATATCGGAATGGCCATTGGTACCGGAACCGACATAGCGATAGAAGCCGCCGACATAACACTTATGAGAGGCGATTTAAGGACTATTCCCGCCGCTATAAGGTTATCAAGAAAGACAATGAATAAGATTAAACAGAATTTGTTCTGGTCATTTTTCTATAACATAATAGGAATACCTTTTGCAGCTTTCGGATTATTGAATCCGATTATTGCGGCCGGAGCAATGGCTTTCAGTTCAGTGTCGGTTGTAACAAATTCGCTGAGTTTGAAGCGTTTTAACCCGAATAAAGCGGAGGTTTAGATGGCAAATAATCCGAAAACCATATTAATTGTTGATGATGAACCCAAAATTGTCGAGGTAGTGAAATCGTATCTTGAAAACAGCGGATATAATATTTATGAGGCATATAACGGGAAACAGGCCCTTGAGATTTTCGAGAAGGTCAGCCCGTCACTGGTTGTGTTGGACCTTATGCTTCCCGATATGACAGGAGAAGAGGTTTGCAGAACGCTGCGCAAAAGGTCAAGGGTTCCGATTATAATGCTGACAGCAAAAATTGAAGAAGAGGATATTTTAAGAGGTCTGGACATCGGCGCAGATGATTACATGACAAAACCATTCAGCCCGAGACAGCTTGTTGCAAGGATAAATGCGATGTTGCGCAGAACAAAAGACGGAGGAGAGCCTCTTGGGGATATTTTGTCATATTATGATGCGGATTTAGTTATAGATTATAAGAACCATGCTGTAAAAAAAATCGGAGTGGATGTAAACCTAACTCCAAATGAATATAAGATATTACTGGCAATGGCAAAATACCCGAATAAAGCCTTTACGCGCGAAGAGTTGATTTCAATCGTTATAGGCGAGGATTTCGAAGGTTTTGACAGAACAATTGACACACATATTAAGAATATTCGACAGAAGATTGAAACGGACCCAAAGAAACCGAGATACATACTAACATTACACGGAATTGGGTATAGATTTGGCGGTGAATAAATTGAAATTAAGTCTGAGGACAAAATTATCTTTATCTTATGTACTTGTTGCGCTTCTGCTAGTTGCTGCGATTAGTTTCCTTTCGAATTTTTTCCTGGACAAGCAATTTCAAAGCTATGTTTTAAGTCAGCAGGAGCAAAAGAATAAAAGCACGGTTACACGTATAAATCAGCAATATAACGACAATGGAAAGGGCTGGAATGGAGTTAACCTGGAAAATATTGGCGAATCGGCGCTTGAGGATGGTATCATTATAAAACTCAAGGACAGCACAGGTAAAACAATCTGGGATGCAAGGCTTCACAATAAAGGATTATGCAGCAAAATGCTTTCGCATATGGAAGAGAATATGGCCAGCAGGTATAATGATTTCAAGGGTGGATATGTTGAAAAAGAATATCCTTTAACGTATAACGCAAGGGAAATTGGCAATGTCAAATTAGGATATTACGGACCGTTTTATTTTACTGATGATGATCTTGATTTCATTAGCACATTAAATAGTATTTTATTAGTTGTCGGAGCGGGTGCTCTTTTGTTTGCATTACTTCTCGGAGCCTATATGGCGAGACGCTTGAGCAATCCTATTTCAAGAGTAATCAAATCGGCAAACCAAATAGCAAAGGGTGATTTTAGCGGCAGGATTCCGGAAATATCAAATACAAAAGAAATCGGAGAACTGACGACAACTATCAATGGACTTGCGGAAACGCTTGAAGGGCAGGAAACTCTGAGGAAACATTTATCTGCAGATGTTGCACATGAACTGAACACACCGCTCGCCACGTTGCAAAGTCATATTGAGGCAATGATTGACGGTATTTGGAAGCCTGACAAACAAAGGCTTAAGAGCTGTCATGAGGAAGTCATACGAATCAATAAGCTGGTCAAGGATATCGAAAAGCTTGCCAGATACGAAAGCGAGAACTTAAATCTTCATAAAACTGATTTCGATCTGTCTGCGCTTATACAAAATATTACGGGCAATTTTGAAGCGGACTTTGCCAATAAGGGAATAAATATTAACTTTACCGACAGGAAACATAAAATAAACGCCGATAAGGATAAAATAAGCCAGGTGCTTGTAAATCTATTGTCGAACGCATTGAAATACACGGAAAAGGGCGGATCCATAGATATTGAATTAAAGGAAACTACTGATAAGATTGCATTTAGCGTAAAAGACAACGGGATAGGAATCTCATCAGAAGATCTGCCTCATGTCTTCGAAAGATTCTTCAGGGCTGACAAATCGAGAAACCGTATGACGGGCGGATCGGGAATAGGTCTTTCAATTGTGAAGGCAATTATTGATGCGCATAAGGGCAGCATTGACGTCAACAGCGAACCCGCTAAAGGCACTGAATTTATTGTGATTCTGCCAAAACATGCAGAATAAAACATACCTGAATCAAACTGAATAAAAAACATTTGAATAAATCACATAAACCGTTAAGAAAATTGGCTGTTTATTTCTTTGTCCGGAGTTATATTATATGGTATTATGGGAATAGTAACATTAAATAACGGATGTTCTATTAATCGGGAGGAAAGAATACCTATGAATGAGGATAAAAACGCTGAGTCAACCATCAAATGGATTATTGTTACGACTGTTCCAAACAATATCGAATTTGAAATGGTTTCGGGAATTCTTGAAATGGCAAAAATACCTGTTGTTAAAAAGGTATACGGAGTTGACAGTTTTGCGGAAGTTCTTTTTGGAATGCCTATCAGCGGAATTGACGTGCTTGTTCCCGAAGACAGACTGGAAGAAGCAAAACAAATGTTGAATTCAAATGAAGAGGATCTAGAAAGAGAAATTGAGAAAGAAGTCGAAGAATCACTGAAAAACCAGCCTGAAGAATAATTTCTGATTATTTGGTTGAATGATATTTCCAGCGAAATATAGTATAATATAGCAATAGTTATAATTTTTTGCAAAATGAAAACATAACAGTTTTTGGTTGACGGTATTATTTGTTTGAGGAGATGATATGAGTGGCTGAAAGACATAAGGTGCTGGTAAGAATGGCGGGCAAGGAATATACTTTGGTTGGAATTGAATCGGACGAGTATATTCATAAAGTTGCGATATACATTGACAAGAAAATGAATGAGATAATAAAAACGAATAACAGACTAAGCACAGCTATGGTTGCGGTTCTGACAGCCGTCAATGTTGCGGACGATTATTTTAAAGCATCTGACAATGAAACACATATTGATGAAGAATTAAAACTGGCAAGCGATGAGGTCGAAAGACAAAAGGCCGAAAACAGAAGGCTTACCGGGGAAAATTCAACATTCAGCATGAACAACACCGATTTAAAACTTCAAATCGCAAAACTTGAGGCCGAGCTCAGAGAA
>JBAZRJ010000020.1:0-32595 GCA_041662985.1 Clostridia bacterium
TGCCCATAATGAGCAAAATCACAGGTATTCCAATGGTTGATGTTGCGACAAAACTTATTATGGGAGAAAAACTAAAAGACCTTGGTTACTCAACCGGGATTGCTGCGGAATCCAAGTTCTTTGCGGTGAAAGCGCCTGTATTCTCATTTTCCAAGCTGACAACAGTCGATACATTTTTAGGCCCTGAGATGAAATCAACGGGAGAAGTAATGGGTGTCGATAAAGATTACAACAGTGCTCTTTACAAAGCTTTTATCGGTTCAGGCGTAAAAATTCCATCGGGTGGCAGTGTTTTACTGTCAGTTGCGGACAGAAATAAAAAGGAATGCATTGAGGTTTCACGTAAGCTGGCATCACTTGGATTCAGGCTGTTTGCGACTGAGGACAC
The DNA here is from genome assembly GCA_041662985.1 of Clostridia bacterium. Taxonomy (GTDB): domain Bacteria; phylum Bacillota; class Clostridia; order Acetivibrionales; family JBAZRJ01; genus JBAZRJ01. The sequence goes on from JBAZRJ010000020.1 coordinate 389, forward strand.
TTATTCATATCTAAGCGGAGTCGGAGTTGAAGTTGATCTTGTGCAGGATAATGAAATCATTGAGGCAGTAAAAAAGGATAAGATACAGCTTGTTATCAATACACCTACAAAGGGCAAAATATCGTCAAGATCGGGCTTTCATCTGAGGCGGACTGCTATGGAATACAGCATTCCATGTCTCACATCTCTCGACACAACGAATGCAATGCTTGAAGTAATGGATCAAATTATACATAAAGACAACACCGAAATATATTCGCTTGATGAATATTCCAGATATATAAAGGAGGAAGAGGTATGAAAAATTTAATTAGTTTAAACAATTTGAACTCAGAGGATTTCAAAAATATTTTTAATTTAACCGAAAAACTAAAAAAGCAAAACAAGGAAGGTTACAAACACCAACTTTTGAAAGGCAAAACTCTTGGAATGATTTTTGCAAAGTCATCAACAAGAACAAGAGTTTCATTTGAAGTCGGGATGTACCAGCTTGGCGGCCATGCCCTGTTTTTAAATTCAAACGATATTCAATTGGGTCGCGGCGAAATAATTTCCGACACAGCTAAAGTTCTTTCAAGATATTTGGACGGGATTATGATTAGAACATTTGCTCAAAGTGATGTCGAGGGACTTGCGGAATTCGGAAGTATCCCTGTAATAAACGGTTTGACAGACCTGATGCATCCCTGTCAGGTTTTAGCAGACCTATTTACGGTTTATGAACACAAGAGAACTCTTGAAGGCTTAAAAATGGCATATCTGGGGGACGGAAATAATGTCGCCAATTCATTGCTGCATGGCTGTTCCAAGGTTGGAATGGATATTTCCGTCGCAACTCCGGAGGGATTTGGGTGCGATGAAAAAATAATTAATGAATCGCTCCAAACTGCAAATTTAACAGGATCAAAGATTATTTTAACAAACGACCCTGCTGAAGCAATAAACGATGCCGATGTTGTTTATACCGATACATGGGTTAGCATGGGTCAGGAAACGGAAAAAGTTAGCAGAATAAACACATTCATGCCATACCAGGTTGACGGTCAAATGTTTGGTAAAGCAAGCAGTGATGCGATTTTCCTTCATTGCCTTCCTGCTTACAGAGGTTATGAGGTTACGGATGAAGTAATAGACGGCCCTCACTCGGTTGTGTTTGACGAGGCCGAAAATAGATTGCATGTACAAAAAGCAATCATGGCAATTTTAATGCATAAATAGGAATATTAAAGCTTTGAGATATAAAATTTACTCAGTTTCAATCGGCTCAACATGTATATGAACGCTGTCAACGCCATCGATATTGTGTCTTATTTTGTTGGAAATATTCTTCGATATTATTTCGGTTTTTTCAATTGAATAGTCACCGTTAAGTTCACAGTGAAGGAAGATGGTTTTACCCTCTCCTTCTCTGTAGATCTTGATATCATGGCAGTTTAATTTGTTTGGTACTTTGTTAACCATTTGTTTTATAAATTCTATTGTTGATTCACTTTTATCTGTGATATCCTCTGCTGTGATATATTTTTCAAGAACGCGTTCGAATTTGACATTAACATCCTCAACATTCTTCATCTCTTCCTGAATTTTTTCACTTATTTCATGCGATAAATCATGTGACTGTTTGAGATTCATCGATTCACGAAGCTCAATATGAATTGAAATATATTTTTTGCCGGAAACCTCATATATATTGATGTTGTGAATGTTGGTGAATGTAGGATATTTGTCAATAACTCTCTTTACAAGAAGATATACCTCATCTTTCTCCATTCCGGTCACATCAATAGGATATGTGCTTATTACAATATCGCTGTTTGGAATTTTCTTTTGAATATTTTCTCTGATTTCATCGACAATTGAGTGAACAACCCTATGGCTTTCCTCTCTGTTTAATCCCACGCTCAAATCAATAAAAAAGCTCGCTCCGGAAGGCCTTATTCGGATATTTGAAACGTCAAGCACTCCGTCGATAGTGTTCACTTCATGTGAGATTTCCTCAACCATGCCTCTTGGCGCCTTGTCAAGGAGAACATCAATCGTCCTCTTTCCTAGTTTTATACTTACAAAAATAACAAGAACAGAAACTCCTAAAGCTGCCACCGGATCGGCATATTTCAATATCGTTATATTTGCTGCATCTCCGATTCCGGCAAATATCAATCCAACAATAACTACAACAGTGCTCCATGCATCCTTTGTGAAATGCAGCGCATCGGCTTCCAATGCCTGGCTGCCAAATTTTTTTGCAACTTTGTTTAACCTTTTTGCTCTCGAAATATTAACAACGATTGTAAGAATTAAAACAGCTATACCCCATCCTGCACCTGCGATTTCAATCGTAAATTTTCCTGAAATTATTTTATTTATTGCCTGGGTTATAATCCAGCCGCAAGTTACCAGCAAAAACACTGTCGTAATAAGAGCCGAGAAACTCTCAATCTTTCCATGCCCGTAATTATGGTCTTCATCTGCCGGCTTGTCAGAAAATCTGACAGCAAAAAAAGTCACAAACGAAACTCCAAGATCAAGCGTAGATTCAGCCGCTTCTGAAAGCATACCCAAACTTCCTGTAAATATGCTGGCAATTATTTTCACTCCCGCAATAAAAAATGCAGCTATTATTGAACCAATTGTTGCTTTTTGCTTTTCACTGCTCATAATAAAACCCTCGAATACTTTGAGTTTATCATCATCATATTTTTATATTATTATCACTTTATAATAAAATGTTTCAACTTTCAATAATATTATTGACAATCTCGTTATACGTCCGCAATAATTTATGTGTAATACATTCTGTGTCAACGTGATACTTTGTACTTTGAATATTCCCCACAGGCATAATTCCCATAATTGAATTCGTCATGAATACCTCTTCGGCGGATAAAATATCTGACATTTCGTACTCCCCTTCAATGAATGGAATCCCGACTTCTTTTGCTATTTCCGGCACAAGTTTCCTTATAATTCCGGGTAACAGACCGCATTTACCGGAGGGTGTATATATACACCTGTCCTTTATCCAGAATACATTTGATGCCGACCCCTCACACAAATAATTATCGGTATTTAAAAATAATGCTTCATCAAAGCCCTTATTATTGGCATCTTCCTTTGCAAGTGAATTTTCCAGATGGTTCAGGGATTTTATCCTGCATAAAATTGAATCCGGATTTTTTTTCATTGACGAAAGCATGACTGAAATCCCTTTCTTATATTTGTTTTCCGGGTAAACTTTATCACTTGCTGTAATCAAAAGGTCATTCTGAGTTTTATTCTTAAAATAAATGATTTTCAGTTTGCCTTCCTTCAAACCATCTGCTTCAATAATCAATTCGGCGCTTTTCCTGATATTTTCAGAGTTTCGGTTCCAAGCCATACCGACTTGTCCGCATGATGACCGCAGCCTCTGAATATGCTCGTTAAAAAAGAGCAGACTTCCTTTATGAATTTTTATCGATTCAAATATTCCAAAACCAAAGTTAAGTCCCTCGCATTCTGATGATATTGTAATAAAATCTTCATTTTTCAACTCACTGTTAAAAATTATACTCATAATTTGAATATCCTTTCTTTTTTCAAGCGAAATTGTTAACTTGCTTAATCCATAACTTCAAGTCTCTTGATACGCAATTACTAAATTTCAAAAATCTCAAATGACGCTTTATGTCTGAAGCGCCTCAATTAGGGCTTTCGCTTTATCGAGCGTTTCCTGATATTCCGCTTCTGCATCCGAATCCCAGACAATGCCTCCTCCAACCTGAAAATACGCAATATCCCCTTTAATTAAAATTGTCCTTATTGCGATATTAAGGTCCAAATTTCCTTCAAAACCTATATATCCTATGCAGCCCGTGTATACACTGCGCTTTGTCGACTCAATTTCATCGATGATTTCCATTGCTCTTATTTTCGGAACACCTGTAATCGAACCACCCGGAAATGCAGCTTTAATACAGTCAATAGCTGAATATTTACAATCAACTGTGCCTGTCACAGAAGAAACCAGATGATAGACTGTTGCATATTTTTCCGCATGAAATGACTCTTTAACAACTATACTTCCCATTTCTGCTACCTTGCCCAAATCATTTCTTTCCAGGTCAACTATCATAAGCAATTCAGCTTTATCCTTTTCGCTTTTCAGAAGTCCTTCCCTGTTTTTTATGTCATCCGCATCGTTTTTACCTCTTGGACATGTGCCTTTGATCGGGCGCGTCTCCATTTGTTTCTCCTGAATTTTCATGAACCTTTCCGGCGAACTGCTGAGAATATTCAATCCGCCGAAATTCAAATATGCCGCAAAAGGCGCCGGGTTTATGAGCCTAAGGGTTTCATAGATTTCAAGAGGCTTTTTGGATATTCGGCAATTATATCGGTATGTATAATTCACCTGGTATATATCGCCCGATCTAATATACGACTTAATCTTTTTAATTGTTTCAATATACGCTGATTTTGTTATACTTGCCCGAATCGAATAATCAGCTTTAGAAGTTCCGACTCTTCTGTTTCCAAGACAAATTTTTGCCGTGCTGTTATTTGAATTTTTTCCGTTTTGGCTTTCTGTCTTTGTACTGTTTCTAATTTTATTAATTAACTTTTCCGCAATAATCTTTTCATCTTCAAAAATACCCTGTGCTATTGCATAAAACTTGTTCTCAAGATTGTCTACTGCAATTATCCCGTCATAGAGTCCAAGAATTGAATCCGGCGCGTTTATATCGTCAATCGCAACATCAGGCAATTCTTCTATGCATTGGCATAAATCGTAGGAAAGATAGCCGACAGCACCTCCGGTAAAAGGTATTTCAGCATCTTTTTTAACATTATATCGTGCCATTATATTCGAAATTTCAGTAAAGGGATTGCCTTCAAAACAAATGGTTTTATTTTGCTCAGTCAATTCTATTTTTCGTCCCTTGCTTTTAAAAACAAGAAAAGGTTCTGATCCTATAAAGGAATATCTGCCGAGGTTCTCATCCCTCATACTGCTGTCCAATATAAAGCTATATTTATCTTCCTCGAAAATTTTATAGATTTCAAATGCTGCAAGTTCTGATTCAAATGACTTTATGACCATTCGATTCTCCCCATTCATGTTGATTGTCTGCGCAACGGTCATGTACGAGATTAAATATTTTCGAGCGCTTTATCCGCCTGATAGGAACTTCTTACCAAAGGTCCCGATGACACATTCTTAAAACCCATTTCAAAAGCCATTTTTTTATAATAATCAAAAATGTCCGGATGAATATACTCCTGCACAGGATAATGTTTCTTTGAAGGTGCCAGATACTGTCCGACACACAGAAAATCACAATCTGCATTTCTTAAATCTTTAAAGACCTTTAAAACCTCATCCTTAGTTTCGCCCAAACCAAGCATAATAGATGATTTTGTGAAAATAGTCTCATCAATTTGTTTTGAATTTTTTAATAATTCAAGAGATAGGTTATAGTCTGCCTTTGAACGGATAGGTTTAAAAAGGCGCGGTACTGTTTCGATATTATGACCAATAATATTTGGTTTGGAATTAACAACGATTTTCAGTGCATTAATATCACCTCTAAAATCAGGTATCAAAACTTCAATAGCAATCTCTTTATTTGTTTTCCTGATTTCATCGACAACCCTTGCAAAATGAGATGCACCGCCGTCTTTAAGGTCATCTCTTGTAACCGATGTTATAACAACATGCTTTAGATTGAGAATTTTTACCGCTTGTGCAATATTTTTCGGCTCATTTTCATCCACCGGTTGAGGATGGTTTTTCTCAACATTGCAAAATTGACAGTTTCTTGTGCAGTTTCTTCCTAAAATCATAAATGTGGCCGTTCTCCTGCCGTAGCATTCAATCCGGTTTGGACATGCTGCTTCGTCACATACCGTGTTTAACGAGAGCCCTTTTATCAATTCCTCAACCTCATTCAAATTAATGTTGCTCTGCGCTTTTATTTTCAGCCATTCCGGTTTTGGAGTAATCATTTTTAAATACCTAATTCCTTTAAATCTACTGTCCTGCTCGTAACTTCAAACACTTCACAAAAAGACTCTATAACCATTTGATTCAACTTTGCGAAGTCCTGCCGGACACCCGTGAGTTGCTGCAGTGACGTAACTCCTTTTTCTGTTAATCCGCATGGGTTTATAAGCTTGAAGTGCTCAAGGTTTGTGTTCACATTGAAAGCAAAACCATGCATTGTAACCCAATGCTTTACCGCCATTCCTATAGCGGTTATTTTGTTGTCGCCGATCCAAACTCCGGTATATTTCATGTCCTCGCGTTTTGCGGTTATATTATATTCCTTATCAATCAATCTGATAAATACTTCTTCGATATTCCAGATAAATTTCTTTATGTCTCTGTTGTAATTTGTCAGGTCAAAAATGGGATAACCAACCACCTGTCCATCGCCGTGATACGTTACATCGCCGCCTCGGTTTACGTCATAAATATCGATATTGCTTTCTTTTAAATAAGCCTCCGGAACAAGAATATTCGATTTTCTTCCGCGCATTCCCAAAGTTAGTGTTGGGGGATGTTCAAGCATGAGCAATGTGTCATCAACGGTACCCTTTTGCCTTGCCTCAAGGAGCTTCAACTGAATCTCAAGCGCAGCCCCGTAATCTATTTTATTTAAGTTAACAACATTTATTTGCATTAAAAATTCTCCGCTTTTTCATTTTAAATATCGATCCGCGAAACTGTCCGTATTTTAAATAATCTCCTTTTCGGATTTGAGGACAATGAACATATCCACTATTATATCAGCATTCTTCATCAATTGCATTCCTTAACATTTTTACATAAACGGAGACATTTTCTACTGCTTCTTTGCTGTTCAAACTTTTTTCAACCTGCTTTACAATGGCACTTCCAACAATCAGTCCTTCACAATATTTTTTAAGATTCCGCACATCTTTTTCGGTTGAAATCCCGAAACCCAAAGCCTTTGGGACTGATGAATATCTGTTGATTTCAGAAAAGAAGCTTTCAAAGTCAGTGCTGAATTCATTTCGAACACCTGTAACACCAAGCGATGATACGCAATACAAAAATCCTTTGGCATTTCTTACTATCTTTTCAATCCTGTCATTTGATGTCGGCGATATAAGTGAAATTACATCAATATTATTAGCCTCCGCCAAATCACGCACCTCCCATTGTTCCTCATATGGCAGGTCCGGTATTATAACACCGTCGATTCCCGAATTACGACAGTCTTTAAAAAATTCGTCGACGCCGTATTGCAAAATGCAGTTAAAATAGAGCAGATAGACAAGCGGTATTTTTACAGTTTCCCGAAGCTTAAAAACCATCTCCATAATGTCATAGATTTTAATACCGTTCATAAGCGCCCTCTGATTTGCTGCTTGAATTACAGATCCTTCTGCGATTGGATCTGAATATGGAATTCCAAGCTCAATAATATCAGCACCTGCATTTTCCATTTCCATAACAATCGACTCTGTTGTCTTAAGATTTGGATCTCCTGCTGTAATGAAAGTAATTAATGCTTTCTTATTTTTTTGCTTCAATTCTTCGAATTTGCTTTCAATTCTGTTCATATCAACCTCCGATATAAATGTTAGTTTATAATTCTCCGACTTCTTTTCCAAGATATTTTGCAATTGAGGAAACATCCTTGTCTCCTCTTCCCGAAAGATTAATTACAACAATTTTATCCTTCGGAAGTTTCGGAACGAGTTTCATTGCGTAAGCAACAGCGTGCGCGCTCTCAATTGCCGGAATAATTCCTTCGATTCGCGCAAGATACTGAAACGCTTCGACCGCTTCTCTGTCGGTAATCGCAACATACTCTGCCCTACCTGTTTTATAAAGGTTTGCATGTTCAGGACCTATCCCCGGATAATCAAGACCGGCGGATATTGAATAAACCGGCATAATCTGACCATCGGAATCCTGCAGGAAATACGATTTCATGCCATGCAAAACTCCTACCTTTCCTTTTGTTATTGTAGCTGCGTGCCTGTTTGTGTCAATTCCGTCTCCGGCAGCCTCAACGCCAATCAATTTGACATTTTCATCCTCAATAAAAGGATAAAAAAGACCTATCGAATTACTCCCTCCGCCAACACACGCAATAAGTATATCGGGTTTGACTTCTTCCTTTTCGATAATCTGTTTTTTTACTTCATTTCCGATTACACTTTGGAAATCGCGGACTATTGTTGGGTAAGGGTGCGGCCCCATCACCGAACCCAGTACATAAAATGTGTCGGATACACGGGAAACCCATTCTCTCATCGCTTCATTACAGGCATCCTTTAGAGTTCCTGTCCCCGATGTTACCGGTCTGACTTTGGCATTGAGAAGCTCCATCCTGAATACATTCAGTGCCTGTCTGTCCATATCCTCTTTCCCCATGAACACATCGCATTCCATGTCGAACAAAGTGGCTGCTGTTGCTGCAGCTACGCCATGCTGACCTGCACCGGTTTCCGCTATAATTCTCTTTTTTCCCATTTTTTTTGCAAGCAAAACCTGTCCCAATACATTATTTATTTTATGTGATCCCGTATGATTGAGGTCTTCCCTCTTTAAATAAACCTTTGCTCCGTCTAAATCTTTTGTCATCCGTTCTGCATAATATAGCAATGAAGGTCTTCCTGCATATTCTTTAAGATAAAAATCGAGTTCCTTTATAAACGCAGGATCCTTTTTGTATCTCTCGTATTCTCTTTCAAGTTCTATCAAAGCATTCATGAGTGTTTCGGGTGCGTACTGTCCGCCGAATTCACCAAATCGTCCTTTTTTTTGAATATCCATTTCAATAACCCCCAAATCCTTTTGTATTACTGTTTTTATAAAGTTTAGTATTTTAATTTCATCCTTTATTCCTTCAGTTTCTGTTCCGCTGCTTACATCGACTGCAAATGGCTTAACGGATTCCATCGCTTCCGCAACATTATGTACATTTAATCCACCCGCAAGAATAATATTTGACTTGATTGCCGCCTTTTTTATTATACTCCAGTCAAATGCTATGCCGCTTCCTCCGTATTTGCCATCGACATAAGTATCCAATAAAATCGCATCAACATCGAGTTTTTCAATGTTGCCGGGCAGTTTGCCTTCCTTGAATTTAATTGTTTTCCAAATTAAAATATTTGAGTTATTGTGTGTTTTTCTGATTTTATTCTTTAAATCAGAAACATATTCCGGTGTTTCGTCGCCATGAAGCTGAATTGTATTGAGACCGCAAACATCAGCAATTTTCAGTATTTTTTCAATATCCTCATTTACAAAAACACCTACTCTGTTTATTTTCATGCTTAATCCCTTTATTAAATTTGCAGCATGCTCAGGCGAAACCTGTCTTTTGCTCTCGGCGAATACAAATCCCGCAAAGTCAGGCAAGTAAGTATTTAGATACCTTATATCCTCTTCTCTTTTTATTCCGCATATTTTTATTTTTGTGTTCAATCCGTCTGCTTTCAATTTCCGTTCTCCTCATTGTATAAGTACGTTTTATTTTAAATGTTTTTTATAATTGATTACGCAATTGTTGTCATGCTTTGAATTCCGCAACTTTTTTCAATATAGACCTTGAACGCATAAAGGCTTCACCGATTAAAACAGCATCCACTCCAAGTCTCTTTAGTTCTCTTATATCGACAGATGTCGAAATCCCGCTTTCGCTTACGACTGCTCTATCATGAGGAATATAATTTATAAGTTTTTCTGTAGTTTTTAAGTCCACATTAAAAGTATTAAGATCTCTGTTATTGATCCCAATAATTTTTGCCCCTGACTCCAGTGCTCTTTCAATTTCCTCTCTGTTATGAACCTCAACTAAGCATTGCATGCCGAGAATTGAGGCAACTATTTGGAATATACTCAATTCTGTATCAGTTAGGATTGAAGTAATCAGTAAAATTGCATCTGCTCCCAGATATCGCGATTGATATATCTGCCACATATCAATTATGAAATCTTTTCTTAAGATGGGTAAAGGAATTGCCTGTCTGATTGTTATCAGGTTTTCATTCGAGCCGAGGAAGTAATTTTTCTCGGTCAGTACCGATAGTGCCTGAACGTCTGATTTATAATAGTCTCTGGCAATTGCAAGCGCATCAAAATCATCCTTTATTATTCCTTTTGATGGCGATGCTTTTTTAACCTCGGCAATAATTGAAATTTCATTGTCTCTCTTAATCGCCTCGTAGAAGCTCTGCACAGGATTTGAACCCTCTCCTGAAAGCTTTCGCTTGAATCCCTCGATTGAAATCTGTTTCGTCTCTTCTATCAGTTCTAAATGTTTTTTCTCAACAATTTCATCCAATATCATAATATCACCTATCAATTTTGTCGTTTATTTATTAACCCGCTTTTGCGAATTCCTTTAGCTCCTCGAGTTTTTTCTGTGCCAACCCGGAATCAATTATGGCACGGGCTTTGTCAAGTCCTTCAGCCAGGCTGTCTGCAACCTTTCCAACATATAAGGCCGCGGCTGTATTCAGGATTACTATGTCCCGTTTTGCGCCTTTTTCTCCGGCCAGAATTGCGTTAATAATTTTGGCATTTTCATCTGCATCTCCGCCAACAAGTTCATTCCTCTCAGCTCTTTCTATTCCGAACTGCTCAGGTTCTATTTCATAATTAGTTATTTTTCCGTTTTTTAGTTCAGATATTTTTGTTTCTCGTGTTATAGTTATTTCGTCCAATCCATCCATACCGTGAATAACAAGCGCTCTTTCAACATCAAGATTTAAAAGAACATTGGCCATAGGTTCCGTAAGCTTTTCATCATATACTCCAAGAACCTGACCTCTTGCATTCGCAGGATTTGTCAGCGGTCCCAGAATATTAAATATCGTTCTTATTCCTATTTCCTTCCTGGGTTTAGAAGCATATTTCATCGATTTGTTAAACAGCGGTGCAAACATAAATCCGATTCCTATCTTTTCAATACAGTCCTTAACCTTTTCATGTGAAATTGATATATCAACTCCGAGGGACTCAAGGACATCAGCACTTCCGCTCCTGCTCGAAACAGACCTGTTTCCATGTTTGGCAACCGAGACTCCACCTGCTGCCGCTACAATTGCAACCACTGTTGATATGTTAAATGTATTTGCGCAATCACCGCCCGTTCCGCATGTATCAATATAGAATTCCACTTTGGGTGCAACATGGTCAGCTTTTTCTCTGATGACTTTCGCACAACCTGTTATCTCCTCAATTGTTTCTCCCTTGATTCTCAGTGCTGTAATAAAACTTGCAATCTGGGCATCGGTGGCATCACCCACCATTATATATTCCATTGAATCCATTATTTCTTTTTCCGAAAGGTCTTTTCCTTCAATAAGCTTTTGAATCGCACTCTTAATCATAATCCTGTCCTCCTTCACAAACAAATCTATATTTTGACTTTCAGAAAATTTGAAAGTATTTTCTTTCCATCAGGAGTTAATATAGATTCCGGATGAAACTGTATTCCAAAAATCGGATATTTAATATGCCTAAGTCCCATAATTTCAGACTTATCTCCTGTTGCTGTCACCTCAAGGCTTTCAGGTATATCATCGTTTTCGACGATTAACGAGTGATATCGTCCCACAGTTATTTTATTTTTCAAACCGGAAAACAATTCGCATTTTGCGTTGATTGAAACTTCCGAAGATTTTCCGTGCATCAATTCTTCAGCGTGCACAACCTTGGCACCGAATGCTTCAGCGATTGCCTGATGTCCGAGACACACTCCCAATATCGGTATTGAAGTCCCAAGTTCCTTTATTAATTCTATTGAAATACCCGCTGTTTTAGGAAATCCGGGGCCCGGAGATATTACAATATGTGACGGCTTCTTTTTTTGTATCTCCTCAACCGTAATCCTGTCATTTCTGAAAACCTCAATATCCGGGTCAACTTCACCAATATATTGATAGAGATTGTATGTAAAAGAATCATAATTATCCAGTATCAATATCATTTAAGATCACCTACCTCCTCTAATGCCATCAATAGTGCATTTGCTTTGCTGAGCGTTTCCCTGTATTCATTCATCGGAACAGAATCCGATACAATTCCTGCGCCTGCCTGTACATAAGCATTTCCGTCTCTGAATATCAATGTCCTTATTGTTATACAACTGTCCAAATTGCCGTTAAAGCTTAAATAGCCTATTGCTCCGCCGTAAATGCCTCTTTTGACCGATTCAAGCTCATCAATGATTTCCATTGCCCTTACCTTTGGAGCCCCTGAAAGCGTACCTGCAGGGAGCACTGACATCAAAGCATCGAAAGATGTTACATTTTCTCTTAATTTGCCTCTTATATTTGTTACCATATGCATAACATGAGAATATTTTTCAATGTGTTTGATATCCATAACTTCTACGCTTCCGTATTTTGAAACCTTTCCGACATCATTTCTTGCAAGATCGACTAACATTGTATGTTCGGCAACTTCCTTACAGTCATTTATCAATTCATTTTCGAGTCTCTTGTCTTCATCGGTTGTCTCTCCCCTTTTCCTTGTCCCTGCTATCGGGCAAGTTTCAACTATTCCATCTTCAACTCTCACGAGCATCTCGGGCGATGAACCCACAATGCTGTAATCGTCAAACTTTAAATAATACATATACGGTGAAGGATTGATTGCCCTCAATACACGATATACATTTAGAGGTTTCTGGGAAGTCTTGACACAAAACCTCTGGGAAAGAACAACCTGAAAAATATCTCCGTTTTTAATATATTCCTTGGCTTTCTTAACATTTTCGCAATATTTTTCTTCAGTAACATTGCTTGTAAAGTTAAAGCCCGTTCTATTTATTTGTTTTATTTCATTTTCAATTTTCCATCTCGTTGAAGTTATCTCTCTATAAATATCCTTAATTCTTTCTATTGCACTGTTGTAGCTTCTTTCAATATTTGATTCAACGTGAATATTAACAACGATTTGAATTTTTTGTTTTAAGTGGTCGAAAACTATTACCTCATCGTTAAACATAAAGTGACATTCCGGCAAATCAAGGTCGTCCTTTGGTGTGTCCGGCAGGTTTTCATAATACCTGATTAAGTCATAACCAAAAAAACCAACTGCGCCACCATTAAACCTCGGCATTTCAGGTATGTTTGCCCCATTGTATTCTCCCATTAGATCCTTTATGACTTTAATGGGATTGCCCTCTTTAACAGTAATATTTCCTTGCTTGTCTTCAATGGTCGTAATATTTTTTTTGCTCTTGACAATAATAAATGGATTCCTCCCGATAAATGAATACCTTGCCCACTTTTCACCGCCTTCAACACTCTCTAACAAAAAGCAGTATTTACTGTCCTCAAATCTTTTAAACAAACTTATGGGCGTCTCCATATCGGCATATAACTCCATCAGGACCGGTATAATGTTATGGTCTTTGGACAATTCTTTTACTTGATTGAAATCAGGATAAATCAATTTGATGCACTCCTTCCATTTTTTGTGGAAGAAGACATAAGAAATGACAATAAAAACCGGGTAAGAAACTTAACCCGGCGCATAAAACAACAAACGCTCATCTCGTCTCTTCTCATACCTTCTAATCTTCTCTAAACTCGTCTCGTCTCATATTACTTATTAACTTAGAGATTATTTTATCACAGAATATATAAAAATGCAATTAGCGGGTGTTTATTGGGGAATTTACTTTTCCGACGTAATTGTGTGGCGCAACATAAAGAAGAAAATCATTTTCCTTTGATGTCTCAACAAGTCTGTTGAAATTATTTCCTTTGCCTTTTTTCCCTTCCTCGGATAAAATAAAAATTTCAATTCCGCTTTCTTCTTTTAATGCGGCAAATTTCAAATTTAATTCAGTGTTCTTTTGGCTTATGTCCTGGTTTTCAAGCATTAATCCATTTATTAATTTTGCGCTCGAATTAATTATTTGACCCGCTCCGTTATTCTGTATAAATATATGTTTCGGAAAATATTTCCGCAACTCCCTTAACAGTTTCACATATTCAGCTATAAGCACTTTTCTTAAATCACTCTCAAAATCAAAATGCTCAATATCTGCAATTGTATCAAGAAATATTCCGTCATAGTGTTCATTGGTAATCAAATTTCCAATCTTATTTACGAGTAGAAGTTTCCATCTTTCAGACCTCAAATCCATTATGTAATTGTTATATGCGGTGTTCATCTGCCTTGCGGAATTGATGGTAAGATAATCTTCTTCTTTAAGAAGTGACAGCGTTTCAGAAGAAGCATCTATTTCCAGTATGCTTACATACCCGATAACAAGTGTGTTTTTTTTATTTAGAAATTCAATGCTTTTGCTGTTATGCGCCAAAGGCTCGACAATTACAAGATCAAATTCTGAAAGTTCATTTAAATAGTCTCTGGCATAATAAAGTCCATAATTATTTATCTTTTTTAATCTCTGCAATCTATCCATTTTTCGCGCTGATTCTATATTTATATTCTCCGTAAACGAAGCATTTATCACAGGTGTTACCATGTTGTACGCAATTGTTGTTGGTGAATTCCCAGCACTTCTTATCTTTTGACTGATAAGCATCACAATTCATGCAAATTCTTTTTGGTGAGCATCTCAACTCATAGCACGGACCAAGTGCTGCATGTGTTGAATTCTTTTTGTTTTTCTCAAACCATTTGATTAAACTCTCTGTGACCTCTGAATCCAGTTGCGTATCTTCTGCGGTTTTAATCTGTTCAATGGCATCTTCAAAAGAAAGCGGATCTCTATAACTTCGGCCAAGGATTTTTGCAAGGAATGTCTGTATTACCGCAATTATTCTACTTCCGACTGGGATTTCCTCTCCCTTTAAGTTTTCAGGATATCCATTGCCGTCAATCCTTTCATGGTGGTATTTGATATAATTTGCGATTTCCTTATTGCCTATAGTAGCCTCAATTATTGCTGCACCGGCATCCGCGTGGTGTTTCATCATTTCATATTCCGACTGGTCATACTTGCCCTTCTTATTAATAATATCATCGGATAATCCTATTACGCCTATATTGCTGAAATAAGCAGCCAGGGATATTTCTTCGATTTCTTTGGAACTTAGTTTCATTTCCTTTGAAATAATCTGAGCATATTTGTACATCAAGTCAGAGTAACCGACATTATAAATGCTTAAATTATCAACGAGCTTAGCGAGCATCTTCAGAATGTCAACATATGAGCTCGAAAGTTCTTTGAATTTTTTATAATTTATTAAAATATCTCCCATTCTTTTTGCAAGTAACAGAAGAGCTGCTTTTTGGTACTCTTTAACACGACCAAAATCATCCAATGCAAATATTGCTATTCCCTTTCCTTTTTTAACATCGACATTTATTAATATAAATGCCCCCATTCCTAAGACGGCCAGATAAGGAGGTATTTTGAAAAAGTTTTTGTCCCCTTTTTCAATATGGATGATACTCTCGTCTTTAACCAGCTTGCTGAAAAAGAATTGTGTATCAATATCTTCAGAAAGGCTTTTTTCAGTCTTTTCATCCAACCCCACGGCTGTTTCCAGTTCGATAATGCCACCTTCTTCTTTAATGAATATGCCTAATGATGCCCCGATAGTCTGCATTGAACTGGCTATTATCATATCCATCATACCTTTGTAGCTCGAAAAAAGATTGGATATCTTTTTAACTGCTTTGTCAGATGAATCAGTAAATTTAATATGATTCTTTAATTCCTCGATTTCTAAAAGCGAGGTTAATAAAGGAGATGTTTTTTCTCCAAGATAATTCATTAAACTTATATTTTGTTCTGATACTTTTTTTATCGGGCCGACTAAAATAATTCCCTTTTTGCCTTTTATAGGGACAAGTAAAATCTTCAATTCCCCTTCCATTATTATCTCTGTAGTATCATTTACCCTTTCTATTGGCAGCGAAGATGGAAGAATAAAGCCTTCCTTTTTATACGGCAACAATCCACTGTATCCCGGACCCACTTTGCCATTTTCATATACAGTATTTCTAACAGCCTTTAAAATAAAGTTGTTGCTTCTTTCATCAAGAATATACAGAGCGTATGATTGAGCCTCGACAATTTTACTTATTACTCCCAAAATACTCATTAGATTATCTTCAATCCTTATCAAAGGGTTGATGCCTGAAACTAATTCATCCGATAACTTTTTATCAGTTTTTAGGTCATTTATTTTCTTGGTTTTACTGTTAATTACAGCAACTAATACTAAACACAATATTATCAGAACGGCTAATATTATTATGGAATACCTTGGTATTTGGATAAGATTACTTATATTCTCGGTTAATGCATTCATTGCTTTTCACCTCTCTTTATAAGCTTTCCTTTGGCTTTTTGTCCTGCCTCTGATGTTCTTCATTGCTATGTTCATTCAATTTTGCTTCAATTTCACAATGCTTTTCTTCAATTATTGCAATATACTGTGTAAGTTCTATAATCTCATTTTTTAACTTTGATATATTCATTGTATTTATGAAGATTATAAAAAGCAATATCAATATTGCAGCTGCAAATATAAGCGCCGGTGGATAATCAACCCCTATGGCATTTGCAATACTATCAAAAATGTTTGGGTTTAATGAAATAATTATTAAAAACACTAAACCAAAAATCCACGGTAAGGAATCTTTTTCGCTCAACTTTCTTTTTAAAATCAAGTAAACGACAAACAAGATGAAAATAAACACAAAAATCGAAATAAGAATTCTAAAATAATCATTCATGTATAACATCCCCTTCCTTCATTATCCTTTCTCTTAGCAAAACTATGATTATACTTAAAGTAACTTTAAACAAATATACAACCGGTTTCAGTCCGGAATGCATGCTTTCACCATATTCCCTTTTCTTAACGGTAATCGGAAATTCAACAATTTTATATTTCAATATCAACATTTTAATAATTATATCCACATCAGGATAATCCGGCGGGAAATTACCGCTTTTCGAAAAATATGTGTAGGTTTGCCTGGATAATGCTTTAAATCCCGATGTTGGATCTGTAATTGTTGTTTTTGTAGCCACTTTTATTATTGCCCTCAAAATTTTCATTGCAAAAACTTTTAAAGCACTTTGTTTATACGCTTTCTTTATCATAAACCGCGAACCGGTTACTATAAATGCATCTTCTTTTTCAATCAGAGAAATTGCCGTGACTATATCGTTTGGATCATGCTGTCCGTCTCCGTCGAACTGAATTATATATTTATATTTCTTGCTTGCGGCATATATATATCCTGTCTGGAGTGCTGCGCCATAGCCGAGATTGTGCAGATGGGATATTACTTTTATGTCTTCCTTCATTACTATTTCCA
The DNA here is from genome assembly GCA_041662985.1 of Clostridia bacterium. GTDB lineage: Bacteria > Bacillota > Clostridia > Acetivibrionales > JBAZRJ01 > JBAZRJ01. The sequence goes on from JBAZRJ010000020.1 coordinate 17,682, forward strand.
AGGTATTGTCCCTGGAACCATCATTTATTACAAGTATGTCTACAGGCACGTTTAATTTCTTTATATCTCTTATAACATTTTTTATGCTGGCTTCTTCATTGCATGCAGGTATTATAATCAAACCTTCGTTCACATTATTCACCTCACCTTTATATTATACTGCACTTACGGCTTTTAGACTATAATAATATAAAATTACAATCATTAGCATCGTAAACGCCATACCGATAAATTTGTATAAAAACGTCATATTTGCCAGAACATTATCCCAAACTGCTCCAAAGAGCAATATCAGAACTATCACAGGGATATTTGCCGCAATTATCCGAACAAATTTTCTAAATACATTTTTATAGTCAAAACCGAATTTACGTTTCATAAAATACACAAGCAGCAGAGCATTCAGTGTCCCGCCGATTGCTGCTCCATAGCCTATCCCTGCCAGACCTACCACCTTTACGAGATAAATATCGGCAATAATATTTACGGATACGGATATCAGATATGCTTTTAATAAAGAACTGATATCTCCGATAGTCAGACAAACTTTCAGGAATATAGCTGTCATGCTCTGTCCCACAATCGAAATTGAGTATCCCATAAGAATAAGTGAGGTCATTTTCAAAGAATTGTCGTCAAAAGCACCTCTTAAAAAGAGGAGAGTAATAATTGGATTTCTTAGTATGTTTAAGATTAAAACCATCGGTATTGTAACAATAAGAATGAAAACAAGTGCCTTTTCAATAATCCTTTTTACCTCATCCAGATTTTCTTTTTCTTTTGTAATGGCTAATAACGGAAATGTTACGGCGCCTATCGCTCCGACGAAAACCCATATCGGGAACTGTGAAAGTCTGAATGCATAATTTAGCGCGGCCACACTGCCGTCTTCGAAAGATGAAGCAAGAAATCTTTCAATATAGTACACAGCCTGAGATAATATGAAAATAAACAGCACAGGGACTAACAATTTTATAATCGTACGTGTCTCTCCCCAGCATTTAATGCTGTCTTTGATTAAAGTTAGTGTAATTTTTAAATTCGGCAAAAAGATATATACCAAAAGCACCATGCAAACTACTCCGACCATAATCGATGCGGTTACTACATAAACTCCCGAGGATGTATTTATATTAAAAAATACAGATATGATTATTCCGATTAGCAGTGCAGCATTTAGTAAAATTGGCGGAAACGCACCAATATTGAACTTGCCAACAATCTGAAGCGACGATATCCCCGCAGTTACAAGAGGGTATAATAAAATCGTCGGCAACAAAATATTCAGTAAATTAGTTGTCAAAAGTTTGGTTTCTCCCGAAAAGCCATAGCCTAAAACATTGATAATCGGCTCTTTGAAAATAAATATTAATAAGACCAGGATGAAAGATGCTATTGTTGTAAAAATATTTACATTTACAAGTCCGCTATATAACCCTTCTTTTCCCTTTTTAACATACAGCTTTGAAAATGTAGGGATTGTGCTTATTCCAACCGCAGTACCAAAAAGATTATTTCCAAGCATATCTGTTATGAAATACGCAAGAATCAGAGCATCAGCAATAGCAGATGTTCCTAAGTAGCCTGCAAAACCAATGTCCTTAACAAGCGCCAAAATGGCCAGAACCATATTGATAATGGCAACCGTGCTTATCGTTTTAACGTAATGGCCTCTTTTATTTTTTATCAGTCCCATAATGCTTTTAAACAATTTAAGACCCCTTTATCCTTTTATATTTTTGAATATGGATAATCTTTGCCCTTTATAATGCTGCCTAATGTAGTAAAATCAAATTCCTTAAGCAGGTATTCAATTTTCCCCCTGGTTGTATTAATCTTATAGTAGTGCATAAACTTAGTAATCGGCAGCACCGAAAGTCTCGGCTGATCTAAGTCAAGTTCCCAGGGGTGAGTATAAATAACACCAGGTATCTTCCTGTTGATTCTGTTTAATGAAAATTTTAAAAGTGACTTCGGAGAGCATCTGAGATATAATCCTCCGGCAAAAGGCATCATAATTCCGCAAAAATTCAACGCCATTGGCGGATATTCCAAAATATCAAGTTTTTTACCTTCAACAATAGGGTGATATGGGAAATTTGGAGCTCCGCTGATTCCTGAAAGTTTTGTCTTAAAAGGCTGAATACTTGAATCACATATAAAACCCTCTTCTTCCAGGATGTTCAATGCCCACAATGTCTTTTTTGAGATTGACCAGCAGGAAGCTCTGAAAAGATTAACTTCATTACCGGTAATGTCCTCAACAATTTGCTTTGCCTTTTTTATATCTTCCCTGAACAAGCTTTTGGTTTGTTTGTAAACCAGTCTGTGCGAATATCCATGAGAACCTATTTCATGGCCTTCTTTTTGAATTTTCCTTACCATTTCAGGGTGAAATTTTGCGATATAACCAAGCACAAAAAATGTTGCCTTCACATTATTTGAACTCAAAATTTCCAGAAGCACGTCAATATTTCGTTCTATTCTGTCTTCGTATTTTCCCCATTTTTTGACTTCAATATCAAAATCCATGCTTTGATACCAGTCTTCCACATCAATTGTAAATGCATTTTGCATTGATGGTTTCCTCCTATCGTTTGAAGAAAAATTTCCACATCCTAATATCAAACAAATATCGAACAACAGCCAGTTTAAATCCCACAACAGGCATAAAATCTTCCTTCATAACTATATCATCATAGACACCTTTTTTTTTGCCTGAAAACAATGGCGGATTCATTTTAAATCTGTTCTTATTAGCTAAAAAATGAAGAATATCACCGGGAAGCAGCCAACTGCATTTTATTGCATCTTTGTACGAAAAATTATCCTCAATATCGCCTTCATCATTAAGTCTAAACAATAGATGCGGAAAATCTACTCCCGCAATAATTGAAAGTTGGAGTGATGCCCAAAATCTTGGATTTATCTCCATAAATTTAAATTTACCGTCCCTGCTATCCACCATGAATTCAAGTTCCGCTATCCCAACCCACTTCAATCTTCTCATTATTTTATCGGAGATTTCCACCAAATGTTCTGAATGTGTGCTTTCCTGTAAGGTACTTGGTCCGTATTTTAACGGAAAGTGCCTGAGTTCCTTTTGAACAAATGAAGCTTTCAATTCTGATTTTTCATTATATAGCAGGCAGACATCATATCTATCCCCTGTTCCTATAAAATCCTGAACTATTGGCAGAGGGTATTTTAAATGAATCTTTAAATATTCATCTAAAAATTCAGTTTTATTGCTGACGATTCTTATTCCTCTTGAACCGGAGCTGTTTCTGGGTTTTATTATCACCGGGAACATTACCTTTTCAGTCAAATCATCCAGCTGATTTATATCTTCAATCGAATATGTTTTTGGTATCGGCGCCTCGCAATTTTCAACAAACTCCATTGTTTTCTTTTTATCACAGGCAATATTGTAGCTTTCAGTTGGAGGAATATACATTTTACAGATTTCATTTAATTCATTCCTGAATTTTATTGCTATGTTCATAGTATCGTCGTCCATAGGAAAAAGAATATCGCAGCCGTGCTTTTTAATTGTGTCTTTAAGCCACATAAAATAAGCTTCTTCACCGTTCGTTATCTTTGGACATTTTAGCGATTTTGTGCAATACTTTGAAAACCCTGACGGATTAAATTTCGTTTCCTCAGAGACTATCGCTCTTATTCCTTTTTTACCTAGCGACCTAACTGCAGCAAGTGTCTTTCTCTGCTGTCCGTTCGTCAGTAATACCGTTTTCATAATCGCTAACCTTTCAAATCTGTTTTAAATTCAACGGCGCTTTGGAATTCTGGGTTACCATATATATTCTCATATCTTTATCATCATAATATATTGTTACTTCTTTATTTTTAAGTCTGAAGTTTTCCATGTAAAAATACATCTTTGCTTCCAATATTCTTCTGCTGTTATCGTCCGTATAATATTTTGACAACTCACCGGTTATTTTAGGGACACTTTTTTTCGAATCCTCCAGAGTCACTTTTTTATCGGATCCCAGAGGATATTTTTCAACATAAATGAATATATAGTCGGTTGGGATGGTTATCTTGCTTTTACTTTTATCCTCAAGGTCAAGAATAAACTGGAACAGATTATAATGCCATCCATATCCCAAAACCTCCTGATACTGTTCGACAGGCGAAACAATAGTCCAATCGAAAGTCGGATAATCCCTTTTTATGTTTAAATAAGCGCTTCCTGCCGCATCGTATTCATATTGATTTGGAACCGGCATCGCAATCTTCCCAATGCTGTATATTGTGAAGACAATTAATAAGAAGCACAGGAATTGAATGGCTATGTTTAACTTGTTGTTTTTAATAAGCAAACACAATAATTCAATAAATATTCCAATTACAACAACTGCGTACATTGCAAGAAAAATACCTATTCTGTTTGGGTCCATTATAATCGGCAGGTTGAAACTCTGTGCCTTATATAATAGGTAAAGCAGTAATGAGATAATTATTATAATAATATCATGCCTTATATACAACTGATCTTTAAGACTCTTTAATCTGATCAGATAAACAAATCCGAGTACCAGAACCAAAATAGACAATATTATAAACAACATTAAAATCCTGTTCGGATCAAGAAAATTGATATTCACACCCGAACTTGGCAATTTTGCTGCACCTATAATATATTTTAGTGAACTGTGGAAAGGTATTCCTTTTAACATCCCGACCAATAAAGGCAGAACTCCGACAGCAACTGCCAGTATCATAATAAGTATCATGTTAAAAAAGGCTCTTATGTCTTTCAAGAAAGATATGTTGACAATAAATGCCACAACAAAACTTAAAACCATGAATACTGTTATATATGGATGAATTAAAAGCGTCAGACATAAACATTCCGCAGAATAATATAAATATTTTTTCTCCTTGACATTCAAGTATGTGTTGAAGAAATATAAACCCGGAAGCAGGAATATGGATGCAAACTCCTGAGGAAGAGCGGAGATTTGTCTTGTAATGTCAACCGGAAGTCCTGAACCTAAAACATAGACTAATACGACGCTCCATATGAGAATTGTTCCTTTTCTATTGTATTTTTTAAGAATGTAGTATATTGACATAACAATCATTATTCCCTGAATAGGCCCCAGAAACCTCAATATGCTGTAGGGATCCATAAATGAAAGTTTATTTAAGGCTGAAACAACCGCTTCATATCCGTAAGGATATATGCCGTCCTGATAAATCAAATTATTACCAACATTACCGATGTATTTTGACCACGCAAGATGGACATAACAATCCGATTCTCCCAAAAAGATATGATTAATTGACTGACCAAACCGAATATATACGGCTGCCAGGATAACTAAAATTATTACAATAAATCTCAATGGATTGCTTTTAATGGATGCGACCAATCTTTTTACAGTATCTTTAAACTTATCATTTGTTCTTGCTTTCCATTTCTTGAATCTATCCGAATAATTTGATTCATTGTCAACAAATTTGAACAGTCGTACCATGACATTAGAGGTGATTTCCGATGAAATTTTTCCCTTTGTTTTTTTTCTGATACTTAGAGCCACAAAGATTACTGCTACATAAGAAATCACAAGGGAAAAAGTATCATAAACCTTTAGGAATGATAGGATATGCACAATTATAATTGTTATAAGCGTGGCATGTATGAAACTTATAAAGATAACGTCAAGAAAGGTATTGTCATCCTTTCTAAGCCTTATAACCCTCGAAGGAATGAAAATGTAGAAAAACACAAACATTAACAGTACTTTTGCCAATAGAAACAAACTTGATCCAATATCAACCATAATTCTCCTCCTATCCTTATCAGATTACGTCTCTTCTCCCCAGATTTTGAGAAATCTATCTGATTTACTTGTCGCCTGATGAATTTTATAAATAATAATGTCTCTGTCCTCATAAAATATACTTAGGTTTTTATGCTTTTCTCCGTATGACTTTATCCATTGTGCAAGCAAAGGTTGGTCAAGAAGCCTTGTTTCGTATATTTTTTTCATTGTATCAAAGCCGGTTGTAAAAATACTTTTTTCATAATAAATAAATATATCTTGTGTTTTCAAAATTTGTTTTGTCGCTTTATCTATTAAATAAAACTTGGTAGGGTCATAAGCATTTAGAAAGTTATGAACCAGCATGTGGTAACCGGTACCCATGACAACCGCATATCCCTCATCCTGAGAAACCATCATCCATTCTGTCGCTCTATATTGACTTGTTATTCTGAAATATTGCTCCACATTACTGTCGCGCTCCATTTTATAAGGCAATATCGGCTCCGGTCTGTAATAATTTATTGAAGCGACAACAATCGTTAAAGTCAATATACTTAAAATAATATCATAAATTTTTAGTTTATATAAAATTCTGAGAAAAATAAAAAATCCAAACCCGATAGTAACCGGTGCGGTCAAATACCATAAATCAGCCAATCTGTCATTTACAATGAGGCTTTTTGTGAGGTATCCTCCCATATAGTATACAATAAAGGCTATTGAACTGAATAGAAAAACAAATACTTGAAAAAGTTTTGTTTTAAATTTACCTTTGCTGAGAAATATATAAATAAACATAAGGGCGATGCTTCCCACCGCCGCATAATCCAGAATGTTCAAATTTGTCAATTGAATATTTTTATCGGATGACGAAATAAAATCACTTGAAGAACCATGAAATGCGTTCCCCGTCATAAGTCCGATTCCGGCAGGAATAACAGATATTATCGCTGTAATTATTCCCGCAAGCATAATCCTGATAATCGGTTTAAGGCTCGCCTTAAACTTCAGAATCAATCCGACTAAAATAATTATGCCCACTCCGAAAACCACAAAGAACAACGATATTGTGTGAACCAAACCACAAACTGCAGCTCCGCAAAACGCAGTTATCAGATAATTTTTTTTGTTTTCATCCATGTATTTATAGAAAAAGTAAAGCGTAGGCAGTACAAAAACAAAACCAAATTCCTGCGAATTAGTAGCCGCCTGTCTGACCCAATCGCCAAAAAAACTGCCGCCTAAAACACCATAAATCAATGCCGCAATAATTCCCGGTGCCGTTTTTTTTGTCAGTCTCGAAGTTACAAAGTAAATACCAAATGCAATTAATAATCCGTTCAGAGGTCCGGTATATCTTAAAACGTACAGCGGATCAATAAAAGAGAATTTTTGCAATGTCGCCATCGTAATATGGAATCCTTGAGGATATATTCCATCATGGAATAAAATCCTTTTATTTATATATTTCATCCATGCCAAAGTAACATAGGCATCAGACATTGCAGGCGCAGCATGCACGATGGCATCGTAAATTCTTATATAAATCGAATATCCCATTACCGAAATCAGTAAAAATACATTTACGACCGTATTTTTGTTTTTAAACCAACCTTTAACAGTAATCTTTAATTTACCAAAATTTCTTTTTATAAATTTTTTAAAGAGATGCCGTCTGTTTATTATTCCATCAACATAATCATAAAGAAAGACATTAACGGCAGAAATTATTTTTATGATATTGTTATCGCTTGGTCTGACAAATTTAACATAAAACCAGATAACAAACATAACGATGGCAATTCCGATAAACTCAAATATTTTGAGTAAAACTAAAATATATCCCGCAACAATATATATGAATACAACTCTAATAAAATTAGAAATAATAAACTCAAGCTGAGAGTCATATTTATTTTTAAATATGAAGCGTGGGTATAAAATAAAGATAACAAAAAAAGCAATTATATAATGGCTTAGGTTAACAAAGTGATTATAAAAGCTTGCGTACAACTAAAAAACCCCCTTATAACGCAGCGTATATATAATAGTCTAAGTTTCTTAATACTTTTATAACACAAATTGTGCTGTAAATCATAAAAAATATGGATCCGGCAAGCAGTCCGAATACAGCGTATTGATAACCTATCCATCTTGTAAGCAGAAATCCGACAATAACATTGATTATAAGAGAACGCAAAATTGCCTTGGTTACCAAATCCGGGACAGAAAGAGAAAACAAAACTATAACATTGGTCAATGCAACGGACAATACAGCATAAGATATTAACGCAAAAATAAATACAAAAAACATTACATTGTTTGACAAGAGCGCCTTATTAATAATGCTTGGACCATAACCGTTTCTAAGTAAAATTAACGCTAAAAATATAAGAATTCCGCTTATGGCAGAAACAATAGATACGGTTATCAAACTCCTCGAATATAAATTCAGGTATTTCTTGTTTAATGTTTCAATGTCATGGCTCAAGCTATTTTTTTGAGCATTTTCAAGTCTTACCATTAACCTGCTTACAATAACCTCACTTATTCCAAGAGGTATAATCATCATAAGAAGCGCAAAATCAAGCCCAAGTTCATATCCGCCTCTAAACCATATCAGATAAGGCATGAAAACATCGTTTGTGGACCATGATATTACTCTGTCTGCAAACAGGAATGTAAAATATAAAAACCCATATATAAAAAATGGCATCAAGGAATACAGCATAATTGAATTTCGCGGCAACTCAGGTGATATTCCCTTCTCCATCCTTTTTTCAGCTTGATTGAAGAAATAAATAACAAGGAATAAACCTAAGATTGATATGAAAAGCAGCGCAATAACTTGTGAAACCAAAATGTTAAAGTTGAAAATTTTAAAGAATATAAATACAATTCCTATTCCTGCGGTAATCAAAGCCGTAAATGTAAATTCTCTTTTAAGAATATACATAACTGTAACCGCCAGCCAAATGGAACTGAGGAACATATAAAATACTAAAATAACTATCATTAAATTAGTCGGGAAAATTTCGAAAAATAAGTTGAAAACGAAAAATGCCAGAGCAATAATTGCACAAAATAAATAACCTAACTTCAGAAAATAGTAGGTTACCCTTTTTGCCATGTTATAATATCCCTGATTAATATAAAAGAATCCTCTTCTTGCTATTGCCTGTGTAAAACCGCCGATTGACATAAAACTTAAAATGGTTCCTATTGCGATACAAGTTGCAAGTTCGGTAGACAAGTTCTCATAAGACCAAAGAGAAAATCTTAATGTCAGCATGGCTATTACGGAAATACCCATTGGTAATGCAAAAATCATTCCTCTTAGAAAGCTCTTTACAATTATCATAAAACTGGTAGCAATACCGACTTTCTCTTCACCCACATAACTTTCAAATGAGGCTCTTCCCTTCATCATATTCCAAAGAACTTCGGCAAGTTCAAATATATCCTGAACACCAAAAGTCTGCGAAGCTCTCTTGTCATTCCATCCGATGGATTCCAAAAGTGCCGCTATTTCGTACATATCTTGTGGTTTAATGCTCTTTGCCAGAATTTCATCAAGCAATGATTCTAAATTGCTTTTCTTCTTTAGTTCGTCTGCTTCCATTTTATTCCATTACACCTCCTGCGATAATTTACTCAACCTTTCAGGAATTGTCATGTTAATAATAAGATCTGTAAGCAAACCAGCCTGCTCAGCTTTTTGTATAACTTCTTCCGTTATTTCGGAATTCTTTGAGATGATTAAATTGCCATCCTTGCTCAAGAGATTTTCTCCCGCCAATTTTCCAAGAATATATCTGTTTTTCATGTTGTCAACATTTTTTTCACTATTTTCGTTCATTATTGAAGTCTCCTTATTAGAAGGAATGGCTGTATTCGCAGGGATTGCATATTCTTCGGGAATCGCTGTGGATACAGGAATTTCAGAACTTACAAAAAATTCAGGTTTCTCAGCCGTTGAACTTTTTTCTTCAACAGGAATTTGTTCGCCTTTTATTACTTCACCGTTTTCCTGAACTTCTTCCTTCCAAAAATAGTCGTTTCGACCTTCACTATCTTTGTTTTCCAATAGCGCCTTAATTTCTTCCTTTTGATTATCTAATTCATCGGTCTCAGTCAATGCTTTAACTTTTTCAAACAACGAACTGATGCTGCTGACGTTTTCTTCCTTTTCAGGTTTCTTCTCGACTTTTTCGCCGCCATTTTCCATCATGCTGTGAATTCTTGCCTTGTAGTCTTCTTTGTACTGAATTACCTTTGATTCAGACCTGTCGTCCACTATCTTATCATCAATCCGGGACACATTTTTCCCGACTTCGGTTTTCAGAAGAACATCTACGCTCTCCTGTATAACCTTATTTAGATTATTTAATTTGTCAATCTTTATATCAATCTCAGTTTCTTCTCTCTTAGCTTTTTCCTTCAGGCCTTTTAATTCGTCATATGAATTTTGACATATCAACTCAACAACATTATCCAACCTTGAAAGCAGGAAGTCTCTCTGCTCTTTTGGTTTTTGCTGAGTGGATTTTTTGTCATGCAGACTTTTAAGCTCACTGTTAATTTTTTCATTTTCTTCTGAATTGTCCCGAATAGTGGCTTTAAGCTGATCAAATTTTTTATCGGCTTCCAGTCTCATGTTTTCAATATACTCATCAACCTGAGCCATCTCATAACCAATAAAACTTGTTTTAAATTGTTTCATCTCACTTTTCATAGAGCAACCCCCTTACATTCCCTTTTTTTCTATAACGATATTTTCAAGTTTCGATAATAAACTGTTAACTGAATTTTTAATTTCTGTGTTTTTACTTTGCAGTTCGTCCAATTCCAAATTTTTCTCTTCTATTTTTTCATCTAATTTTGCCTTTGTATTAAAAACCACTTCTGATGATTTGAAATATGAATCTGTCAAGATACTCGAAAGTTTTTCGTTAAAATCATTATATTCAACCATTTCAGACTTTAATCTTGCAATCTCACTCTCAAAATCAAATTTTTGATTCTTCAACCGTGTTAATTCCTGCTGGTAGTCTTCGTATATCTTTTCATACTCCTGCTCCAAATCAAGCAGCTTTTTATCAACTTCTTCTATATCATATCCAAAAAATACTTTTTTGAATTCTTTTTCCATATTCATTCCCCCTAAAAATCCAATAAATCAAAATCTTAAATTCCCGATATTGCTTCTGCTTTTCTAAGTTCAATGTTGGCTTTATCGATTTCGCCCATATTTCTGTATATTTCTGAAATTATTGTCAAAATAACAGGTACAGCCGGAGACGTAGGAAGTTCTTGCTCGGCTTTTCTGAATTCAGCAATTGCTTCACTGTAATAACCAATTTCATAAAGCGCATATCCTCTGTCCATAAAGAGTTTTTGTCTGTTCTTACTTAGAGCTGAAATTGGAACAACTGCAACTTCTTCAACTCTGATAATTCTATTCGCATCCATAGCCAGTTTCAAATAACTTTTAAAATACAAATCTCTGACATTTTTCTTTGTGAAAAAGTTCAAAGCCCTGTTTCTTGCATCTATCCCTAAGTTCGTTCTGAGATTGGGATTTTTAAGTAATGTAATCAGTCCTTCCGCAAAACCTTCTGCATGCCGTGGTTCAACAAGAATCCCGCAGTCGCCGATAGCCTCTCCTATTCCTCCGACATCAGTTGAAATAACAGGTTTTCCTACCATCATTGCCTCAACAACAGAATATGGAAAAGCTTCCGTAATACTTGACAATGCTACAACATCGCCTGACTGGTAAGCCTCTGCAACATTTGCCGTATGCCCTGCAAAAATAAACGTGTCACCGAGTTTCATTTCTTCTTTCATTTTCAGACATTCCTCATAGTACTCGGGAACGGTTATTGAACCATATATTACGAACCTCACATCCGGTATTTCTTTTTTAACTATTTGTGCGGCTTTCATAAGTGTAATAATATCTTTTGCAGGGTCAACTCTTGCAATTGAGACTACTGTGGGATATTTATTCTTCTCGGTTTTCAGGCTTGGTGCAAAAACATCCTTATCCACTCCGTTATATATAACCTGAATCTTTTCCTTATCGACTCCGAATCTTCTTTCCCATCTGGTATTATAACCGCAAACCGGAGATACCTGATCCGCAAATGCATAATTCAAGTTGACAACTGAGTGAATCATCCTTATTAAGAAAGTATTTAAAAAAGATGGATAACCCCTTTGCATGCGTGATAGATACTGCTCTCTAAGGTAAACACCATGTTCAGTTAACAGAAACGGTGTATTGTACTCCATTTTTGCCAAAACGCAAGGAATACCGCAAAAAGCTGCCGCCGCCGAATGTGTAACATCAACTTTTGGCACCGGGGTATTTAAAATTGTCATAAATCTATATATCCATCCGAGGCTTTGAATTATCGAATAAACGCCCGGATGTTCCAAATCATTTGATTTGTCTCTTGTAAACTCAATTATGAAATTTTTATATGCAGTCCAGGTTATTTCGGATTTAAAGCTTTTTTTGTATTCATAAACCTGAAAATACTTATATAAATTATGCAGAGTAACACTAAATTTACTCTCATCCTTATTTTCGCTCACGAGTTCACTTACAAGATCCAAGAACATCGGTATAAATTCACGCTCGATAACATTGTCAGTAGTTCTCTTTTTGGCCATATAAACCTTAGAAAACGGTATGTCTAAATGCTCGCTGGCTTCTTCCGTACCCCAAAGAGGAACCTTTATAAGCTCGGTTTTGCTACCCAGATTAAACTTCTGGGTTACATACGGATTCATAATAATACTGTATACTACGAAATCCATATTATCTTTTAAGTTGTTAATCAGGATATCGCTCCAAGTACTGACACCGCCGTGATGAAACGGATATGTACCCTCTGTAACGAGCATAACCTTTAATTTGTCATTATCCACTTTAAACATCCTCAACGTACTGCAAATTATGGGTATAATAACTCCATCGTATGTGGTATTCTATCATAGAATATTTTCAAAAGCAATATAAAAAGATAAATTTTGTAATATTTTGCATAGATATGGTAATTTAAATGACATACAACGCCATGCTTACCACGTAAAGTAAGTTTGGCGTTGTCTTGAAAGCTGTTGTATCAGGCTATTTGAGTTGATTTTTCATGTCAATTGCGTCTTTTGCCTTATTTACGATATTTTGAGCAGTCAACCCATAAATTTCAAGCAGTTTAGCCGGTTTGCCTGATTTCCCGAACTTATCTTCCACTCCTACCATTTTAACGGGTACAGGAAAAGCTCCGGTAACAACCTCGGATACAGCACCGCCAAGGCCGCCATATATATTATGTTCCTCTGCAGTCACTATCGCGCCGGTCTCTTTTGCCGCTTTGATTATTATATCCTTGTCGATAGGTTTAATTGTATGAATATCAATTAATCTAGCATTTATACCCTCATTCTTTAATATTTCGCGGGCTTCTATTGCAGCGTGTACCATTAATCCTGTTGCAATGATTGTCACATCGTTTCCATCGGAAATAGTTATGCCCTTGCCAAATTCAAACTTATAGTTGCTCTCATCATATATTACAGGTACCGAGAGACGGCCTAATCTTAAATATACAGGTCCATCGTGGTCAATTGCAGCTTTTACCGCGTGTCTTGTTTCAACGGCATCACAAGGACACATTATCACCATATTAGGCAGCGCTCTCATAATCGCAATGTCTTCAATGCACTGATGCGATGCTCCATCTTCACCCACAGAAATACCTGCGTGGCTTGCTCCGACTTTTAGATTAAGTCTCGGATAACAAGCTGAATTTCTGACCTGTTCCAGTGCTCTTTCAGCCGCGAAAATTGCAAAGGTGCTTGCAAAAACAATCTTGCCGCAAGTAGCTATGCCGGCTCCGACAGCCATCATATTGCCCTCAGCTATCCCCATATTGTAAAATCTTTCAGGGTATTTCTTTTTAAATGTTTCTGTCTTTGTTGATTTACAAAGGTCCGCATCAAGCACAACAATTCTCTCATCGGCTCCGAATTCCTGAAGTGCAATTCCATACGCTTCTCTTGTTGCCATTTTATCAGCCATTCTTCTCAACCTCCAGTTTATGTAATGTTGCATCCAATTCTGCCATAGCCTGATTTCTTTGTTCTTCAGAAGGAGCTGAACCATGCCAGCCAACCTGATTTTCCATAAACGATACGCCTTTGCCCTTAATTGTTTCAGCTAATATTAAGGACGGTCTGTCGGTTACTTTTTTAGCCTCTGCAATCGCTTCTTCTATCTGTGAATATTCATGTCCATTTATTTTTATAACATTCCAGCCGAATGCTTCAAATTTCTTATCAAGTGGCTCAGGAGACATAATATTTACTATCTCACCATCAATCTGTAGACCGTTATGATCCAAAAAGGCCGTTAAATTGCTTAGCTTGTAGTGAGCTGCAGCCATTGCTGCTTCCCATACTTCGCCTTCCTCTGATTCCCCGTCTCCTAAAAGCGCGAAGACCCTGTAATCCTTCTTGTCAATTCTACCTGCAATTGCCATACCAACCGCAGCGGAAATTCCTTGCCCCAACGAACCTGTTGACATATCAACGCCCGGAACAGCTCTCATGTTAGGATGTCCTTCAAGATAGCTTTCAGCACTTCTGAACCCAACAAGATCTTCCGTTGGGAAATAACCTCTTTCTGCAAGCGTTGCGTACAAACCCGGTGCGCAATGTCCTTTTGACAGCACGAACCTGTCTCTGTCAGGCCACTGAGTATTTTGGGGGTCAATTCTCATTTCATCAAAATACAATACGGTTAAAATATCTGCACAAGACAGCGATCCACCGGGGTGTCCGGAAGCGGCATGATAAACTTCATCAATAACATGCTTACGAATTTTCGTCGCCTGGATTTTTAATTCGTTACATCTTTTATTGTTCATTATTACATCTCCTCGTAATGATAATTTCACTAGATAGTATACTATAATGCTGTAATTATGTCCACGCCGGAAATCATTGATGTTAGTGTAAAATTGTTGTTGGGTTTTTAAATAAAAAAGTATAGAGGTTGACCTTCTATGATAAAATTTTTGTGACAAACAAAAAACAATAAAAAG
>JBAZRJ010000021.1:0-25102 GCA_041662985.1 Clostridia bacterium
AAAATTTTATCATAGAAGGTCAACCTCTATACTTTTTTATTTAAAAACCCAACAACAATTTTACACTAACGGACCGGCTACTGTTAGTTTCAGAAGTCGACCCTTATCAAACCATACTATATTAAATCTTGCAGGTTCTGTCATCTATCAATCTCCCTGCCGATTTAATAATTCGTATTTAATACTTATGTCGTAATTCTAATTCTTTGGGACTTTGTTGATTTCAATTATCTTTACAATTCCCCATGCAACAAGTGCATATACAATCATCCCTATAATCGTACTTGGTTCAAGTACTGCTTTGGTTTCTATGCCTGAGGTTGTAGCCGTTCTGAAAATCGCCAAAAACGGAGCCAGCAACACTGATGTGATTGCATAGATGATTGAAACAAAAGTGCTTTCGTCATTCGCCCCGAGAAGCTTTAAAACGAGGCGAAATGCGAACAATACCTCTAAAACTCCTAAAATGTAATAAACTATCCTTCTTACTTTCAAATTAGTATTATTGCTTTTCTTGACCTCAACATCATCCATTGGCTTTATCTCCTTTAAATAATTTTGTTTGTTCAATGATTTTATATTTTTTACTGTTGGTTTGGCATATATTTATTTATTCGTGACGTCTCTTGAATCTCAAACCTGCGATTCCTGTAATCATTAATGCTGCACCAATAATAAACATTACATATAAAGGTGTATTGGTTCCGGCAGTGTCCGTAACCGGCAGTTCCTCACCTGTCGCTATCGGTGTCACTGTTGGTTCCGGTAAATCGGTTGGTTCCGGTGAATCGGTAGGAACTATCGTTGGCGTATCGGTCGGTGTACCGGTTGGCGTCGGTGAAACTGATGCAGTAACTGTCGCAGTAACCGTTGCAGTTGGTGAAACAGTAGGTGTGGTCGTCGGCGGTATTGTAGGCGAAACGGTCGGAGTAACTGTCGGTGAAACCGTATCAGTCGGTGAAACCGTATCTGTCGGCGAAACTGTAGGTGTGGTTGTCGGCGAAACTGTATCCGTCGGAGACACCGTTGCTGTAGGCGAAACGGTTGTCGTATCTGTCGGGGTTACCGTCGCTGTAGGTGAAACAGTCGGGGTTGGTGCCGCCGGTATTCCAATTGTATTTGTATCTAATGTAACAGCTCCATTTCTGGCCAGCAATCTGCCTTCAAATGTTGCACTCGTAGTAGCTGTAATTGATGTCAACGCCAATATGTTTCCCTTGAAAACAGATGAAGTCCCGATAGTTGCAGAGGATCCGACCTGCCAAAAAACATTGTATGGCGATGCATTGTTGATAAGACTGACAACACTTGAAGATGCTGTTGTCAATGTGCTTCCAATTTGAATTATGAATACGGCATTCGGGTCTCCTTGTGCATCAAGAACCAAAGTTCCGGTAAGCTGAGCTGAAGTTGCATAGAAGTAAACTCCGGAATTAAGTGTAAGGCCGCCCAAATCCTGACCGGTCAATACTGTTGTAACTATCCTGCCTGCCGCATCATTGTACGCTGTGGTTAATTCAGATTGAGCACTCATCGCTAAAGCATCACTTATATGCTGTGATCCTCCGCTTATTATTCCCGGTGGAAACCCTGTAATCGAGGCGCCGGGATATACGCCGACTTCTCCGGTAATTGTTGTAGGTCCTGTGTTTGTAACTGTAGATCCGGCTAATACAGCAAAAGACGCAACTGTTGATCCAAGAATTACGGGTGCTTCAGCCGATGTTGTTATTGCGGGCGCCGTCATTGTTGCTACGATTAATACAGATAACAAAAATGGTATAATCCTCCTCTTTCTTAGTGTTTTCATGAATAAATCATATCCTTTCTTCTTAAATTTGATTTCGAAATATTATTGTAAACAATGAGAAAATAAACCTTGCTTGTGCATAGGTCGAATTCTGATGTTTTTTGTCATTTAAATGTAGATTGTAAAGTTCGAAATCAAGTGGTTTGAAGGTCTTGGATTGTTTACTTCAATGATTTACCCAATATTTACAGTTATAAACCAAAAACTGCAATTAAAGAAATAAGAAGGACATTCGAACCCCGTTCGAAACAAGAATAAAGGGGCGGCCCTCTGATTGAGAGGTCCGTCCCCTTGACTCCATCTTCGGCCCTTACTTGAAATTAAGTGTCAGCCTTCCATTTACAGATTCTGCGATTATGGATTTATCTTTTGAATTGCCTGAATTATAGTCTTTTGCTGTGTCCGTATCATTAACGAACAGCCTGCCGTTTACAGAATTGAATTTGATGTTATAATCGCTTGGCACGCCATCAACTTCAGTCATTGACATTGAACCGTTAACCGTTTTCAAATTAACTGATTTAAATATCGGATTTGCTCCAAGTATAGAACCGTTTACTGTTTCTGCCTTGATGGCCGATGCATTGACTTCTGTAAAATCAATTCCCCCGTTTACCGTATTCAAATTCAAATCGGATGTTTTAATCTTTTCGACTGTTATTTTACCATTTACAGTTCTGACGTTTAGTGTTTTTACATCAAAACCTTTAATATTTACAGTACCATTGACTGTAACTATTGAACCGGCTGATAATTTGCCATCCTTCGGAACTTCAATCGTTAGGGTTTCATCAAAATTAAATATGTTAAACAACCAGTGAAAATCAAAGAAATATTTGGAATTGTCTTCATCCATTTTCAGAACATTGTCATCTACCGAAAGCTGATACTGTTTATCATATGATTCATCATATGTTATTTTTACTTTGTCCACATTTGACGGAATTACAACAATTTTTGCATTCACCACATCTACCGTAATCTCAGAGACCGTCGCTTTTGCATTGTATATCCGTTGAATCGGTTCTTCATTAAATAGCTCCTTAAAGTTTCCAATTCCTCCGCTCACAACAAAAATTGCAGTACCGGTAATTATTAGTGAAGCTGCTATAATCGCTGTTATTTTCATACCTTTATTCATATTTAGCACCGCCTTTCCTGCCAATCTTTTTGTATATGCATTTAAATATTTTACTGAATAGAATTCTCAGCCATTGAATAATTTTAATACTAAACAATACCGAAAATAGTGTAATGCCGGTAAGCACCATTCCAGCTGAGATTAGAGGAACGCTCTGAAAAACATTCGTTGTAAAAAGATCTGTGAACCCGCTGACAACAAGAACTATTGCCGCAACTCCAATTGATAACACCACTGCAAAAATCGAAAGTACTATTGCAAAAAGAGCCACCAATAAAGAAAATATAACTGCAATGACCGAAATTGCAATCGGTATAGCGCAAATGCTTAATACTGCGATGATTGCTTTTAAATATCCCGACATTTTCCCTTTCTTTTCGGCCCTTTGAAAAAATGCTTCAGCCTTTATTTTTGCAACAGCATCCTCAACACTTCCGATTTCAGCGATAACATCCTCTTCATTTCTCCCGGTCTCAACAGCTTCGATTAATAGGTCATCGTAATAAGAAATGGCGTTTTTTATCTCTTCCCTATTCAATTTCCCGTCGAGCTGTGTATCCAATCGTCTCATGTACTCGTCTCTTTTCATTTTTGATCCTCCTCCATAATAAAATCTATAACTTTTTTCGTGTCTTTTAATTCCTCTTTGAAATCCAACAGTCTTTTTCTGCCTGCATCCGTCAATTTATAATATCTTCGAAGTCTACCGTTATAAGGCACATCATATGTTGTCATCTGACCTGAGGCCTCAAGCCTTCGCAGTATAGGGTACAAGGACGATTCAGACACATCCAGTATTTTTTTTGCATCCTGCGTGAGCTCGTAGCCGTAAGAATCTTTGCGGTTTAAGATTGCAAGTACACATCCGTCGAGCATTCCTTTTTTTAATTGCGCGTCCATTCAAAAGCTCCTTTCAGTATAGTATCGTTCTATGTATAATACTATACAATGTATAATATTATATGTCAAGCATATTTTAAAATCGGTAACGAATGTAGCTTTTTCATCAGAAACTTTTCGAATTATTTATTATACCTATTTGAAATAAACATTTCATTGCGATATAATGTTTTTGTTTTGATAAAAGGAGAGATATCAACATGCATAGAATTGAGAAATTTTTGAAACATTTTAATAAAACTCATTTTACAAATACCAAATTTGCATTTATCGCTTTAACTGTAATAGCACTCTCAATTGGGGCAATTTTTCTAAGTCAATGCTTCCCTATGAACGTTAAGGGTTATTCAAATATTTCACCGGCAAAAGTCAATTATGCCGCTAATACAAAGCAAGCTCAAAGCAAAAGTATATATAAAACATCCTCGGTTTTACTTGCTTTTGATTCGCAAAGATATCTTCATAGAATAATGCCAAAGACAGATATAACTCAAAATTTAAAAAAACTCAAAAATGTAATCCTTCACTTTAAAAACAAAAAATATAACACGGCTTTTGTAATGGTACCAAGCTCGGTGGTTAAGGGAAAGACAAAGCTGCCAAGCGGCATCACAGATTACCAAAACACATCTGCTGACAAAGCACTTGCCGGACTCAAATCCGCCGGTATAAAAACACTCGATTTACGCAGTGAATTTATCAAGAACTATCTTGATCCTCAAAGAGTTTTTTTTAATACCGACCATCATTGGAAAATTCCGCAATGCGTCTATGCTGCAAAAATAATTTCAAAGTATTTAAATACATCTTTCAAACTTAATTTGGACCCTAAAAAAGTTTATACAAATTATGATAATTATACGGCCACTAAATATGTGAAAAGCTATTCGGGTTCATTTATGAGAATTGCCGGAAAATCCTTTGTAGGATCTCCGGACGACTTTATTTCTGTTGTTCCGAAATTCAAAACAAACTATAGGCTGAGGTGTTATACAAGTAAGGGTAAAATCCAGTATACAAACGGCGGGAAAAAAATGGATTATTCAGGTCCCTTCACTTCAACTTTATATGACGGAAGAAAATCGTACACCGGATATTTTAAAGGCGGCTTGACAGAATTAGTCGTCAATAATTATTGGACAACAAACAAATTGAAATGCATGGTAATAGGCACTTCCATGGGACGCGGCGCATCCGCATTCTTGGCGCAATATTTTAAAGAATTAAGGTTTGTTGATTCACAGGGAGGACGTTTTTCCAAAAATTTATATAACTATGTAGATTCTTATAAACCGGATGTAGTCCTTTTTGTATACGCAGGATTTTCATTCGAAAACAAGTATACATTTAGTTACCATATAGATTAAATGTAAAAGTACACATGAAATAAGATGACGGAGGTCGGGCTCAGGCTCCGTCCCGAAAATTCATTTTACGGAAAAATTCCTCTAATCTTCTTTGCGCTTACAATCCTTGCAATCGCTACCATATAGGCACCCATTCTCATAGATGATTTCTCATTTTCCGCCTTATCCCAAACTTCTTTGAAAGCTTTAATCATGATTTTTTCCAGGGTTTTGTTTACTTCGTCTTCATCCCACATCAGCGACTGAATATTTTGTACCCATTCAAAGTAAGATACAACAACACCTCCGGCATTTGCCAGAATATCAGGTATGACTCTGATGCCTCTTTCCTCAAGAACCTTGTCCCCGTCAGTAGTAGTTGGGCCGTTTGCCCCTTCAACAACGATTTTCGCTTTGACTTTTTCGGCAATATCCCTGTGTATCTGATTCCCAAGCGCCGCCGGAATGAGAACATCGCAATCGCAAGTCAGCAAATCATCATTGCTTATGTGCGAAACACCCTGTTCTTGGTAGTTTTCAATCAATTCATCATTTTCTCTTATAAACTTCAGAATCTTCATGACATCTAAACCTTCATTGCAATAAACTCCGCCCGAAACATCGCTTACGGCAATAATCTTGCATCCCGTATTCTGCAAAAGTCTGGCTGCGGTTCCGCCCACATTTCCAACTCCCTGAACGGCAATTCTTACACCTTTCGCATTCATTCCAAGTCTTTTCAATATTTCATGCGTTACAAACATAACACCTCTGCCCGTGGCTTCAAGCCTTCCAAGCGAGCCGCCGACATCAATCGGTTTGCCGGTTACTACACCCGGAACCGTATATCCCATAAACATGCTGTATGTATCCATTATCCAACCCATTATCTCTGCATTCGTATTGACGTCCGGTGCCGGAATATCTCTTGCAGGACCGATTAGTGGGAGAATCATGGCTGTATATCTTCTTGTAAGTCTTCTTAGTTCATTTTTCGATAATTCCTTCGGATTGACTCTGATTGCGCCTTTACTTCCCCCATATGGAATGTTTACAACTGCGCATTTCAAAGACATCCAGGCCGCGAGGGCTTTTACTTCATCTAAATCGACATCCTGGTGATACCTGAGACCGCCTTTGCATGGGCCTCTCGAGCTCGAATGCTGAACCCTGTAACCCTCGAAGACTCTCATCGAACCATCATCCATATCAATCGGTATTGAAACCTTAAGCTCTCTTTCGGGATATTTCAGAGCGATATAGTCATCTTCTTTAAGTCCGATTTTCTTTGCCGCCTTGTCAAGAATCTCAAGCATATTATCATAAGGATTGTATTTTATATTCATCTTAGAAACACCCCTTTTTATAGTATTCACGACCCCTTATTTAATTTCTTCGATTGTTTATTCATAACTTATTATACCACTAAAACCTTGTTTCAAACTTTATAAGATGCCCGATAATAATTTCCTGAGAGCTCTTGGCGGCAACAAAAATATTAAGAATTTTTTTATAAAATGTTTGATATATCCAATAATGTATGGTACAATTCACATAAAATATACTGCACAAATTACAGAAGATATAGTGCATAAATTACAGAAGAGGTGACCTCCGATTTCAGACTATTATTTCCGCTCAAGACATAGAAAAAGAAGAACGTTAATTAAAGTTTTTCTTGTTATTTTGATTCCTGTACTATTCGCATCCATCACTTTCTTCGTTGCAAATATGTTTGCCAAACCCGGAGTGACACCCGGCAATCCTACTAATTCAGTATCTCCAATCAGTTCCGTTTCGCCGGGCAATAGTACTTCTCCAACCGTAACAAATCCCGGTAATGTCAGCCCGGGTGTTACTGACAACCCTAATGACAATGGAAATACCTCGCCATCTTTTACTTCAAAATCAGAAATTCGTTACGGAGTTCCTAAAGGGTATGTCGCTCTGACGTTCGACGACGGCCCGGGTCAATATACAAAAAAAATTGTAGATCTTTTGGTTGCAAATAATATAAAAGCGACATTTTTCTTCGTAGGCAATATGGTTCAGGGAAACGGTGACCTTGTTAAATACGCTGCCGATAACGGCATGTCGGTTCAAAGTCATTCCTGGAGTCATCCGGTATTTTCTAGTCTTTCGGAGAGCGGTCAATCTAAGGAAGTAACAAAAACAGTTGATTTAATCGAGTCGTATTCAGGAACAACAGTAACCCTTTTAAGACCTCCTTATGGTTCAATGAGCCATTGGCTGAGAAATCATCTTTCTACTCTTAATTTGCAGGTAATGCTATGGAACCGCGATCCAAGAGATTGGGCGGCTGATAGTTCCGATGAGATAGTTCAGGCTTTCAAAAAGGAAAACCCTTCGGGCGGTGTATATGTAATGCACGAGAAACCCCTTACATACAAGGCATTGCCGAGAATCATAGAATACCTGCAGAATAAGGGGTTAAAGTTCGCTGTCGTGAATTAATATATACTGATTGTTTTTAATCATTATTGACGTATTTTTTATTCTATTATAAATTCCTTTATGCTTTAAACTCGGTTTTCCATAATCCGTGCAAATTGCAGAATTCATATGCAGTGATATCTGTCGAAACTTCGTCGTAGGTAAAATTGCAGTTCTGCGCCTCGCAATTTGGAACTATAGCATCATTTTTACCGGTGTATGGCACCTTTTCTTGTTGAATATATCTGGTAAACTCAGATTCAGGTTTCATTCCCGGTTTAAGGTATGTGATCTGCAACTGGCCGTTAGTTTCGACGGCAATCCATTCGATGTAGTGTTCAGGAATCATCGGATGAGGTTCTGAACCAACCTTTACCTTAATCTTCGCTCCTTCGGTTTCAATTACAGGTACATGTTTTTCTTTTGAGGCATCTACCGTATTTGCTTCAAGCTCCGACATTGTCTGACCGCAACATGAAAGCTTGTTCCCTCCCGATTTAATCAATGTTGCAGTGTTTCCGCAAATGTTACATTTAAAAAATTCTCTTTCACTCATAATACAAATCCCCTTTCAAATTTTATTTTTATTATTAACAATTTTATAATTTTTAAACATTTCTTGTTGAATTTTATATAAACTCTTTTATTAGTTTGCCAATTTCGGCCGGTTTTGTTTTTCGATCAAGCAATGGTCCGCCATTCTTGAGAACGGAATTCTTTTGGTGGTAGGTTTTCTTCGACTCCTTGTATATAACACCTATTGGAATTTTATCGCCATGTTCCATCGCTTTTACCAAAGCGGCCGTTTTATTCCCGGAATTATATCTGTCATCAAGCTCATAAACCCTTTGATTATAATATGCAAACGTATTTACTTTATTGAAACTCACACAAGGCTGAAAAATATCAACGAGCGCATATCCCTTGTATTCAATAGCTTGCTTCATCATTGAGACAAGATGTACTTTATTTCCGCTGAAAGCTCTGGCTACAAATCCCGCTCCTGCTGCAATCGCTGTCAATACAGGATTTAACGGTTCAATAATATTTCCGTCAACCTGAACATCCATAACCTGACCTTCATCCGTGGTAGGTGAAGATTGTCCCTTCGTCAAACCATAAACCTGATTGTCATGCACGAAGTGCGTTATATCGACATTTCGACGGATGTTATGCAAAAAATGGTTCCCTCCCTCACCGTAAGAATCACCGTCCCCCGTATTTATAATAACCGTAAGCGTATCGTTTGCAATCTTAGCCGCTGCCGCTGCGGGAAGAGCACGTCCATGAAGCCCGCAAAAGTAGTTGGAATCAATATATTGCGGTGTTTTTGCCGCCTGCCCTATTCCCGCAACCATCAATATCTCATATGGATCCTTGTCAAGCTCCTCCAATGCGGTCTTCAGACAGTCAAGAATACTGAAATTGCCGCATCCGGGACACCAAGCCGTTTCGTGTTGTATATTGAAGGTATGTTTGCTCATTTAAAACTCACCTCCATAGCTCTGTCTGCAATTTCTTCACCGGATATCTGACGACCGTCATATTTTAAAATATTCGACGTGCATTCAATTCCCGTATGCTCTCTGATCAATCCGGCAAGCTGGCCTGTGGCGTTTTGTTCCACATTGACTATTCTGCTTGCTTTTGCAGCTTTTTCTTTTAACAGTTTTTGCGGCAAAGGATAAACATCCCCGAATACAAGTGCCGAAAATTTCAAGTTTGGTTTTTTGCCATAACCTTTATTCAGAATCTCGACTGCTTCTTTGATTGGACCATATGTCGAACCCCATCCCAAAAGCAGAATATCAAAAGATTCAGGACCTATAAATTCAGGCTCCTGAAGTTCCAATTTTAGTTTATCGAGTTTAATCATGCGCTTGTCCAT
Organism: Clostridia bacterium; assembly: GCA_041662985.1. Classification (GTDB taxonomy): domain Bacteria; phylum Bacillota; class Clostridia; order Acetivibrionales; family JBAZRJ01; genus JBAZRJ01. The sequence continues at coordinate 9,540 of JBAZRJ010000021.1, forward strand.
CATTTTGATGCGCATATCCGCAGACTCAGTAATCCAGCCGCATTCATCATGTTCGTCGCTATCGGCTGTCACAAAATTCCTGGATTTTCCCGGTATTAATCGAGGAGATACTCCGTCTTTTGTTAATTTATAGCGGAGATATTCTCCGTCATAATCTTTCTTCCCGGCAGGATTTATTATATCAATATCATCCAATTCAAATGGTTTAATCGTAGCTGATGCATCCGCAAGATACTGGTCTGTTAATATAATCACCGGGATTTGATACTTCTCGGCAATATTGAATGCCCTTATAGTTTGGTAAAAGGCATCTTCATGGTGTCTTAACGCAATAACCATCCTGGGAAATTCACCCTGTGATGCAGAAATCACGAATTTAAGATCGCTTTGTTCAGTCCTTGTAGGAAATCCCGTCACCGGTCCCGGTCGCTGAGCATCAACGACCACAAGCGGAATTTCAGTCATTCCCGATAAGCCAAGACCTTCAACCATAAGCGAAAAGCCTCCGCCGGAAGTCCCTGTCATTGCCCGTGCTCCGGCAAATGAAGCCCCGATTGCCATGTTTATTGCCGCAATTTCGTCTTCCGCCTGTTCAACGACAATATCCATCTCAACACCTTTTGAAGCCAGATATTCCATTATGGATGTGGATGGAGACATAGGATATGCTGAGTAAAATTTTAACCCCGATGCAATAGCTCCCAGTGTAAGCGCATTGTTTCCGGATAAAATCATATGATCGCTGAATTTTCCTTTCAAATGAGGAAAACGATTTTCTGCAACATCAAAACCTTCAGTAATTGCTTCTATATTGACATCAAGATAATCTGCCTTTACAAAACTTTTCAAAACATCTTTTACAGAGTCGATTTTTTCGCTGAAGAGTTTCAGAACAGCGCCGATGGCTACAGTGCCTGCCACCTTTGGGTTTCCGATTTTTTTTGCAATACCTTCCATGTCAATTTTTATTGTCCTGTGATCGTCAGAATCAATCTTGGCGTCGCAAAGAATAAATCCTTTTGGATTCAATTCGGTTTTATGTATTTCAACAGTTTCATTGTTAAGCGCAATAATCCCATCGAGCCTATTACTATGGGACTTGATAATTTCTGTTCCAAATCTTATTAAAGAAAAGTTATGACCGCCCCGGATACGCGACATAAAATCCCGGGAAGTAAAAACGTTATATCCTGATTTTTTCAGAAGCATTTCCAAAATCGCAGCCGTTGTGTCAATTCCCTGACCTGCGGCTCCGCCAATTAAGAGATTATACAACCTGACGTCCTCCTATTTAAAAAAATTAATCAAATTAGATTTTCCCTTATTTACGCAATCAAACCAAAATAATTATTTGCAATTTATATGATTTACGACACAATTTCTCCCATGCTGTTTTCCATAATACATTGCGCAATCAGCCTTTGCTACTGTAATTTGCAGGTCATCATCTGCGACATGCTCCGCAACGCCAAAGGTCATTGTTGTTCTTACCTCGATTGAATTTCCCCAAGTAAAAACTTTGGTTTCTATTTGTTTTCGTATATTTTCTGCAATATGCATAGCTTCAACACATGTCCTGTTTAGAAGCATTATGACAAATTCTTCTCCTCCCCAGCGGCATACAACATCATTTTCAGAAATGTTTTTCTGCATTATATTTGCCACCTCGACCAAAACCTTATCCCCGACTTCGTGTCCGTATGAGTCGTTAAGACTCTTGAAAAAATCTATATCCCCAATTATCAGTATAATTGAACATTTCTCTTTATTGTCAGAATTTGCATTATCGTCAAATACAGCCTGCAATCCTCTTCTATTTGCACTGCAAGTCAGAAAATCATACTTCGCTGCATTTTCGAGAAGTCCCTGATAGGAATTTAGTTCCTCAAGAGATTTTTTCAGCATCATTTCAGTACTCTTACGTCTCTCAGATTCGAGCAGAGTCAAAAACAACAATATACATATAACAAATATAGGCAGAGTAAATAATGCAGATCTGCCAATTATTAGCCAAACAGGAACACGAAAAATCATCTTCCACGTCGCATTGTGAAAATCGGATGTATAAATATAATATCCGCCTACTCTTTCAATTTGATTTGTTTTCAGTTCCTTTAAGCTTTGAACATAGCTGTCTGTGCTCCTTATAGTAGTTTTGAATTCAGCAACTTTATCATAAAACAACAAATTTAAACTGTCTGCAATAACCATATCTTCAGTATCAATAATATAGGATTCATATTCCGAAGTTAATATTTCGCTTAGCTGGTCATTTGTTAGATCGATAGATACAACGCCCTTGAAAACATCCCTGTCATATATGGGGCTGGATAGTGACACCATAAGGCCTTTACCTGCACGGTCAAGATATACCGGGGTCCAGATTGATGTTCGCAAGGGGTCATTTTTTGGTGTTGCAACTGTGAAAAACTTTTCTGATTTGAGATCTTTCGCAAAAGAAAATTCTGCTGATGATACCCAAGGATACATATTAATAAAGTTATTTTGACTTGTATAATAAATCCACGTAACATTGGGCAGTTTTTTGTATATATCATCAAACTGTTTGAAGAATTTTAAAGCGAGATTCAATTCGTCTCTGATAATACCTTTTTGCGGAATCTTACCCAAACCCGTTAAACTTCCTGATTTTAATTGATACTTTGTTCCAATTAACGCATCCAAATTGTAACTGTCTGAAGCGGGATTATACTTAAGATATTTTAAATATATCGAATCCTCAACTTTTCCATGCTCAAAATAATCATTCCCGTATATTGTCATTAAATCAATATACACTTTACTCATGTCTGCATATCTGTCTATTTCTGCCTGTTTTGCTTTTGCTGTGTTTTCAATATCAGTAATTTGAATATTGAATTGTCTATAAAATGAGATGACAAGAACTATTGCTATAATAGTAATTAAAATTATCTTTTTTAGGTTCTTCATTAATTGAACCACCTAATTTCTTATTTGCAGATAAGTTTTTGTGTTATTATATCTGAATATATCTCCATATTATTTGTCTTTGAAACATGAATTACTTTTGAGAAGATCTCACTTTCAGGCAAAAACGATCCCAGCAAGTTTTTCGATTTCGATACAAATTCGGGATTATATGCAACATCTTTTTGTCCGACAAAAATTGCCGCATAAAATATACCTGTTTCGACAAGGTCCTGGAAAAAGTGACTGCCGTAAGATAACTCCGGCATAAAACCTGCATCGGAGGATGCAACTTCGCAAATAACAGACATGTTGCTTATTTCAGTGAAGTTTATCGGTACTCCGAGTGATGGCGTTGTTGTCCCCCATCTTCCCGGCCCTACGAGCATTACGTTTTTACCTTTAAGGGCGTTGTTAATCATTCCGATTTTTCTTCCGACTTCAAATTTCCTCTGTTCATTCAGTTCATGATATGCCTTTGGATTCACAAGAACAACATATTCAATCGGGAGCTGGACATTTCCGCCCATAAAATTCCCCTTAGTTGCGAAAAAGAATTCATCTCCCGCCCGCAATTCAGGCATTGCGACAGGCTTTCCAAGACTCTTGGTTTGCAGTGGCCGGCACTGCAGAAGATTAACCTTAAACGCATTATTCTTTGTGAAGTTCGCCGTAAACTCAATATCAACCGGATAATCATATACTTTGGATAGCAGTGCGAGCATTTCTCTCATAAGCGGCGAAAATTCAGTCTCAGTAAGCATGTTTTTAAAATCAAGAATGTAATGCATGGTGTTGTTTGTGTATCCAAGCTCTCTGATGCGGTTATCCTTTTCATAATCCTGTCTGACAAAAAGTTCTTTATCAACTTTCAGGTCATAGGAGATAATTTCTTCCAGACTTTTTCTCAATAAAGTGTTGTCGCTGAGTGAAAGAACATCGACGTAGTGCTGAGTGTATTTATTTTGATCCTCGTAATCCATCGGCGGTATTCGCAAAGGGTTATCAAGACAGACAATTCTTACATAGTCGCCTTTTGTCCTGTCGACGGCTCTTGTGCCCAATCCAAAAACAAGACGGAGCATTCCGGCTGCCATGTCTACATTTTTATCCCAAACATAAAGATTTGATGAATTTCCGACACCCGCCACATGAGGAAAGAAATTTTCTTCGTAATAATCTCCGGACACGCGCTGAACCAATATTGCCATTTGCTCGTCTTTATCGGACAATCCCCTGTTTTTCCTGTATGCAAGAGCATCCTCATTCATCGTACTCGCAAATACGGTTCTTACAGCCTGTTCAAAGGCTTCATAACGTTCTTCCGGAGAACCTTCATTCACACAGAATATGCTTTCGTATTTCCCCGCAAAAGCATTGCCGAAATTATCCTCAAGCAGCGAACTCGAACGAACAATAATCGGGGATTGCCCAAAGTATTCAAGCATTTGCAGGAACTGTTCCTGAATATTTTCTGAAAACTTTCCGTGCAAGAATTTCTCTTTCAATTCTTTGGCATATTCGAAATATCCTTCTTCCGTTCTTTGTTTTACATGCAGCTCCCACCAGCCGTTTTGCACAATATAAGTATAGAATATATCAGAACCCAGATAATATGAGTCATGCGATTCCATGTACGGAGTAAACCGATTTTTCCCGTCTTTTTCAAGTATCTTTCTTGCGACGAGCATCCCAATGCTTTTGCCTCCAATAAACCCTGTACCGACTTCTCTCGAGGCAATGATTAAAATATCCTGCAATGTAAAATAACGGTCGCAAAGCTCGAACATTCTGGACTTACTGTCTATAAGCATCGACATAAGAAGTTTTTTCGTTTTCTCCTGTTGTTCCGGAACAAGATCGAGGGCGTCTTTCGCTTTATTAAAGACAACATCCCAGTAATCCAGTCTCTTTTCGCTTCGGTTTATGCTTGAGAACAATTCCGAGGCTTCGGTGCTTGAAGTTATGCTAATTGCCTCGCGCCCCTCTATCAAATGCGGAAAAAACATTGTCGGTGAGTACCGTTTCCAGACTTTAAGGGGATGAATGTAGAATTTATCGTTTACCTGATATAAATCAAGCAAAAGCTGCGTTGTTTCACGAATACCCGCTATGGTACTGAATGTATGAACATTTCTTATGATTGCAAAATAAGCAACTGTGTCCAGTTCGTATAAAAAAGGACACATGATTTTAAAGAAGTTGCCTATCATCAAATCTGAATGCCAAGATTCCAGCAGGTCAGTCAAACAATCGAACAAATAAAAAGCTCTCTTGCCTTCTGCCTTAACAATGTTGTAAACCTCTGTTGCAAAGCTTTCAAAGCCTTTTTTCGCATCTACACTGTATATTTTGATTGGCCTCTTCTCTTCTATCAAGGGTTCATAATTCCCAAAACGAACATAGACAATCCGTCTGTTGTCCATTATAGCCTGCTCAATATAAGGCTCAACCATTTTTTTATAGTTTGCTACAGTATCAACTTGCCAGACCACATTATCTCCCAGACGGAGATTGTCAATCATTTGATCGAAACCTTTTATTCCGGTGCTAACCCTGTCATGCAGTCCCATTTTATACCCCCGACTGTTAAAATTAATTTTCCTTTTGAATATTCAGAAATTATTATTTATTGATGATATCGCTAATGTTATTTTGATACATGTCCTGAGTAACCGGATACGTATCCTTATTATTTGCAAGATTATTAAAAGAAATTGCGCAGTCCAATACAATTATAAACACAATTAATATCATGATTGCTTTTTTTAAATTTTTCCATAGCATCAGTCCCGCAAAAAATGCAGCCATGGCAACGGGAGTAAAACGCATCATGAAGTACATCTGCTCAGTTGGAAGTTTTGCCATAAAAGGCAAAAATACTGTAGTTGTACTAAAAAAGATAACCAATGCAATTAAAAATCCGGGTTTGCTTTTTTTGTCCCCATAAAACAAGCCGAATATTGAAATCAGAATCACGGGCAGACCAAAATAAAATACATTTGGGCTATCCAAGCGCAGCATAGGATTTATTGAATCCGCTGCATAACTTACAATACCCCTCATCATATCGGCAAACATACTCATGTCCTGGTAAAGAAGTCCCGAATTATATGCGGAATAATACCAGATAAATGCAAGGAGCATTCCTATTATTGAAGCAGCCACTGCCGTAATCGCTTCTGTTGCCTTTTTATGCGAAATGCCATACACCAAAGAATACACAAAAATTGCAATTACCAGCATTAAAGCCAGTATTACATGGCTGACTGAAATAGCTGCAATCAGCAAAACCAATAAAATAAATGATTTTATGCTTTTTTTATCCAGATAATTTGTTAATACCAAAATAATGTACGGAATCAGTGCCGCAGCGAATAACCTGCCGATATCTCCTTCCGAAAACAAAACCCTCAAGTTGTCAGGAAGTGCAAACCATAGGATCGCCAGCGCAATTGCAAGAGCCCTTCTTCCTGTTTTCGCCCCCCATAAAATCCAGCCAAAAGCACCGAAAACAAACATAAAAACAATAAATAAATTATACGCTGCTACGACATTGCCGCCCGTAATCCATCGAAATAGGAACATAATGAGATGCGGAATCGGTGCCCAAAATTTTATTGACGAAATTCCGTTATTCCAAACTTCGGATAATAATGATGCGGAATTCCCGTTCATAAAACCTTTATACATTTCGTTCACTTTTGCCAGGTGTCCCCAGATTTCGGAACCCCATGGGTATTGACCATTTCGTGAAATCCATAAAATAAGGGGAACTGAGAGCACAATCATAAACAGTACGCTCACGATAATAAAAAATCCGTTGCTTATTTTTCTCTTGTTTTCTTCTGTCGGTTTTTCTTCTTTTTTCTCTTCTTTCACTTCTTCTACGCTTTTATAGATATATGGGTTAGATTCCTTTTCGTCTTCTTCCGGCATCTTATAAATGTGAGGACTCATTTCGTCCGGGTCCGGATTTCTTGGCAGATTCAGCGTTTCATTATTTGAATTTTTTTCTGATAATCTTTCGATTGGTTTAATATTGCTGTATAAAGCATCATCATTTTTTATCATTTCGTTTAGAATGTCAACAACGTTCTGCTCTGTTGTTTTATCATTCAATAATTTTTTTGCGGATGATGTAACTCCTTCTGCCGCTGAAATAAGAGAATCCGGCTCATCAACTGCCAATGCTGTTATGGCAATCATTTCGGAGGTTGCAATGATTCTCTTTAGTGCATTCGTCTTCTCTTCATTTAATTTCATTGAATTATTTGATAATACGCCTTTGCTTTTTTCGGTTATCATCTCTTCATCAATAGATGATTTTGTTGAATTAACAATATTGTAGGCAGAAATTTCATCTTCTTTCTGAAATTCAAATTCACTTATTGCGTTATTTAAAATATAGGTCCTTCTTGGATTTTCACTGATTTCAAATTTGACGAGAGTTCCGCCGACTTTAAAAAGCCTCGAAATTAAATCGCGGTTCAATGTTTCAGCTATGTTTTCCATTATGGGGACAATTCTATTGAATGGCGGGATATTATTCAGAAGCTTATTTTCGTAGGTTATCAGCTGATGTTTTATTTCACTTTCAATTTTCCGGTAGTTAAAATAGTCTCCCTGATAATTTCTGACTGTCAGAACAATTTCCCAGGTATGAGGATGGATTTGAATATCTTCTTTATTTAAATTTACTGTATGTCTCGCATTTAAAAAAAACCTGAACCTGTACTCTTTGTTCAACATCCAATTCCCCCGCAAACGTATTGTATGTAAAATATGATAAGGTTCTTTCTTAGACAAATTATGATAAGATTATACTATATTATTAAAATAGTGTAAACAGAGTATCTATGATTAATACTTCCACAAAACCAAATGTTATCATATGTTTGGGAACTTTTTTACATAATCGGCGTCTAAAAAGATGTCAGTATAAATAATAATGGTTTGGAGGGATTCATTTGTTAAAAAAATTGTCAGTCTATTTTTTAATTTTTGTATTTGTTGCTATATCGCTTGCCGGTTGCGGTTCCAGTACGAACAAGTCAATCAATTCATCAGCTGAATATGATAATGCCGGTCAACAGCAGGGTGTCCAAAACGAGCCGACGGAGGCCAATTCAAAGGATTTAGCAAATACTTTAGACAACGCAGTCAATTCGGGACATAAGATTATTCAGACAGGTGAAATTTCACTCGAAACGTTGAAATTTGACGATAGCATTAATAAAATCGTTGATTATGTTATTGCAAAAGGCGGATTTATTGAAAGCTCAAGTATTGATGGGTCCGGAATCGCCAATAGACCCGGATCAATTGATGGAGTTGAAAGTTCCGACGGGACGCAAAACCCTGACGGCAGCATTAATACTTTAAGAACCGCAAATTATGTAATCAGAATTCCTCAATCCAGATTTTCAAAGGTATTCGCTGATTTTAAGGCATTTGGAAATATTATTTCTCAAAAATCAAACGGCGAAGATATTTCCGATCAGTATTTTGATACGCAGGCACATCTAAAGACGCTCAAAATACAGGAGGAAAGATTGCTGGCCCTATTGCAGAAAGCAAACAAAATGTCTGACATTCTTGCTATTGAAAAGCAGCTTCAAAATATACGTTACAAAATCGAAACATATACGGGTACAATTAAAAAGTGGGACTCACTTGTAAGTTTTTCAACAGTTACTATTACTGTCGAGGAAGTCGAACAGATACAAACCGTTTCACCGGGTGTCAATGACGGTTTATTGAACCGAATAGGATATGGATTCACTAATTCCCTTAAACAAGTGGGAAGCTCATTGCAGACATTGTTGGTATGGTTTGTGATAGCGTTGCCGTGGCTTCTAATCGCATGTATTCTTCTTCTGGTTGTTTTGGTTGTCAGGAGGAAGAAAATGAAGAAAATCACGGATAATAAGGAGATATAAAAAAAGCAGGCCGTCGACGAAACGGCCTGCTTTTTGATTTGGTCTTATTTCTCAGCCTTGAGTTTAGGTGCCTTCAACAGCAACATTACTACAAAACCGACTGCAGCGGCAATACCTGCGATTAAGAAAGCTGTTGAGAATTGTTTTGTCTGTCCCAGATAACCAACTGTGAATGAAGAAACTACGGCTCCCGCACCAAATCCAAACAGAACCATACCATAATTGGTTGCGGCATGTTTGATTCCATAAAAATCTGAAGTCAGGCAAGGGAATACTCCCAGGAATCCGCCGTATGAAAATCCAATAATCGCTATCATAACAAGCATCAGATATGAAGAAGTGAAAGATACTGTTAAAATCGAGACGCCTGCGATTACAATAAGTGTGAGTAAAGTATTTTTTCTGCCCATTCTGTCTGAGACCCATCCCCAGAAAAGACGGCCAAAAGAATTGCATGCTGCAATAATCATAACTCCGGCAACCGCTGCATCTTTTGTAAGACCGCTTGATGGCTGAAGTCCAAGTATTTTAGCCATAGGAATCATCATTAATCCGGCGGCGGTTGCGCACATAAATGCAACAATTATCATATAAAACTGAGGAGTTTTTAATACTTCCATAGGACTGAAGTTCTGAGCAATAATCCCATGCTTCGGAGCCGATGCGACCCAGCCTTTAGGTTTAAACCCTTCGGGCGGTTCAGTAATAAACAAAGCCCCGACTACAACTATAACAATAAATGCATATCCCAAAATTGCAAATGTGTTTAAGACGCCAAATGACTTTATTAGACCTTCGGCTATCGGAGTGAACACTAGTCCGCCGAATCCAAGAGCTGAAACAATTATTCCTGTAACAAGCCCTCTTTTATCGGGAAACCATTTCTGACAGGTGGCAATCGTGACAGAATATGCCATTCCCATTCCGAAACCACCTAAAATTCCATATGATAACCACAATAACCACGGTGTTGACTCCGATGTGAACATAGCGATAATAAATCCGAGACCTATAATAACTCCGCTTATCATAATGACAGGTCTTGGACTTTTTAACCTGTCCTTCATTCTGCCTCCGACTATACCTCCGGCAGTCAATAAAAGGAGCAATAATGAAAATGCTAATGTACCATAAGTTGCAGGCCAATTGAATAAAGCATCCGGTGTTGTTTTACTTATAATTAAATACGATTGAAATACGCTCCAGATGTAAGCAGTGCCGAGACACATTTGAATAGCAATACTTGCGATTACAGGTATCCAACGATTTTGCACGGTTTTTTTCGTGTTTGAAACGCTCATATAAACCCTCCTGTTTACTTTTTTATTGCTTACCAAGTTTAATTTTAATATAAGAATTCAAATTTCGATATAATATCATAAAAACAAGAGTGTAAAAGTGTAAAATTTGCGTATGATTAAAGTTAAAAAGCGTAAAATTTATCTGGATTTTAATTTATTACCGTAAATTCCATCCGAACCCCAATTGTTGCAATATATTGCAATCTGAAACGTAATGTAGTAATATTTTATATAATGCAAAACATTTCGGAGGTTACAGTTGAAAAACTTACTTTCAATAGTCATTCCAACATATAATGAAGAAAAATTGATCCAAAACACCGTTAATACAGTAGTTGAAACCATGACACTCGAAAACATTCCTTTTGAAATTGTATTTGTGGATGATGGGTCGTTTGATTCTACGTGGAAAATTATTTCCCAGAATACGAACACACACCCGAACATTAAAGCGGTTAAGTTTAGCCGAAACTTCGGTAAAGAAAGCGCCATTTTCGCCGGATTGGATTTTGCTAAGGGTGATTGCTGTGTAGTAATGGATTGTGACCTGCAGCATCCTCCAAAAATCGTTGTTGAGATGTATAAACTCTGGCTCTTGAACGATTTCGACATCGTCGAAGGAAGAAAATCAAGCAGGGGAAAAGAATCATTTTTAAATAGGTTCTTTGCAAATTTATTTTATAAGCTTTTACGTGCAACATCGGGTATTGACCTTGAGAATGCATCTGATTTTAAACTCATGGACCGGTCTGTTGTTGATATAATAAAGGCAATGCCTGAGAGACAGACATTTTTCAGGGCAATGTCCAGCTGGGTAGGATATAAAGTAACAAAAGTTTATTTTGAAGTACCGAAAAGGAAAGACGACAGATCAAGATGGTCTTTTAAATCCCTGTTTAAGCTCGCTGTAAATTCGATTACATCTTATACAACAATTCCAATGCAGATTGTAACCATTTTTGGAGTAACATTTTTCATATTTGCATTAGCCGCATCTGTCCAAACAGTTTATATGAAACTTGCGGGCAAGGCTGTCGAAGGCTTTACAACAGTTATTCTGCTGCTTCTGATTATTGGAAGTGTAATTATGTTCAGCCTGGGAATTATCGGTTTATATCTTTCTAAGATTTACGAGGAGATTAAAAGCCGACCAAGATATATCGTAAGTGAAACTATAGGAATCAAGGAAGGACGTGAAGATATTGGACTTTAATACTCTTCTTCTGTTATTTGTGCTTGCAATCTGCGGTTTTGCATTATTCAGAAGACCGACCCGTGACTGGAAACCCTTAAAATTAATGAATGACAAGCAATTTGTTTATCGTATTATTATTATTGTTTTGATGCTTTTGGCAATTTTTTTACGTGTGTATAAATTTGGCATGGTTCCCGGTGGGATGAACCAGGACGGCGTGATGGCTGCCGTTGACGCAAATGCATTGGCCAACCATGGCACAGACAGATTTGGAATGAGTCTCCCGGTGTTTTTTACTTCCTGGGGTTACGGTCAAATGAGTGTATTGCTTTCTTATTTGATGGTTCCGTTTATAAAAATATTTGGTTTGTCTGTAATTACTGCCAGACTCCCAATTTTAATTGTAAGTGTTATAGCAATATTTATCTTGTTCAAATTAGTCGAAAAACTTTTTGGCAAGACTCCTGCACTTGTCGTACTTGCCTTTATAGCAATCAACCCGTGGCAGATAATGCAGAGCAGGTGGGCAATTGACTGTAATATGCTCCCGCATTTTCTTCTGTTTTCGGTATATTTTCTCTATCTGGGATTGAGCAAAAAGAAATACCTTTATTTATCTATGATCTTTTTCGGTCTTACAATGTATACTTATGGCATCGCCTTTTATTCCATACCTATTATGCTCATCGTACTATGTGCATACCTCTTAATTACGCACCACATCAAAATCATGGACGCACTTGCCTGCCTGGGCTTTTATTTACTTGTTGCCTGGCCGATACTGACTGTCATCGTTATCAACTTCTTTAAACTCAAAACTGTTATATTCGGGCCTCTAACAATGGCTTTCTTCCCTTATACAATGCGGACAAATGATATTTTGTTCTTCTCGGATAATTTTTTTGATCAGCTGATAGTCAACCTTAAATCTCTTATTGACGTTGTTTTTCTTCAAAAGGAAGGTCTTATCTGGAATGCGATACCGCAATTCGGTGCTCTTTACCTGATTACAATGCCATTTGTTCTCTTGGGTTTTTATTACCTCATAAAAAAACTCAGAAAAACCGAAAAAGAGGAAAAAAGTGTTATCGCCGGGCGCTACTTAATAATTGTTTGGTTCTTGGTTGCGGTGTTGTCCGGAATAATTATCAATAACGTTAATCTAAACAGAATTAATATAATTCTTTACCCGATGTGTATATTTGCAGCATTGGGAATTTATTACGCATTATTTGAAGCATTGAGAAACAGATTTATCGCTCTTGTTATCCTTTTTGCCTTTACATTTTCGACACTCGGCTTCAGCTATGCGTATTTTGGTCAAACCAGTAAGGTATTAGCCCAGACTTTCTTTGACGGTTTTGGGTCTGCGATTCAAACAGCTGAAAACACAAAAGCCGATACAGTATATGTGACAAATTTTACACAGTACAAGGGTTCATACCATGTTAGCGAAATACTCACTCAGTTTTATGCAAAAACTGACGCTCTATATTTTCAGGGAAAAGGGAAAGGATTTGACAACTCGGGAAAAGAGCTTTTACCATATCGGGACAGATATAAATATACTAATTTCGACACGAATGTCACACCTGACCCAACAGGGGTTTATGTTATTAACCTTGTCGAGAAAGCATATTTTGCTCCAAAAAATTATACAATTAAAATATATGGAGGATTTGGAGTTGCCATCCCTAAAAAATAATTATGTTTAGCAAATTGAATTCTTCAGTTTTCTTTTGAGGAAGTTCTTGTCTTTGTGATATACATAATCACCAAACATATAACAAGAACCAGAATAATAGAACCATAAATATAGAATGTGCTGATAACCCAGTTCAATAAATCGGTCGATAGCGTATATAAAGCCTTTGAATTAATGGCTACCCGAGGTATTATCCCCAAAATATCTGTTATAACCGGAACAGCAAAAAGCATAAGGGTCAAACCTGAAAAAGAATAGGCAATAAACCTTAGCATGGTCTTATGTCTCCTATACAGCATAATCAACATTCCCATTAAAATGAGATATATAATAGCCAGTCCCAAAATAACAAACACGATAAATGTGTTTATTCTAAACGCAACTTTGCCAAAATCAGGCACATAATTTATTTCAATGCTGCTGTTGTATATTTCCGTGCAAGCATTTACAAATTCATCTATATTTTTTTGTAAATCTACTTCTGAAATATTTTTATTGTCAACAGAATTGACATAGTTTTCTAAATTGCTTTTTAATTTTATTGATGTCTGATCAAAGTCAGATGTGAATTTTTCAGATTTCATGCTTGTGTTAAAATATTTTATGGATGAATTTTTTATTGTATCCTCGGTGACCAAACCGTTAAAAACCGTTTTTGGAACACCGCTGATATCGGCTAAATTATAGAATTGATCATTAATTTCTTTTAGCAGTAAAGATGAATAAGCTGATTTTTGGATGGATTTTGTCATGAAATTACTATTAAAAGCTGTGGCTGATGCAATAATCAGACAACACATTAAAAATGCAATTAAGCAAGTTAAAAATGCCAATATAAATCCCAGAAATTTTTCAGAATTCATCTCCTCGACTCTAACATCCATTTTTTATCCTCATTTCTGTTGTAATAAATAATTGAATCAGATAAATCATTTACTTTATAAACCGAGGTCCCTTTATATAATCGGCATATACAAAATATCTCATTTTAACGCTTCCAACAGGTGTGTCCTGCCAAATACACGTATATAATATAATGTTATCGTATTTTGTTTCAAGATTATATGCAGATGCATCACTGTCTAATTTAATTGCTATTTTAGTCACTTTGTAACTGTAGATTCCGTATGTTGTCGTAATATTAATTGTATTTCCTTTTTTAACGCTCTTAAGATTTTTAAACACTGTATTTTTATGACCGGAAATTAAGGTTGTGCTGCCATAACCGGGAATAAAACTGCCTATGTATTGCCCCGCACCCCTGCTCAAACATTCGTCGTCGTCTCCGTATATCAATAGACTGGACAGATTCACGGCCGGTATATCTATTTTCCCAAAAACATTCCCGTAATCCGGGAAACTGACTTTTTCAAGAGGTAAGGTATACGTACCTGTGTTATTTGAAGGTACAAATATATTGCTGATTTTGGCGTCAAAAACAGGCGGTGATTTGAACAGAAATAAATTCACACTGTTTGCTGCATCATTGCCGATTACAAGGTATACAGACGATATGACAATCGAAAATGATAAAAAAGTAAAGGCTATTGGTACAAAGACAAACCCCAACAGCCTTTTAATATTATTTTTTGTTTTAACTTTATTTGATTGCATAAAACCAGCCTTTGATTTTATTGTTTTAAGAATTTTCTTTTACAATAATTTTTCTTCTGCGATATAACATAAATATAAAAAATGACAGTAATGCAAGCGATGCTGCCGAAACTGATGCTGCTGCGACATAATTTGTGTCTGATCCGGTTACTTTAATAATAGGAGCGGCAGAAAAAACCAATTTATTGGTGGCCTTGTTTCTGATTACAAGATTTCTGCCATTGAAGGTAACAAGCAAACCGGCTGCCAGCCCTGCTTTTGCTGCATTGCTCAACAACTTCGTCTTTAATTTCTGCGACATATACTTAATGTTTTTTGTACCCTTTTGGAAAATTATTTGGTCTTTATTAGCCTTCAATAAGGAATATGAACTTTTCAAGAGAGGCACTATGATATCACGCTGATGCTTTGTTAAATTAATTTTCAAGAAATAGTTCTCAGCCTGATTAACATAACTTGCAGGCCAGCTAAACTCTTGTGTACCAACCGTTTGATGTGTATTAAGAAGATTCAAAATTTCCCTTTCGTATTTATTAATACTTGCTGCAGATGTAATGGTCAAACTTGATAGCACCAAAATCAAACATAGAAACAATGATACGATTTTTTTCATTTTCAACACTCCTTCAATATAGTTCATATATAATGGATTATACCACATTTATTAATTTTTGCAATACAATTATTGATTTCTTCAATACAATTTTTTACAAACCAAGTTTCAAAACGGAGTTGATTTTTTGTTCCGTCTTTTATCCATACCCCTATCTATTCCCGATGCTTTTCAAATAGTTTTCAAGAAACCGGGCGTCTTTAATTTCAAGATCCTTTTCTCCTGCAAGCGATTCAACATGGTG
>JBAZRJ010000021.1:25112-29923 GCA_041662985.1 Clostridia bacterium
ATCCTTGTCAAGATGTCCATATATTATTGAAAATGAACCGTAGTAGATTGATATATATCTCCCCATATTTCCGCCGCTGTGGTATTCTCCGAGGATGTAAAGACTGTTGCTGATTGCGTTTGGTTTCGCTTCAGGCAATAAAATTATTCCGCCGTTTAGCTCTTTGTAAATTTCCGGTGGAAATCCCATAGCAATTTCGTCAAGCATTTCTTCCATTTCATCTATTGATACCATCTGTAAATTTTCTCCCCTGAAATCAAATTATTTCTGGAACTTATCTTGTTTCTAAAACTCAGCGATTCGTATAAAATATTGTAATAAAAACGACTAAAAGCGAAACATTAAACAACACATATACTATTATAATACTTTTGCTGATCTTATTCCAAATTTTCCATCTTTTAAAAGCCATGTGCGCAGAAAAGGACGAATGAAATACAAACGCAATTAAAGTAGGTATCAAAAGAAACTTCAAATGTATTAAAGAAGATATCTCAGGCATCAAAAAATTTCTTACCGAATCCAATCCGCTTAATATAAAGAGCATTACGCATACGACCAGGACCCAGGCAGATATTCTGCTAATTATTAACATCGGCTTCATTGCTGTACCCTCTCTGCTCCCAATAACCCTGATAATTCGAATTGTCAGACAGTTCGATTCTGACTATCCATTTAGCCCATTTATAACCCAGTTTGCTTTCTGCGACCAGTTGGAACGGAAATCCCCTCTCAGGCGGCAGAACAACATTGTTCATTTTATAAGCAATCATAATGTTGTTATCCAAAACAAATTTCAGCGGAAGAGAAGTCGTATATCCGTCAACCGAATGGAATATCACTGTATTCGCATTACTTATTACTTCGGCATTTTTAAACAAATCCTTTAATAAAATTCCTTCCCAAAGAATATCGACTTTCCATCCCTCAACACAGTCAAGAGTCACAACTTTTGTGTATTTTGTGTTTTTAAGAACCTGACCGTAAGTCAATCCCAAGGGTTTCCCGACGAGTCCGTCAATTTTCAGACTGTACTTCTTAATATCTACAGTTTGGGGTCCTTTAATTGAATTCTCCCTGAAATCGAGAATCGAAGACAGATTTTTACCTTTGTATTGCTTTACTTCTGTCTTTGCCAAAGAAATCAGTTTGTCGGTATTTTGCTGAGTACCGATTGTACAGCCTGACGTAATTGAAATCAGTAAAATAAACGCTAAAAAAATACAGACAATTTTACGCATAAAAACACCTCACATATCTGAATTGAATAGTATTTCTATTCATACAAATATATTTATACCCTGTTAACGCGTTAAATATCATCCTCTTTATCCCGGATTTATTTAGTGATGGCTGTGTACTCAATAGAATCAACTTCATTGTTTTTTATTATAAATGTAATTGTCGACTTATCCTTGGTGTACTTGAGGGATCCCTTTTCTTCGACTCCGGCATTTCCATATTTCGCAATTACATCTTTTTCGGAAGCGCCGATGCTTATTCCTTCAGGGGTCGATAATGTATCATCCAGCAACACAACCGAAAGGACATAATCCACACCGTCTTTTGGATAAGTATAAAGTGCAAATCCGTTATATGTATACGTTTTTTCCAAGCCCTGATAAGCACAGGCTTCAGACTCAAAATAATTCTTATACTTTCCAAGAGATGTCAAAACCTCACTCGTTTTTTCATTCATTAAAACCCGGGTTCCCATATAAGTAAAGAAATATCCGTCTCCGCCGTCGTTTGTTTTTGTACCGGAGTTATTGTTTGCGGCCGGTCCGCAGGCCGTAACAGCTAGCATAATCATGCTCATCATCAATGCAATAATAGTTTTCTTCAATGTAGTGACTCTCCTTTTTTATCTTTTGTTTATCTCATTTTACCAAAAATCTCTTTAAATATCCATAACGTTTTATTTCGTCAATCTGGCTTTGCTTCATGTCATTGTAGAATGCGGTTTTATCATTGTAAATCTTATCAAGTGACGGATCTCCGCGGTGATCCTTAAGCGCATAATTTCTGACAAGATACGCGCCGAAATAATCCGCCAGTTTTTCGGCTCCCGACAGGTTTAAATGCAAACCCGCATCGTAAGTATTTTTCTTAAAATCTATACCGATTTTGTCTACTAAATTAATCATATTGATATAGTCCAGATTATTCTTTTGCGCATAGGTTTTAACCTGGTCGTCCCATTCCTTATACCAGTGCGGATACAGACAAGGTGCTTTGATTAGAATTAACTTTATTCCGTTTTGTTTGCATAAAAGGGTCATTTTATCAAGATACTTCATTGCATTAGCCCCAAAGCTGTAATCTGCAAGCTTTTTAGGTGTCGGGAAAACTCCTGCGGGTTTGACGTCAACTCTCATATAGTATCCGTTGGTCGAAACCTTGTCCTTGCCAAAACAATATTTAAAGTCATCCGCAGTCAAGCTTGTTATTCTTGAGTGATATCTTAATATCGGGAAAATGTAGTCAAGTATGTTTTCTTTCGGCGTCATTGACGCTAAAATATTATTGATCTTCGTCATCGAAAGCTGCATGCCGTCTATCGACATGCGGTTATAGGCTTCGCTTTGCGGCTGGTCATATTTAAGCGATAAAACGTTAAAGACGACAACATCGGGCTTTTCAAATCTCAGGGTATCTTCAAGCAGGTAATATGACTGCCATATCAACTGTTGCGCGCTTCCTCTTATATAACTCGTTATTCCGTAGTTTTTCCATAAGGTAATCGGCGAAAAGTTCTCATAAACTTCACAATCGCCGACAAATATAACATCATGCTTCGATTTTTCCTGATAATATTCTTCAACCAACGATCCTTCGACAATTCCCGTCATAAATTTCGGCATCAACAGTCTCTGCAAAACTCCCAGACTTACAATCAGGAGGATTGCTGTGATGATTCCGATTACTATATTTTTCTTTTTCATAACAGCCTCCTAAAACTGATTATAGATAAATTGTCTGGCATCAAACCCAACTCCGTACGCGCCAAACAATAATATTACAATAATTATAAAACCAAACATACTGTATCGCAAAACCGTAGGTTTAGTTGCAAAAAACTCTCTGACACTGCCTTTTCTTTGAATAAGACTGACCGAAAACAGCGCTGTAAACCCAAACAATAATATTAAATAATCAATACCCGTTAAGCCAAGCTTCATAAATCCGCCGTTAAATACTTCGAAAATATTTCCGAAATTTATGAACATATTTCCGAACATCTTAAACGTTAGTCCCACATCTCTGTAACAGTCGAACATTCTTAACGAACTCATAAGCAAAATAGTTCTGATTACCTGAAACGCCCTGTAATAGAACTTCCCTTCGACATCAAATCTCTTGTGGAATTTTTCATATAAAGGTATAAACTCCTGGGATATCATTATAACCACACCGTTCATCACACCCCAGACGATAAAGTTCCAGCTTGCGCCATGCCAGACGCCGGTCGCAAACCATACTACAAAGACAGAAATATAAACCGGAATTCTTTTCCCGAAAAAATCACCAAAATGTTTTCGGGAAAATCTTGATAATTTAAGCATTGGCTGGCATACGGAAATCGGATAAAATATATAGTCTGTAAACCATGTGCTCATTGAAATATGCCATCTTCTCCAATATTCTTTTATGGATTTTGAAAAATAAGGTCTGATAAAATTCTCTTTAACTCTGATTCCCATCACTTCTGCGATTCCAATGGTAATATCAATTCCGCCTGTGAAATCAGCATATAATTCAAATGCGTAGAAAAGCATTCCAACCAATACGTATGCTCCCTGGAACTCACCTGAATTTCTGATAATAGAGTTGACTCCGACTAAAATACGGTCCGCAATGACAAGCTTCTTAAATAGTCCCCATAATATTCTCTGAATTCCGAATGAAACGACGTGAATATTAAATGCGTGATGTTCATACAAAGTAGCGGCCAAATCGCTGAAACGACTTATAGGACCCTGTACGAGCTGCGGGAAGAAGGATACAAACAAAGCAAGCTTGAACAGATTTTTTTCTGCGGCAACCTTTCCTCTGTAAACATCAATAATATAGCCCACTGCCTGAAATGTATAAAAGGATATGCCCATCGGAAGCACAAGATTAAGGAATGACAGCTGATAGCTGCTCCCGGTGATTTTAAAAATCGTGTTGATATTCGCGATTGAAAAGTTGGAATATTTAACGAATGCCAGAATACCCAAATTTATAATCAAGCAGCCTAACAGAAGCTGCCATTGGCGCTTTTTAATCCCGGCTTTATATTTTTTCTTATCTTCTTTTTCAATTGTATCTTTATTTTCACTTAAATAATCAGTCTGCTTCCCTCTGAGTTTCTCAATTCCAAGACTCACAAGAAAAGTCGAGACAGTCGTCACCACTATATAGACTAAGTATTCTTTGCCTGCCACAAAATAGAAAAAATAGCTCGAGACCAGTAATAAAGGCCATTGCCATTTTTTTGGAATACTGTAGTACAGAATAAAAACGAGTGTTATAAATGCAATAAAATTATACGAAGTAAAAAGCATAAACAGTACTCCTATTCATCGGTTAAACGTTGTACAAGTGCCGATAACGCCTTTACGGAGTTGAAATTTTCCGGTATGATTTCCTCTGCCGGAATCGCAATATCATACTCATCATTAATCTCAGCAATTACAGATACTATATCAAACGAATCAATTATCTTGTCGTCAAATAACCGCTCACATGTCTCAAAATCAACCTCAGGGTGCAATCTTTGGAGCATTTCCAGTATACCGTCCATTCTATTTCTCCTTGTCCTGTTT
>JBAZRJ010000022.1:0-29647 GCA_041662985.1 Clostridia bacterium
TTACAGGGTCTTTATCAAGAGACCGATACCATATATGCCTGTTCACAAAGGCGACGGATATCCTGCAGACTGGGCATACTCACTTCCGAACGAATACTGTTACGTACATCATAAATAAACACTGCCGGACAAAACCGGGGACGGTTCTCGAGGACACTTCTCGGGGACACTTCTCGGGGACGGTTCTCGGGGACGGTTCTTAATTATAAAATAAAAAATGTGGCAGAGGTTGAAGTTGAAGACGAGTATGTTTTCAAAATAATTTCAAAAGAAAACATCTCGAGTCGGCAATTTCACACCTCGTGACACATTGATTAAATACTTATCATGAGAACCGTCCCCGAAAAATGTGGCAGAGGTTGAAGTTGAAGACGAGTATGTTTTCAAAATAATTTTAAGAGAAAACATCCCGAGTCGGCAATTTCACACCTCGTGACACATTGATTAAATACTTATTGAGAGAACCGTCCCCGGTTTTTTTATCTTGTGAGTTGAACCTGATCCAAAGTCACTTTGTCATCTATTTTGCTGACTGTATCGGTTTTGAAGTATTCGTCCAAAATATCTTTTGCGACATTTCCCGCCAGATTGCCCCAAACACCTCTCTGAATTACAACCAGTATTGCGATTTCGGGTTTTTCTGCCGGAGCATAGCACATAAAAACAGCGTTACTCGAATGATTTGTCTCAAATGTCTCGGCTGTTCCCGTTTTTGCCGCAACCGTATAAGGATAATCCCGGAACAGTGATTCCGCAGTTCCTTCACTTGTTCTTGTAACAGCTACCATACCTTCTCTGATTGCGTCAAAATTATCTTTTGATGCGGGTATGAGAGTATATTTAGGCTTTGTTTCACTGACAATCGTTCCGTCATAACCAACTATTCTCTTAACCAGATGAGGAACATATCTCTTCCCGTCAGTTGCGAGAGCAGTCGCATAAGTAACCAATTCCAAAGGTGTAAACGAATTGTCGTATTGTCCGATTGATGTCATCGCTGTGTTTGCTCCGCCCCATGGTCCGTCTTGAGGATTATTAACCTTTTTTGATGCCGGATTTGAACGCGATCCTTTTACCTCTCCCAACAGGTCAATCCCCGTTAATTCTCCCAGCCCAAAATATTTTGCCCATTTATCTATCTGATCTATTCCTGTCATAACACCGAGTTTTTCGAAAAATATATTACAGGAGGTTGCAAGTCCTCTTTTTAGATTCAGACTTCCGTGACCATACGTAGGATATTCCAGACAATGAAAAGGCCAGTTGCTGACAACGTATGATCCTCCGTCATATATTGTTGAATCTCTCGTTATCGTACCGCTTTCAAGCGCAGCCAATGATACAACAGGTTTAAATGAAGATCCCGGCGGATATCTGCCCTGTATGGCCCTGTTGAAAAGAGGGAGATTGGTGCCGTCCTGATTCCATTTGACAATAAGGTTCTGCGCTTTTTTGTCATTGTCGCTTTTTAAATAGACCGAAGGGTCATAGGTCGGGTAACTTGACATTGCAAGAATTTCGCCTGAATTTACATCCATTGCGACAACGGCACCGGCAAAAGCATCACCCATATTGGCTCTTGTGTCTGTTCCCGGTAAAGTTCTATCGTGGATACCTTTTATTGTATTTTTCAAAGCCTGAGTCGCAATCTTTTGAAGACCGGCATCAAGAGTAAGAACAATATCGTTTCCCGGAATTGCTGACTGAGCGATAACCTCAGAGGTAGTTCTTCCTGTAACGTCTATCTGAAGTCTTCTCAGTCCATCGGTTCCCCTCAGATATTTTTCCATTGTAAGTTCAATGCCTGATTTCCCTATAACATCAGTCATGTTGTAAGTATTGTCCTTTGCCAGATCCTCTTCCGATACACCTCTGACATAACCGATTACATGCGCTTCGTTTTGCGCATTGATATATTTTCTGAATGGCACCTCGCCTGTTGAAATTCCCGGAAATTGCAAATTCATTTCTTCCAGTTTTGCTACGGTTTTTTTCGAAATATCACTCGCAATTCTCACTGATTTAAGTGACGTGCTGTTTCTCATCTCATACCTTAATGTAATTATTTTATATGCCTGTTTCCCGGAATACTTACCGTCAACCTCATATTCATGCTCTCTCAAATATTTGAATGCATCTTTCGCAGTTTTGATTTTGGCCGCTTTTGTTTTTTCAACCCCGAATTCTTTGATGAATCTCACTGCAGGTTTATCACCCAATCCGTAGGATGTTCCCCATTTAATCGGATAGGAAATTACTTTATCGAAGGAATTGAAATAGGAATCGCCGTTATCGGCAAATAATTTGTCAAGGTTTAGTAGCATTGCATTCAATTTTGCTTTTGTGATATTTGCGCGAATCATGCTAACGGTTGAGCCGACTCTGTTTGAAGCTATCGTTTCACCGTTTCTGTCTAAGATATTCCCGCGCAAAGCGGGTATTTTTTCTTCCGTCGCCAAGCCATTTTTTGATGCCTGGTCATAGTAACTTCCATTTATAATTTGAAGGTTGGCGAGCCTTAAAGAAAACAGTACGCCAATTATTATAAAAACCGCAATCAAAATATTATATCTGTCTTTCAATTTACTCATCTTTTCACCTTTTTGCTCTTCTAAGAACAGGTTTTCCTCAAAACCTATCTTATTTGTCCGTTACCGTATATTATATACTTTATTGTCGTAAGTTCTTTCAGTCCTACAGGCCCTCTGGCATGAAGCTTTTGGTTGCTTATACCGATTTCCGCACCCAGACCGAATTCTCCGCCGTCGGTAAATCTCGTTGACGCATTGACATAAACCGCTGCAGAATCAATCTCTTCCAAAAATCTTTGACTCTTTGTGTAGTTGTTTGTAACTATTGTCTCGGAATGTGATGTGCTGTATTTATTAATATGTTCAATCGCTTCATCAATTCCGTCAACCACCTTAACGGCAAGTATATAATCATTGTATTCCGTACCCCAGTCTTCTTCGGTTGCGGCTTTGATGCCGGAATAAATTTTTCTTGTTTCCTCACAACCCCTGATTTCAACCTTCAGGTCGATTAAAGCTTTTAATGCATTTGGCAGAAACTTGCCGGCTATAGCTTTGTCAACCAAAAGGGTTTCCGCTGCATTGCATACGGCAGGTCTGCTCGTTTTTGCGTTTATGATTATTTTTTCGCCCATATCGAGATCCGCATCGCCGTCAACATATATGTGACAATTTCCCGTTCCCGTTCTGATAACAGGCACTGTCGAATTTTCCACAACAGAATTAATCAGTCCCGCTCCGCCTCTTGGAATCAGTACATCTATATATTCGTTTAATTTCATCATTTTTGCGGCTGTTTCCCGGCTCGTATCCTCAACTAACTGGACAGCTCCATCTGCTATACCTGAATCGATTAAAGCCTTCTTCATTACTTCAACAATTGCCTTGTTGGAATTGATTGCTTCGCTTCCGCCTCTCAAAATAACGGCATTTCCTGATTTCAGGCATAATGCGGTTGCGTCCGTCGTCACATTCGGACGGGCTTCATAAATCATACCGATAACTCCGATAGGAACTCTCTTTTGACCTATTATAAGACCATTCGGCCTTTTCCACATTGAAATGACTTCCCCGACAGGATCTGCAAGAGCTGCGACCTGAAGCAAAGCATCAGCCATCCCCGCAATTCTTTTCCCGTCAAGCGAAAGACGGTCAACCATTGCAGCTGTAATACCCTTTTTCTTCGCATTTTCAACATCAATTTTATTTGCTGCCAGAATTTTATCTGAATTTTTAATTAGATAGTCTGCTGTTTTTTTTAATCCATTGTTTTTATCGGCAGTCGAAGTCGACATCAGTTTGCGTGACGCTTCTTTTGCCTTCATTCCGATTTGGTTTAAATCCGTCATTGCTACGCCTCCTTTTTTGCGACAAAAAGCGTTCCAATATTTTTCCCGTTTATAATATCCGAAATAATACCCGGGTTTTTACCGCTTGCGATTATCATGTTAATATTCGCATCGGTTACAATCTTTGCTGCTGCGAGCTTGGTCTTCATTCCGCCTGTTGCCCTTTTCGTTCCTTTTTCACCGGCACACTTCTCGATTTCAGGTGTTATTTCATCAATCACCGGGATTATTTTTGCGTCTTCCTTTTTTCTGGGGTCTGAATCATAAAATCCTTCGATATCCGACAGAACGATTAATAAATCCGCATCGATTAACCTTGCAACAATTGCTGAAAGCGTATCGTTGTCGCCGATTTTTATTTCCTCGACCGAAACCGAATCGTTTTCATTTACAATCGGAATTATCCCCTTAATAATCAGATTCTCAAATGTGTTTATTACGTTTTGGCGTCTTTTAACCTGCTCAACCACATCCCTTGTTAAAAGTATCTGTCCGACAATATGGTTGTATTCAGAAAAAAACTTGCTGTAAATATACATTAATTCGCATTGACCGACAGCGGCTATAGCCTGCTTTTCGGGTATTGTCATGGGTTCGTCGCAAAATTTCAGTTTGTCAACTCCGACACTGATGGCGCCCGAAGTCACAAGAACAACTTCTTTGCCTTGATTCTGCAAATCCGAAATAACACGCACAAGTTTTTCAATGGCCGTGAAATTAATCATTCCAGTACCATATGTTATTGTCGATGTACCGACCTTTATCACTATTCTTTTTGATTTATGCAATCCTTTTCTGATGTCTTCCATAGCAGCTCCTTAAAATTCAACATCTGATTAACTACTTACCGCAGCATTTCTTATATTTCTTGCCGCTTCCGCAAGGACACGGATCATTTCTTCCAACCTTACTGCTGACTGCAATCTTCGTCTGATTAAAATCCGTAACAATTTGTTTTCTTGTTTCATCATCCAGAATTTCTTCCCATTGCGGCAGATCATAAAGCCAGTCAGCTCTTGCCTCATGCATGTTCCAAAAAAGCTTTTTAAAATCGACTTCAAGTTTGATGTCCGAATCCGTTTTCAGCTTTTCAACTTTAATCTCCTGAACAAGGCTGCTGTTTATCCCATCCATAAAGCCGGCGAAGGATACTTCATCCATCTCGAATTTATCTGCCAGCTCT
Organism: Clostridia bacterium; assembly: GCA_041662985.1. GTDB lineage: Bacteria > Bacillota > Clostridia > Acetivibrionales > JBAZRJ01 > JBAZRJ01. The sequence goes on from JBAZRJ010000022.1 coordinate 5,064, forward strand.
TTGTATTTTCCTTCGACCGTATCTTTGGAATTGTCCAGAATATACTCATAAGTCTTTTTTTCTTTTTCAAAATATTCCTTCCAAAAATCAGCGGTCTCCTTAGCGGATCTTTCTTCTTCGGCTAAATCCTTCCAATCAGTATAAAAACTCATCTCTGACTTCTCCTTCTAATATCTGTTTGATTAATCTCCATTATATAGTAATAACATCCAATGTTAAAGTAGTTATGCTTCAATTCATCCTTTTTTGTATCTCTCTTAAGAATTGTTCAGTATTGACCGACCTTTTATCCTTTATGGTTGACAAAGACACTAAATCCTTAGTCATAACACCGTTTTCAATTGTCTCCAATGAGGTCTTTTCAAGCTTTTCGGCAAACTCAACAAGTTCTTTTATACCGTCTAATTCTCCGCGTTTCTTCAGTGCTCCTGTCCATGCAAAAATTGTCGCCATTGAATTCGTAGATGTCTCAATACCTTTGAGGTGTTGATAATAGTGCCTTTGCACAGTACCGTGTGCGGCTTCGTATTCAAAATGCCCTTCAGGTGAAACAAGCACGGATGTCATCATCGCAAGGCTTCCGAATGCTGTCGCAACCATATCCGACATAACATCTCCGTCGTAGTTCTTGCAGGCCCATATAAATCCGCCTTCAGACCTTACAACTCTTGCAACAGCATCATCAATTAACGTATAGAAATATTCTATTCCGGCATCTTTGAACTTTTCGCTGAACCCATCATCAAACACATCGTTGAAAATGTCCTTGAACCTGTGGTCGTAGGTTTTTGAGATAGTATCCTTTGTTGCGAACCAAATATCCTGCTTTTGGTCAAGTTCAAAATTGAAACATGCTTTTGCAAAATCGGTTATTGATTTGTCGACGTTGTGCATTCCCATAACAACCCCCGGGCCGTCGAAATCAAATATTGTCTTTCGTGTCTCTTCGCCCGTTTTTGATTTGAATACAATTTCAGCTTTTCCGGCGCTCTCAACACGATATTCAACGTTTTTATATATATCACCATAGGCGTGTCTTGCGATTGTAATCGGTTTCTTCCACGTGCTGACAGTTGGCTTGATTCCTTTAACGATTAGCGGGGAACGGAAAACTGTTCCGTCCAATATGGCTCTTATTGTCCCATTCGGACTTTTCCACATCTTTTTTAGGTTATATTCTTTGACTCTTTCGGCATTTGGAGTTATTGTTGCGCATTTTACCGCGACACCATATTTTTTTGTGGCTTTTGCGGCTTCCTTCGTGACAAGGTCGTCTGTGTTGTTTCTGTTTTCAAGCCCCAAGTCATAATATTCGGTTTTTAAATCAACATAGGGTTTGATCAATATATCTTTAACCATCGTCCATATTATCCGTGTCATCTCGTCTCCATCCATTTCAACGAGCGGGTTTTTCATTTTAATCTTATCCGGCATTTTCATTCTCCTTCATCTCTCAAATGATAGTTCGAATTCTAAGTGTTAATCAGTAATATATTATTGTAATTCGCCATATAAATCAACTGTTATATTTGATTAGTCAGCCAAAATGTAGTAATATAATCTATAAACAATTTAAATTAAGGAGGTGCTGAATTATGCCTATTAAAATCCCAAACAATCTGCCGGCTTTTGAAACACTGCAAAACGAGAATATATTCGTAATGACTGAAGACCGCGCATTTCATCAGGATATACGTCCGCTTAGGATTGTCCTTTTAAATCTTATGCCCACAAAAATCGAAACAGAAACACAGATCCTCAGGCTTATAGGTAATTCACCGCTCCAGGTTGAGGTTGTTTTTCTTCATCCCGCAAGCTATGTCTCAAAAAACACACCGGAAGAGCATCTTACTGCTTTTTATAATACATTTGATGAAATAAAAGACCAAAAGTTTGATGGTTTGATAATTACAGGCGCGCCTGTGGAACATCTTGAATTTGAAGATGTCGATTATTGGGAAGAGCTCTGTCAGATAATGGAGTGGAGCAGGGGAAATGTATTATCGACATTTTATATATGCTGGGGCGCACAGGCAGGTCTTTATTATCATTACGGGATTAAAAAGCACAACCTCCCCGAAAAAATGTTTGGGATATTTCCTCACACATTAAATAAAAAATTCGTTAAGCTTTTCAGAGGATTTGACGATTTGTTCTATGTACCTCATTCCAGAAATACCGATGTATTGCGTTCGGACATAGAAAAAAATAAGAAACTTGAAATTCTTTCGGAATCTGAAGAAGCCGGAGTTTATATCGTTGCGACCAAAGGCGGCAGACGCATTTTTGTCACAGGCCATTCCGAATACGATTCTCTGACACTTAAAAAGGAATATCTTCGAGACCTGGACAAGTGCCCTGATGCCTCCGTACCAAAGAATTATTTTAAGGACGACGACCCTCAAAACGAACCGATTGTTGAATGGAGAAGCCATGCGAACCTGCTTTTCTCGAATTGGCTGAACTATTACCTGTATCAGGAAACTCCATTTGATTTAAATGTCATAGACGCAAAGAAGAAACTATAATCTAAACCTCGGGGACGGTTCTCGGGGACGGTTCTCGCGGACGGTTCTTAATTGTAAGATAAAAAATGTGGCAGAGGTTGAAGTTGAAGACGAGTATGTTTTCAAAATATTTTAAAAGAAAACATCCCGAGTCGGCAATTTCACACCTCGTGACACATTGATTAAATACTTTTTAAGTGAACCGTCCCCGCTTCATGAGATCCGTTTCCGCTTTATTCGATTCCGAGCAGTTTTTCTGCGTTCTTGTGTAAAATCAGTTCGCATTCTTCGTCAGTAAGTTCGAGTTTTTCGAATCTTTTAAGTTCGTTTATATGAGACCACATCGGGTAGTCTGTTCCAAACAGTACTTTGTCCGCGCCGTGATCTCTGATGATTTTCCGCGCTTTATCCAAATCCATTTTAAAAAGCGAACTGCAGGTGTCGAAATAAACATTTTTTCGACCGACAAGATATTCAATCGATTCATCCCACATATCATATCCACCGAAATGAGCCGCGATAACAACAAGATTCGGGAACTTCTCGAGAATCTTTGCCAGCCGCTTTGGACTTGATGAAGTTTTCACCGAATCGCCGGTATGCATCAGTATCGGAAGTCTGCCTTCAAGGGCGGCATATATGGGGAACATGCTTTCGTCATCAATATAGAATTGCTGAAATTCCGGGTGTAGCTTCACACCTTTTAACCCCAGCGAAATAATTCTGTCAACCTCGGATTCGACTTTCTTCATCTTAGGATGAAGTGTTCCAAATCCTATAAAACATGTGTTTTCATCCTTGGAATCTGCTATGAAATTGTTTATGGTTTGAATCTGCCCGACCTTTGTTGCGGTTGAATGGACAAGATATTTGTAAACACTTATTTCTTTCCCGTTTTTTAATAATGACTCAATCGTTCCATCGGCAAACATCTTCAGGTTATAGTATGCGCCAATTGAGCCGGCTGCCTTAAAAGCTATCTGCGGAGGAAATATGTGTGCATGCGCATCTATAATTTTGTCGTATTTCATTTAAAATCCCTTCTTATCCGCCAATGAATATTATCTTTAGTCTTAATTCTCCAAACACAAGAATTTTAGCACATTTCGAATGTTTATTCAACACCCGAAAACTTTTTAAAATTTACCATTTGACATCATTCATAGTGTATAATGGTTCTGTATTATAATTTATAATTCCCAATTGATTGATGTAAACTAATTATACAAGGAGACTGAACATATGAAAATATTGCTGTTTTTCAGAAAACTCAGTATGGATTTATATTTAAGCATAAAAAGATTTCCGGTTGCGATTTTTCTTTCAATTGCCACAGCAGTACTGTTAATCTTCATTAATCACATCCAGCCGTCTTCCTACGATTACGATTTTCGGATTTTATTGCAGCGTTTGGCCATGGTGGTTTCTCTGGGCATACCTGTTGCACTATGTATAGACTTGTTTTTTGAACGCAGAGAAAACACAAAATGGCTGATAAAACTTATTTCCTACCTTGTTGCGGAAATATTGCTCATTTTGTATTTTAACTTTTTGTTAACTGATTTAAGTATGGTCTCTGTCACAAGATTTATTGCAATCTTCCTTGTAGCGATATTGGTATTTATGTTTGTCCCGTATTTTTTAAGCCGCGATTTCTTCGAAATCTATGTAATAAAATTATTCACCCGTTCAATTATAACCGGTATTTTCACAATTGTTTTATTTGGCGGGATAGCACTTATACTTTTAACTTTAGACAGGCTTCTTGAAATTCGGATTGAACCCAGGACCTACTTTGATGTTTGGGTACTTTGTTTAGGCCTGTTTGCATCGTGTTTCTTTTTTTCGGGGATTCCGGAAAAGTCGAAGGAATTCAGCAACGAAAATTATCCAAACGCTTTCAGAATTCTGGTGTTGTATATTATAATGCCGATAGTATCAGTCTATACAGCAATTCTATATATATACTTTGCTAAAATTCTGATAACAAATCAATGGCCAAACGGCCTTGTTGCAAATCTTGTCCTTTGGTACGGCGCAATAGGCACGATAATTATTTTCTTTGTCTCCACATTGAATAATTTAAACAAATGGGTAAAAATATTTATATTTTGGTTTCCTAAGATAATAATTCCTTTATTAATTATGATGTTCGTTTCAATCGCAATCAGAGTAAACGCATATGGCGTAACCGAACTAAGATACTTTGCAATCATGCTCGGTCTTTGGGTTTTCGGACTAATGATTTACCTGAATTTTTCAAAGAAAAAAAGAGGTATTATATTTGTCATCTCACTGGCACTGATTGCATTGATTTCGGTATCCGGACCTCTGAGCAGCTATTCCGTTTCTATGTACAGCCAAAACAGCAGATTCGAAAACATACTTAACAAGTATAAGATGATTTCAGATAATAAAATTGTTCCGGCAAAAACAACCGTATCCTCTGCCGACAAGACTCAGATAGAGGATATAGTAAGCTATTTTTCAAGCGCCCACAGATATTCAGATATGAAATATTTACCCGTGAATTTCAATATCTATGTCAATGGTGATTTTAAGAAGACTTTTGGCTTTGCATTGGGAAACGATGGTGCTCATTATAGTCCTGACACCTCTACTTATTATGATTACTCTTCAAAATCAACCAATGAGGCTTACAATATTGAAGGTTATGATGATATGATTCTTCTTTCATCTGACTATGCAAATACCACCATTGTTGGTAGTAACGGGATTACTGCAAAGTATAATTCCAAAGATCACCTTCTGCAAATTTATAAAAATAATGCTTTACTGTATGAAAAAAGTGTTGCCGGTATAATAGATTTTTTCAATTTAAAATTCGGAACGACAAACAGGGAAGATTTGAATCCGTCCCAAGCTTCGATTATATTTGAAAATTCAAAAATATCGGGTAAGATTATTGTTCAAGGCTTGCACGCAGGCAGGGATTCAAACATTGATCCTTTGAATATTTATGGTTTTCAATCAATAATTTTAGTGAGGTTAAAAACATAATGGGAAAAACGCTTGTTTTAGCAGAAAAGCCATCCGTAGCCAGAGAAATCGCAAGAGTATTGGAATGCAGACAAAAGGACAACGGTTTTATCGCAGGTCAAAAATATATAGTAACATGGGCACTCGGCCACCTCGTAACACTTGCCGACCCTGATGTTTACGGTGCAAAATATAAGTCCTGGAAACTCGAAGATTTACCGATGCTTCCAAAGAATATGGAACTCGTCGTTATAAAACAAACGTCACAGCAATTCAGCATTGTAAAAAAGCTTCTTTTCAGAGCTGATGTCGATGAGTTGGTCATCGCCACAGATGCGGGAAGAGAAGGCGAACTGGTGGCAAGGTGGATTGTCGAGAAATCGGGCAGCAAAAAACCGATGAAACGTCTTTGGATATCCTCTCAGACTGACAAAGCAATAAAAGAAGGCTTTGCCAACCTGAAACCAAGCCGCAATTACGATAATCTTTATTTGTCCGCAAAGAGCAGATCTGAAGCAGATTGGCTGGTTGGGCTGAATGTAACCCGCGCCCTGACCTGTAAATATAATGCGCAGTTATCAGCCGGCAGAGTTCAGACTCCCACTCTTTCTATGATAGTCGACCGTGAAAATGAAATTAAAAATTTCAGGCCAAAGGATTTTTGGACTATTAACGCTGATTTTAATGGTTTTACTGTTCGTTGGCAAGATAAAACAAGCGGTCAGGCACGAACCTTTGACAAAGACATCGCTGACGCTATCGTAAAAAAGGTAACAGGTCAAAGCGGAGTAATAACGGATATAAAAAAAGAGGCAAAGAAAGAACTTCCGCCGCTTGCTTACGATTTAACCGAGCTGCAGCGTGATGCTAACCGAAAATACAGTTATTCCGCAAAACAAACCCTTAATATTATGCAAAAACTATATGAAACCCATAAACTTGTCACATATCCAAGAACCGATTCAAAACATTTGACCGAAGACATAGTTCCTACATTTCCGGAGCGCTTGAAGGCTATATCTGTCGGACCTTACCAGAAGTTTGCACAAAATATCCTCAAAAATAAGATAAGTGTCACAAAACGACTTGTGGACAGCAGCAAGGTTTCTGACCATCATGCGATTATTCCGACCGAGCAATATGTCAATTTGTCCGCGCTTACAAGTGAGGAGCGAAACATATACGACCTTATAGTAAAAAGGTTTTTGGCGGTTCTAAACCCGCCTTTTGAGTATGAACAGACGACTGTAAAGGTTGATGTCAAGGGTGAGTTGTTTGCCGCCAAAGGTAAAATTGTAAAATCAATGGGCTGGAAGTCTGTATATCAGGGTGTCGATAAGCTCGGCGAAGAACAGGACGATGATGAAGATGACGATCAGTCATTGCCTGAGGTTAAAAAAGGTCAGACTGAAAAAATATCCAAGGTTAATCTTGTTACCGGAAAAACCAAACCGCCGAAAAGATATAACGAAGCAACACTTCTTTCGGCTATGGAACATCCGGGGAAATTCGTTGACAACAAGGATTTAAAGGAATCCCTGGAAAGCACCGGCGGACTTGGAACTCCTGCAACCAGAGCAGATATAATTGAAAAACTTTTCAACACTTTTTATATTGAGAGAAACGGCAAGGATATTTATCCGACCCCAAAGGGTATTCAACTCGTTAATATTGTCCCTGCCGATTTAAAGCTTCCTGAACTTACGGCTAAATGGGAGCAGAATCTGATGAAAATCAGCAAGGGAACACTTAATTATTCAACTCTTGTTCTTGAAATGAGAAATTATGCGGCGAAGCTTGTATCAAACGTTATTGCAGATACATTCACATACAAACATGAGAATTTGACCCGAGAAAAGTGCGAAAATTGCGGAAAATATTTACTTGAAGTTAACGGTAAAAAGGGCAAGATGCTCGTCTGTCCTGACAGGGATTGCGGATACCGAAAATCACTTTCACAGACCTCAAACGCAAGGTGTCCGGAGTGTCACAAAAAAATGGATATAAAGGGCGACGGTGAAAACAAAAGTTTTTCATGTGTCTGCGGTTATAAAGAAAAGCTCGAAGCCTTCACAAAAAGAAAAGGTGAACAGGTTGATAAAAGAGAGGTTAGCAAGTTTCTCGAACATCAAAAAAGCGAGGGCAGTTTGAATACCTCGCTCGCCGACGCTTTATCAAAATGGGGAAAATAAGCAATATCAGAGACAGTTCTTAACTGCTTCTGAAAAAGAAAAAATGTGGCAGAGGTTGAAGTTGAAGACGAGTATGTTTACAAAAATGTTTTAAAGTAAACATTCCGAGTCGGCGACTTCACACCTCGTGACACATTTATTTATATAATTTATAACAGTTGAGAACAACTCCCTTATATCTTTTTGATCGCTGTTTGATTATTTACCAGAAGGTAATCATAACCTGATTTTATGAACTCGATGATTTTTTCTGCAATTATTCTGTGTCCTTCGATGTTTGGATGAATTCCATCCAAACATATAAATTTAGTGAAATCAGGCTGTTCCAAAAACGCGCCTCTTATGTCAATCCATCTTGTTTTGGTTCTTTCGGCTATTTTTAAAATAGATGAATTATATCTTTCCTGCCACCAATAGATGCGGGTAACACTGCCCAGCCATTTCAGAACATTTCTTTCGGCAGTCGGATCGTTTTTGCAAACCCACTTGAAATAATTATCGGCATTCAGCGGAGGAAGTGTCAGAAGTACCGGTGTAATATTTTTCTCTTTAAGCATTTCAACACCTTCACTCAGCGTTTCTTCGAATAACTTGATATCTGTGTTTGGTTCATATTTATCGTTGGGATTTGCCGCAATTTCATCCCAGTTAAAATCACAATCGTTTCCGCCGTATTCAATCAACACAACGTCCGGTTTATTCTTGACTATTTCATTCTTCAATCTTGAAATGCCTTTAATGACAGTGTTTCCAAACCTTGAAGTGTTATTAATAATTCCATTTAATTTTTCCTGGACTATCGAAACATAATTCTCACTTGAGATTGAATATTTCTTTTTCGTTTCGTCGTAAATAACACCTCTTGAAATAGAATCTCCCGAGACTAAAAAATTATATTTATTTCTTATGTTTTTTATATCCATTTTTACTGCTCCAATACTATTCGCCTGCAGGTTCTTCAGCCGCTGATTTTTCAGCTTCTGCTTCCGGTGCTCCCTCGGCCCCTTCTTCAACCTCTTCAACAACTTCTGCTTTGCGCTTCAATTCTGAAACGGATGCAATGATTTCATTCGGATCGTTGTGGATTTTTAACGCGTCATCAAGTTCCAATTCCGAAACTTTTATAGAATCATGCAATTGTCTTTCCGAAACATCAATCACTATGCTCTCAGGCATAAGATTAGGCTTTCCCGAAATGTCAATCTTCGCTCCGTATGTCTGAAGAAGCCATTCTTTTCTTTCAAGGACTGAAACTCCGGTGAATATTACCGGTATTTTCATTCTTAAATCATGGCTTTGCGAGATCATGAACAGGTCTACATGAATTGGTTCCTGGCTTATTGCATCCTTTTGGATTTCTTTTATTATTCCAAGCTTTTTCTTTTCGTCAAATTCAATTGATATCTTTGCACTTGTGCCATGCTTACTCACTATTTTTGAGAATGCAGCTTTATCAAACTCAATCGGAATTCCTTCCGCAAATTTATCACCATATAAAACACCGGGAACGATTCCTTTTCTTCTTAAAACCTTTGGCTTATCTGATCTTTTATTCACCGTTAACACTGACTCCTGCATAAATATTCCTCCATTTGCTTCATCGTTTTATTAAAGTATATTATACCATTATTATGGCAAAATTACTAATATGTTTCAAATAATTTTGTGATGGTATATAATCAAAGATATTAAATAAACGAGGAGGTAAATCAAATGTCACCTTTTATACTTTTTGTAATCATAGGACTTGTGGTAATTATTTTTTTGGCCGGAATCAGAATTGTCAGACCTACTTCAAGGGGCCTTATCGAAACACTTGGTAAATATACTCATTTTGCTCAGCCGGGCTTTCACTGGATAGTACCTATTATCCAAAAGATTTATCAGGTTAACATAACTGAACAAATGGTAAACGCAGAGCCTCAGGTAATCATAACAAACGACAACTTGAATGCAACAGTTGACGCACAGGTTTATTTCAAAATCAGACAAGATGAAGACAGCGTTAAGAGCTCAATCTACAATGTTGCAAACTACCAGTGGCAGATAGTCAACCTTGCAAGAACCACATTGAGAAATATTATCGGTACTCTTTCTTTGAAATCAGCTAACAGTGAAAGAGGCAGAATTAACAACGATTTACATGAAACTCTTGAGATCGAGACAAAAAACTGGGGAATAGAAATAATGAGAACAGAGCTTAAGGAAATCGACCCTCCGAAAGATGTTCAGGAGACCATGAATAAGGTTGTTAAAGCCGAAAACGAAAAGATTTCCGCGATTGACTTTGCAACAGCTGCCGAAACTACCGCAGACGGTATTAAGAGAGCAGAAATTAAAAAAGCCGAGGGTATCAAACAGGCAAAAATACTTGCAGCCGAAGGTGAAGCTCAGGCAATTAAGCTTGTCAACGAAGCCGCAGACACATATTTTGTCGGAAACGCACAGCTATTGAGAAAACTTGAAGCAACCGAAACTTCTTTGAAATTGAATGCAAAAATAGTCATTCCGTCAGATACTCAATTAATAAATGTAATCGGCGAGATGGCAGGCGTTTTACCAATAAAGAAGGAATCTTTTGATTCATCGAAAGACGGAAAAAAATAAAATAAACTGATAATTTGAAAGGCCTCCCTATTCGGAGGCCTTTTTCAATTTATTTAAAAGTTTCAACTGTTACTTTCTTCATCTTTTGATCTTCAGTCGGTCTGTCATTGTAGTCGCAGTCAACCGAAACAATTCTGTCTGTTTCCTCAATTCCTTCGATTACTTTGCCAAATGCGGCATATTGCCCGTCAAGATGAGGTGCGGAATCAGTCATGATGAAAAACTGCGAACCGGCCGAATCAGGCGCATTGGTTCGAGCCATTGATAGAACGCCTTTTGTATGACTTAAATCATTTTTTACTCCGTTAGAGGAAAACTCACCCTTAATTGTATATCCGGGTCCACCCATTCCTGTACCTTCGGGATCTCCTCCCTGAATCATGAAACCGGGTATACATCTGTGAAATATAGTTCCATCGTAGAAACCTTTTGATACAAGCGAAATGAAATTACTTGTTGCGATTGGTGCAATCTCAGGGTACAGCTCAATTTTAATATTCTTACCGTTTTCGAGTTCAATATTTACAATTGGGTTTTTCATTTTATCTCCTCCGTTTTTATTTTGATGATGAAGCATAGAACCGTCACTGGTTTCACAGTGTCCACGATTTCGGTCTCGAGAACCGTCCCCGGTTTATATTTATTAAAAATTAAACAGCGATGCGACTAATATTATTGATAATGCAAATAATATTACAATTGTAATCCAAGCGACAATATTTGAAGCGATATTGTTTACATACTTCCCCATAACCTCTTTTTTATTGATTATCAAAACCATACAGAGCAAGATTATCGGGAGTATTATCCCGTTTATTCTTTGAGACCACAATGAAATACCAATCAAAGGTGCGTTCGGCAGAAGAATTATTCCGGCGGAGATTGAGATTATTATTGTATAAAGCCAATAAAACTGGGGTGCTTCCTTCCACTTTTTATCAAGTCCCGCTTCGAATCCGAACGCTTCACAAATATAGAATGATACCGCAACGGGCAAAATAACCGCAGCAAATATCGAAGCCACAAAAAGGCCGAAAGCAAACACTTGGGAAGCGAATGCTCCTGCCACGGGTGCCAGTGCGGCAGCTGCATCGCTTGCATTGTTAATCGTAGTTCCGCTTATGTTCAGTGTTGATGCGCAGGCAACAATTATAAAAAAAGCAACCGTTATCGTACATATACATCCGATTAAAACATCAAGTCTTGATAATTTTAAGTTCTTGACGCTGATCCTCTTTTCAATTACGGATGATTGAATATAGAATTGCATCCACGGAGCAATTGTTGTTCCTATTAAACCAAGAACAGTCGAAATATACAGAAAATTATATTCGAATTTTGGCTGTATTATTGAGCTCCCGATCGCAGACCAGTCAGGATGCCCCTGAAGTGCAGCGACTATGTAGATAAGAAGGCAAAGACTAAAGAGTAAAAATATTCTCTCCGCAATCTTGTAAGTCCCTTTGACGACAATAAGCCATACAACTACCGCAGCAACAGGCACGGAAATATATTTGCTGACTCCGAATATTTGCATGCTTCCTGCAACACCGCTGAATTCCGTTGTTGTATTTAAAATATCTGCAAAAAATAAAAACAAAAATATGACAAAGGTTATTTTGACACCGGCATTTTCACGGATAAGGTCGGCTAATCCCTTGCCTGTAACTATTCCCATTCTTGCATTCATTTCCTGTGCGACAAATAAAACAATAAAGGCAGGTATAAGAGTCCAAATTAACTTATAGCCAAAAACTGCACCGGCAACTGAGTATGTGGTTATTCCACCGACATCATTGTCAACGCTTCCCGTAATAATTCCCGGCCCCAAAATTGCTAAAAACAGCAATATGCTCTTCCAGTGAGTATTTTTTTTAATGGAATTTATTGCTTTTGCAACCATTTGATATACCTCTTTTAAATTAGCTTCTTCTCCTTCGTGATGCTTTCAGCAGATTGTAAACAACATCATCGATTACAACCATTCCAACCATGAACATTTCCTTATCGACAACAGGAACAGCAAGCAGGTTATATTTTGAAATTATTTCGGCAATGGAATCAATATTATCGGTATCTGTAACAAAGATAGAATTTTTATTCATAATTTCACTTAGTTTCGTTTCCGGCTCCGATATTATAATATCCCTCAACGATACGGTCGCAACGAAATGGTCTGTTTCATCGGTAACATAGAGATAATAAACAGTATCGGCTTCCGGTTTTTGTTTTCTCATCTCGATTATAGTATCGTTTACTGTCGTGTTTTTATTGAATGAAATAAAGTCCAGAGTCATGAGACTACCAACCTCATCGTCCTCATATTCCATGAGTTCACGGACTTCTTCGGACGTCTGCGATTCCATTTCAGAGAGTAATTCCTCTGCTCTGTCATCGGGCATCTCATCAAGAATGTCTGCAACCTCATCCGAAGGCATTTTTTCAAGAACATCAGCAGCTTTTTCAATCGACATTCCCTGCAAAATATGAATTTTAGCCTTTGGCTCCAGTTCCTCCAGAATGTCAGCAGCTTTTTCTTCATCAAAAGACGCAAAAACTTCAGCCTGCATTTTCGAATCCATATCCTCGATAATGTCTGCAACATCCGAAACATGCAACGTGGAAAGTTTTGAGTAAGGAGAAGAAAGCTTGATTCCGGCCTGGCCAAAATCAATCGTTTCAACTTCATCCCATAAAATTAATTTATTCGGAATATCTAATTTGAAAGGCCGCAGCAATTTCATAATTGGTTTTGCCGCACCGAGTCTTCTCAATAATCCTTCAATTCCAACATCAACCGCAACAACAAAAGTTCCCGTCGCCAGAACAGCAAGGCGCACATCGTTTACTCTTACGAGCTTTCTTCCGTCAATATCAACCAACTGTTTGTCTAATACATTATCTCTTAGGAAAATAGTATTTTCTTTCAGTACCGTTTCAGTTGCTTCTTCTTTTCGTGACTTGAAAACGTACTGACCTTTTTCCTCAGAAACAGAAATCTTTGAAAAGTCTATAATTACAGACTTCCCCGATCTTTTAATTTTCAGTGAAGTAACTTGCGGTTTTGTTGATTGGACATCGACGAGGATATCTTGAATAGTTCCGAGTACTTTGCCTGACTTTGAAAGGACCTTTTTCCCGAGAACTCTGCTAAGATAAAAAGTCGTGATCTCAAGCATATTGTTCCCTCCCTCGTTTTTGAGGGAATATGCATTTATTAGTCCTGAAGAATTTCGCTCATTCAAATCTAATAAATACATATTCCCTTATTATTTTCCGTTATGACCTTGCATCTACCCGCAGGGTCTGCATCCATTTTGCATTCAACTCCTTCAAAAAGTTAAGTTAATCTTGTCTTTTCTTTTGAACTTTATCATTTTAACACTATTCAAGGCAAAATTCAACCAAATTAATATATTTTAATATAAAATCTTCTCGTATCTTCGGATATGTCACTTTATATCTGATTATCTCTCATTATCATTTGTTTTCGATCGCGGAAATCTATGAATTCTATTTTTTATATTCCAGAATTTCGCCGTTTGAGAAAAGATAAATATACTTATTCTTTATTTCTTTGCCGGTTAATTTTTTAAGTGCTTCGGCGTAATAATTTATCTGTGTTACATAACGATTCTTGATTATTTCTATTCCCTCTTCAGGAATGCGGTCTGTTTTGTAGTCCAGGAGCACCAATCCGCCGTCTTCTTCAAAGTAGCAATCAATAATACCCTGCAATAAAAGTGACTCGTCCTCGTAAATCTCATCATCCAAATCTTTGTATAGTTCCCTGCATGCTATTTCTATATTAAACGGGATTTCCCTTCTGACTTTTTTAGAAACGACCATTCGTCTCCCGAGAGGTGAATCGAAAAATCTTTCTATCCTTTTAATATCAACGGTATCAGCTTGTTGCAGTGTCAAAAGTTCTCTCCTGACCATATCGTCAATTTGTTCTTTAATTCCCTTCTCATTTAATTCAAGGTGCTGCATAACGAAGTGGATTATTGACCCCTTCTCTGCAGCAGTTAATCCTTTCTCCTCTTCAAGGAACATCGGCTTCTTTGCCTTGTATTCCGAATAATCAAGAATAACGCCTTCTTCTGCTTCTTCTGATTCAAAGCGTTTTTTCAATTCCGTAACGGTGACCTTGGCGGGAATATTTGAAACCTTTTTAAACGCATACTCATATCCAAGCCGTCTGTCAATTTCGCTTATCGTTACATCTCTCTTTAAGCTATTGTTGGTTTCAAACCATGCTTCCGGGTCTTCTCTGTCGATTTCGCACTCCGTATTTTCACAAACCAGGTCGCTTTTATTCCATATTTTAATATCAAATATTGCTGAATCATCACTAATAAGCCCTTCAAAGCCATCCCCGACTCCGGCAAGTTCTCTTAGCGTCCCGCAGCTTTTATTTCTCATCAGAGCCGGCCCTATCCAGTCAATATAGCAGTTTTCTTTTAAAATACCGGAGGAAGGAAGTTTAGCCTCTTTATCATTAGCCATGAACGCCCATTTTTCAGCCAGTTTTCCAACATTGTTAAAAGCGCCTGTAATAATAAGTTTTTCGCGGGCGCGGGTCATGGCAACATAAAGGATTCTCATTTCCTCAGACAGACTTTCAGTTCTCATTTTTGAGGCAATTGTTGTTTTAATCGCAGATGGATAAGAAACTCTGAGCTTGTTGTCAACGATATCAGGTCCGAATCCTAAATCCTGATGGAGTAAAATGCTTTGTTTTAAGTCCTGCAGGTTGAACTTTTTTCCGCATCCTGCAAGGAAAACAACAGGAAATTCAAGACCTTTACTTTTATGAATGCTCATAATCCTTACAACATTATCATTTTCTCCGAGAATTTTTGCGCTTCCCATATCACCTTTGCTTCCCTCAACCTTATCAATAAAGTTTATAAAATTAAACAATCCTTTATAGCTCGTATCTTCAAATTTCTTGGCTCTTTCGAATAAAATTCTCAGATTAGCCTGTCTCTGGTCTCCGTTCTGCATTGCGCCAACTGTCACGTAATATCCTGTTTCGCTGTATAATTGCCATATCAATTTATCTGTGGGTGCATAAACAGACATATCTCTCCATTTGTTAAGATCACTTAAAAACTTAGCCACTTTAGCTGAAATCAAATTTTGTTTGTCATCCGCCGCTATTTTAAGCGTCTCATATACAGACAAATTACTGTCAGTCATTCTTATTTCTGCCAGTTCATCTGTAGTCAATGAAACTATCGGCGATCTCATGACCGAAAGCAACGGAATATCCTGGAGAGGATTATCAATTATTCGAAGCAATGACAGAATAACCCGGACTTCTGAATTTTTCAAAAAACCGGTTCCTATATCTGCAAATGTCGGTACACCTGCATTTGTAAATTCGTCCATGAAAATATCCGACCATCCTCTTACTGTTCGGAGAAGAATCACTATATCCCTGTATTTAAGATTCCTATAGCATTTTTTATTCTTATCGTAAATCTGAAAATGATTTCCTTCACTATCAGCATTCATTAATCCTTTGATTCTCTTTGCAATCAGTCGTGCCTCATATTGTTTGCCGCTCAAATACTCCTCTTCCTCCGGTTCGTCCGTCTCATCATTGCTATCATCATTAATACCATCATCCGGATAAGTTGTTGCCTCAACTTCTTCATTGTCGCCAGTCTCTATTAAATGGATTTCAGTGTTGCCGCCAATAATCGAACTTTCGTTTTCGTTTTCCGCATAATCCGCACCGTATTTTAATTCTTCAGCTTCTGTATATTCAAGCTCGCCGACATGCTGAGACATAATCTGAGAAAACATGAAGTTGACTGCGTTTATTATTTCGGTCCGGCTTCTGAAATTGATGTACAATAATATTTTCCTTTCCAAGCCGCTTTTCACACTCGGATATTTCGTGTATTTCTTCATAAACAACTCAGGTCTTGCCTGTCTGAATCTGTATATACTTTGCTTTAAATCACCCACCATAAAAACATTGTGTCTGTTTTCATCAACTTTGGAAATCGTGTTAATTATTATATCCTGTACTTCGTTTGTATCCTGGTATTCATCGACCAAAATTTCATCAAATTTCTTTCTGAGGTCGAGCGCAGTTTTCGAAGGTCTTACACAGCCTCGTTCATCCTCATCGGACAATATATTCAGGCAGAGGTGCTCTAAATCGTTGAAATCAAGAAGGGATTTTTCGTTCTTCCTTTTAGCATATTTTTCAGTAAAACCAATCACCAGATTTGCAAGACAATCAACCTTATGGTATGTTTCACGCATGTCCTCAATAATTGTCGATGATTCAGAGTTGAATATTTGATCTCTTGTTTTATTTAACTGTACTTTTTCAATCTCCCTTATCCTTTTAACATTTTCCTTTTTCTTTTCATCAAAGTCGATATTTTTGCCTATTGCCGGCAAACGCTCAAACTTCAAATTCTCGAACGCCTCGTATATATCGTCCCATTGTGGATTTGATCCGGAGCCGCATATTTTTAACAGACTGTTTATCTGTGCTTTTTCAATGTTGAAAAGATCTTTATATTTTTCAAGTCCCGGATCGGAATTAATCAGTTCGATTGCCTTAGTCATTGAAAACATAAGACTTTCGAGCTCATCAACCGCTGATTTAATAAGGATTTTTCCGTATTCTGATTCAGAAAAATCAACAATCCCGATTAATTTGTATTTATCAACCTTTTCACGAAGCCACTTTTCGGGCCAAGGACAGGATTGAATAAATTTATACACTCTCATTACCATATCTTTAATTGCTGCATCGTCACGATTTCCGCCATAAGATTCAAGCAATTCAAAGAAATCTTCGTTCTCTGCATCTTCTTCATATTGTTCATCAAAATAGTCATCAAGAACTTCCTGTTGAATCAACTGCGCTTCGGTATCCTCCATTATTCTGCTGTTTGGGTCAATATCAATTCTCTGAAAATTGCTCATTATTACCTCGCGGCAAAATGAGTGGATTGTCATAATGCTTGCTTTATTTAGTAGCAAAAGCTGTTTTTGAATATTTGAGGAGTCCGGCATCTTTTCCAGGAGTTCAGAAATCGCGTCGGAAATTCTCTCCTTCATTTCCGTGGCAGCTGCATTTGTAAAAGTTACAACCAATAAACGGTCTAAATCCACCGGTTTTTTGTTGTCGGTGATTTTTCTGATTATTCTTTCAACCAAAACTGCAGTCTTGCCTGACCCTGCGGCAGCTGAAACCAGGAGGTTGCAATCTCTCTCGGTAATAGCTTCCATTTGTTCGATTGTCCATTTTGTATCACTCATCTTTTTTCCTCTTATGTTTCATCGACTAAGTTTTCGATATTCTCCCAAATTTCTTCAGGGTTTTTACCTTTTATTATTCTGAATTTATTACTCGGCATTGTTGTGTCAAATTGGCAAAACGAGCAGAAACTGCAATATCTGCATGATGTTATATCTTTCTTTTTATATGGTCTTATTGATACATCTCCTTTTAAAATTTCTTCGCATACATTCTTCAGTAAATCCTTCACATATACTTTTAATGTTTTAAATTGTTCCAGCGACACAGCAGAACTGTTTTTTGCCTGGTTGCCGTCTTTATTGAATTTTGCCGGGATGAACCTGGATGTTCCGTCATTGGTTTTATCCATGCTCTTGATAATTTCTGTATCGGACAGAATAAGCCCGTTCATTTTCAACTTTTTAATTATTTCCTCATCTGCTTCCTGCTTTGTTAATTTCCCGTTGCTTTTAACCAGAGGGTCATCTAGGTGAAAATAAAACATACCTGCAGGGATCAAAGGTTCTTTCAATCCCAAACCTTCATTTTCCCAGATTGCAGCAAGATATGTAAAAAGCTGAATTTCAAGCCCGTTGTACAAATCGGATAAGCTTAGGCTTTTGCTTCCGGATTTATAATCGATAATTCTTATATATGTCCCATCCTCTGTTTCCACAGCATCAACTCTGTCAATTCTTCCGTTTAATTTAACCTTCCTGCCGAAGTCAAGTTCAATTTCTATCGGAGGAATTTTATTTCCTTCACCAAAGTCAGCTTCATAGGCAACAGGATAAAAACTGCCGCATTTGATTTGCTCGGATATTACCGTAACAGCGCGTGTCACAACTCTCTTTAATCTTTTTGTAAGCATTGTATGTCTCGATGAACCTGTAAATACCGAACCTTTGCTTTGTTCGATTATCCTGTCAACAATTTCGGATACTTTTTGATTTATCCAATCAGATTCTAATTCTCTCCATGACATTTTTCCTGATTCAATTTCGTTTGAGAACTCTTCAATAACTTTATGCATAAAGGAACCGATATCAGGTGCTCCTATCTTATATACTTTTCTATCCTTTGCTTTTAATCCGTATTCCGCAAAATAAGCGAAAGGACATGCAGAATATCTTTCGAGTCTTGAAACACTTGAATACAGTGTCTCTCCGTATAATCGGTCAACATTGTGTCTGTTTATAGGAGCCGCCTCATTTTTATACCTTAATGTGTTGAAAGCGGACTCGCTTTTCGATTTCCACTCTTCATTTTTCGAAAACCAGTTGTAAACATCCTGCCAAAGCGGCTGAAGCTCTTCACCTTCGCCTTTTCTCCTGAATGCCCTGACCATTGACTTAAATGCCGGTGTTTTTGCAGAAATCGACTTGATCTCCTCGGCCTCAATTTGAGATTCGAGGATATTGCTCGACTCAGAAACATTTGGAAAAAGCTTTCTGATTCTTGAAATAGTCAGACAAGGTCTCAATGATTTTCCGTCTTGGTCTGCAATAGGCCAGCTTATCCAAAGACGCTGCCCTGCTGCTGTCAGTGACCTGTAGATTAAATACCTTTCCTCAAGTGCTTTGGTTCTTGTGTCGCTTGCCAATTCTATACCTGACGCCTTAAGAGTTTCCCTGTCCGAATCGGACAAGACACCTTCGTCCATTGCTGATGAAGGAAACTGACCATCATTAGCGCCCAAAATGAATACTGCCTTTATTTCGTGGCTCTTTGATCTTTCAATATTTCCGACAACAACCTGGTCAATCGAAGCAGGGATTGTTCCGATTTTATACTCACCCAGGCCGATTTTCAGGATATCTGAGAATCTTTCTATTCCAAAGGTCTCTTTTCCCATAACTTCAACTGTCTGGTCAAAAATATTCATCAATATATCCCAAACCTGTGAATATTCATTTGCAAGGCTCAATTCATCATGAGATTTAAACATCTCGATGCTTTTTTCAATCTTCTCCGGAATCCCCATATCGCAAAGAAAATCGTACAAGTCTGCGCATATCTCGGACGCCGTTCGTCTGCCGATTGTTTTTTTTCTGAATTCCATCAAAGGCTCTGTCACCTGGAATTTAAGAGAGTTGATTTGCTCGATTTCACCCGTGTCCCATTCACTTCCGTCGGTCCACTTTTTACCCTTGATTCCGTGTGCAAGTACATAATTTTCAAGTATATCTATATTTTCGATATCTATATCCGTCATACCGGTTTTTAAATATCCGAAAACAGTTTTATAAGACCAGTTCTCGATGAAAATATCCATCATTGAAAGTATCATACGGATTAATGGATGGTTAATAACCTCAGACTTTTTATCAAGAAAACAAGGGATCTCATAGTCATTGAAAACCGCTTCAATCATGCTTTCATAAGCGCCAAGATTTCCTGCAACAATTCCTATGTCACGGAACCTCATTCCTTTGTCTCTGCATAATTCGATGATTTCGCCGGCAGCAGCTTCAATTTCAGTGAAAATATTAACAGAAGCAAACAGATGAATATCATGAGTTTCTTTTTCAAAGGTTTCATAAGGATAAAAGTTCACAAATTTTTCGAGATGCGAAAGTTCATGACTTCCTTTGAACCTGTACAAAGATTCTGAGTTGAGTTCGATGGACGGCTCGGCAATAACTGAATTCTCTTTGGCAAGCGCCATTAGTTTTTTATATGAACCCTTAATTTCAGAAAATGTATCAATTCCTTTGTTTTCGGATTCACCTTCCAAAGAATCGGTGCAAAAGCTAATGTCCACTCTCCCGGCTTTTTTCAGAAGCATAGTTATCATAAGGTATTCCTGAGGTGTAAAACTCGAGAATCCATCAATCCAAATTTCCGCTCCGTTATACATGTCAGACGCCACAAGTTTGTTTGCCGCCAGCGTCAGGTCATCGTCGGAATTTCTGTACTTTTCTCCGACTGCCTTATCAAAAGCATTATAGATTAAATTTATTTCCTGTAATTTTTCTTTCAGAGAAACATCGTCATCTAAAGTATCTAAAAAACTTTCGAGCATTGAAGCTGTAATATTATATCTCTTGAATTCTGTTATGAGAGTGGTGAGTGTTTTGACAAAACCTTTGTGATTGGCAGTTTTATGGAACATTTTAAAATCATTCTTCATTTTATCTATCAAGCGATAAACAATCATACATTTGCCGGCAGAATTTATATGGGGATAGGTTAGCCCTCCGACTTCGTTGAATATCCTGTATGCCATACGGCTGAAACTCAAAACTTCAGTATTTATAATACCGCCGGAATCAAGAACATTTATCAGCTGTTTTTCCGCCTGAAATGTAAACTGCTCGGGAACAAGTAAAATTAAAGGTTTTTCAAACCCTGCCTCAATTTTCGTCCTTATCTCATTTAGACAGTAGTGAGTTTTACCACTACCTGATCTGCCGTAAATAAACCTTAGACTCATTTTATACTCCCAGCAAACTCAAATGCCTTCCGATATGCTTTTCAAGAGCCATATAATAATCCGATTCATAATTATTCAGCAGTAAATAAATCTCATCTTTAAAAGTGTTTGTGCCGTCAGGATTTTTTGCCTGGAGTATCAATCCATACGTTATGTGAAGCACCTGCCTTGCATCGTTCAAATCCATCAAAGACTCGAGTTCATTGTCCTTTAGTTTATCAATATCAGGTATATTTTCAACCTTCGCACCGATATGGTAATACTTCTTCGCTTCCTCAAGATTATACAACGCAAATGTGTGCATTTTTCTGTACAGCTTTGGATTTCTTTTTGCAATAATTCTCACTGCCTCAAGCCAGTTCGTTCCGGCTGTTTTGAGATGGAATTTACCTTCGGTTTTTTGCCCGACGATAGGAAATACCTTGAACTTATCGCTGCCCGAATGAACACTTATTTTATAGCCGAGTTTTTTTGCGATTTCCGCATGAACCTCGAATTCTTTTGTAAATTTCTTAATATCTCCGATATAGTCGATGCCCTTTTGAAATTCACCGCAAAATCTTGGTGCAAGACTTGTAACCCTTACTCCTGCATCTATAAGTTCATTTGCGACAAAATAATGCGATTCAGGTGATGTCGACGTCAGAGTCTCATCAATTGACATCTCAAAATCAATATTTCGTCCGCAATCCTTGATAACATTGTTGTACATTTTAATCGTATAGCTGATTGCATCATAATAAATGAGTACAACTTTTTTAAATTCATCAACTGAAAATTTGATTTTATGTCCGTTTCCAACATCGAATTCTTTGTCCAGATATTTTTTTTCAAGTGACATTTTTTCGTCTTTGAGAAACATTGAGTATTTGGTATCCACTTCTTTCTTTGACAAATCGGGAATACTGTTGTCGATATGTTCCGAACAATCCAGGGTAATCATTGTAAATCCGCAATCTAAAGCCATTTGAACCTCTTCAGCCGTCTTCAGATGGTCGCCGTCAGCACCAAACCCTTTGTTGTAACCCTCCTGAAAAACGGCCCATGAGGCTGCCGCCAAAACATCCTTATACGTTCTTCCTGTTAGGTTTAACTCACGGATTGACTGCTGTGCCAAAATCGGGAAAGCATTTTTACCCTTAAACAATCTGATGTGTCCCGCAGACGCTAATCCAAGCCTGTCTCCAAGACCGATTGTAATATCCGTTCCTCTGTGATTCGAAGGATTTGTAAATGAAAATATTTTTCTTAAAGAGACACAGTTGTTATTGCTTAAATCACAAACTTTTGCCGTGCCTTTAGGATATTTAATTTCAAATCCGTTAAAATCATCGGTTGGCTTATTTTTATTTAAAATAATCAGTTTTTTTATGCCTTCATAAATGGCAATAAAAAAATAACTGTCATTTGTGTAAAAGATAGAATCAGGATAAATACCGAATGATTTAAAATCTTTACCTACTACCTCTCTGACAGTTTCAATACTCTTATTTTCTTCAATTAACATAGTATAAAATTTCTCTAAGTTGTCCATAAATACCCACCTTTAAAATTTGTTTTTGTCTGTCCATAAACCAAGTGCGGGATTGCTTATAAAATAGATTTCCTCACCGTCCTCGAGCTTATTATAGCCTTCTCTAAGTCCGGACGGATCATATTTTTTATAAGCATCCTCAAGCGACATATATTTAAAGTTCACGTCCCTTATTTCCTTTTCGGTCATTTGTTCCACAGCGTACGTTATTGTAAATCTTCCTTCCGACGACCCGTGTATCAAATGCGCAGCAGCTGAAAGATTTTGTTTCAGATCATCATTGATTTTGTAAAGCTCAAGTATCTTTTTACTCCCTACATAACCGTATTTCCTTATCAATGAATCTATTTCCATATCCTCTCCGAATTTTTTCACCCCCGGAGCAAGAATAATGAGTTCACCTTCATCTGCGATTGCCATCCTTGACCTGTATATAGCCTTGTTGCCAAGCCAAGTGCTCTTAAATTCTATCGGGTCCAGAAACACAACTACTTTCTTTAAAGGTTCATCAAGGAATATAAGATTTTTTTCCTGGCTCAAACTTACAGCTTCTTCAAAAACCTTGCGCTCCCTTCCGATAAAAAGTCCTTCAACAGCGAGCCTTCTGCATTTGTTGGTTGTTACAGTCAGGACGTACATAAGCGGTATTTGTGTGAGAAATTTCTGTTCTGCATAGTCAAGAACCTTTCGGACAGGTGAAAAATCTTTTCCCATAAGCTTTTCCATACCATATACTGCTCCAAGCATATGAGATTTATTAATAATGTCGCTTCCGCCGCACCCGACAAAAATATTTTTATTGTAATTTGCCATACCAACAACTTCATGAGGGACTACCTGTCCAACCGATATTATCAAATCATAGGACTTGTCCATAATAAGGCTGTTCACTTCAACATCAACAGAATAATCCAAAAGTCCGTCTGATACTTCACTTATGAATTCTCCGGGAACTTCGCCGATTTTTATTAAATCTTTTCGCCAATTATGATTTATAATGGCACTCATCGGAACATCCGGACCAAAAAACTCCCTGCATTCTTCCTCGCTCATAGGGTCATGAGTACCCAGAGCAGGCAATATATCTACTTTGCAGGTGTCTTTTAACATATTGTAATACAACCTTGTGATTTCCCCCGCACCTGAATGCATTCTCGTCAAATCAGGAGGAAGAATTAAAATCTTCTTCAGAGATTGCTTTTTTTCTTCGATTGAATTTTTCAAAGCATCAAAAATTTCTTCATCGGTAAGCCCGTGTGAAATTGTGCTTTTCATTATTATGTTCTCCATAACATCAATCTCCAATCTAAACCCTCACCCGCAAAAGTGTGGATACATTTAATTTTTTCGTAATATTAAACTCCTGAATATGCTGAAAATCCGCCATCTACAGGAATTACCGTTCCGTTTACAAATCCCGATGCCTCTTCGCTGACCAGCCATAAAAGAGTTCCAATCAGCTCTTCGCTTTCACCAAAACGCCCCATTGGTGTCATATTAACAATTTTATTTGCTCTTTCGGAATATGAACCATCCTTATTAACTAAAAGACTCCTGTTTTGGTCTGTTAGGAAAAATCCCGGTGCAATTGCATTGACCCTGATTCCGACTTTCGACATATGAACCGCAAGCCACTTTGTAAAGTTCGAAATTGCAGCCTTTGCTCCGCTGTAGGCAGGTATTTTTGTCAGAGGCGTAAAAGAATTCATTGACGAAATGTTAATTATAACTGCGCCTTTTTTGTCAATCATATCTTTGGTAAATGTCTGTGTCGGCAAAAGTGTGCCGAGGAAATTAAGATTGAATACAAATTCGATTCCCTTCGGATCCAAATCAAAAAATGAAATAACTCCTTCTTTCGATTCAACATCTTCCTTGCTCATATACTCATTTGTCGTAGTGCCTTTGGGATGATTTCCACCCGCGCCGTTAATTAATATGTCACAAGGTCCAAAAACCTTGTTTATTTCTTGCTTTGCGGCTTTTAAGCTGTCAGGTTCAAGTACATTTGCGGCAAATCCCAGTGCAGTTC
>JBAZRJ010000023.1:0-29129 GCA_041662985.1 Clostridia bacterium
TTAATGAAATTGGATGAAACGTCTTCAAGTTTCGGCTTCTCTTTAAACGAAACCGCATAATCCATTTGATCCACATCGATTACCCCATAAACTGTTGGATCCTCAACTTCAGTCACGGCTATGGTTATAAGCGCATGTCTGCTTTTATGAAAATCAAGCATTTTTTTAATGTCAACATCAAATAGTATGTCCGAATTAAAAATAACAAAAGTATCGTCAAAATGAGACTCGGTATTTTTAATCGCTCCCCCTGTACCAAGCGGGTAATCTTCAACAACGTACTGAATATTCAGTCCAAGTTTTTTTCCGTCGCCAAAATATTTTTTCATATAATATGGTTTGTAACAATTGCTGATAACAATATCAGTAATACCAAATTTTTTGAGATTAACCATTGTCCTCTCAATTAAAGGTTTATTCATTATAGGAACCATTGGTTTTGGTACGTTCTCGGTCAACGGATGCAATCTCGTTCCGTTCCCACCGGCTAAAAATAACGCTTTCATTTTCTTATCCTCCTACATTTCATATTTCCGATATTATTTCGATTCGACTAAAATGGTCACCTCTTTGAAAACGTATGAAATACAGCCTGTAAAATATCGGTAATAATTTGTAAATATGTCGAAAGTCCCGCACTTTCTTTTTTGTAAGACGCAACACTGTCAGTGGTAATTTTAACATTATTGCTGATTTGTTCGACATTTTCTAAAATGGCCGGCATTTTTTGAATGCTCTTCTGAATGTCATCCTTATTATTTTCACACAATCCTCTAACTGATTTTGCAGTCTTTTGGATATCCCAGAGAATTTTGATTAAAATTATACCGATTATAATTCCAAGCCCGCATAAAACAAATATTAATAATTCCTGTACAGAAATTTGAATAGTGTACATAATTTATCCCTCGCTTTAAACGCTTTTATTCTTCTATTCCCTTTTTTACTTCAGCTTTAATCCTTTTTACCGCTTTCTTTTTCTTCGCAACTGTTCCTTTAATGTTAGCCGCCGTATCCTGTGCTGTTGTTTTTATTGTGTCGATCGTTTTTTCTGCCTTTGCCTTTACTTCTTTGCGCGTTTCCTTCCCTGATTTAGGTGCAAATAAAAGTCCTGCAACTGCACCGGCTGCGGCTGCTAGTCCAACTCCAACCGTTATCTTGGCAGCTCTTGCTTGTTTCTCTTTTTTCCTTTTATCCTTATTTACTACGTCCATCAAATCTTTCAAACTCATTTTAAAACCCCCTTAAAATTTTTTAGAATTGCTGAGATAAAATAAAACTTAATTAAATAAGTTTCACTTCACAAAAACAGTGTGGAATAAATTTATTCAGTTTTTCATTTTCGATTTGTTAATTATGTTTTGATGAGTTTCATAACACATTACTGTAATTATACCCTTAAAATAATGACCTTAACAAAATTATATAACAATTTTTTATTTTATCCAACCGCGTATCCTAATGAGGTTTCCGTTTGCATCTTTGTGAATATCACATTCCGCATACATTATTATTCCATCAACCTCGAGTTGCTTAAGTGTCAACGAATAATCTCCAACTGCTTCTTCCTTCGTTTGTTTTATAACCTTTACGAAATGTTTGCGGCTATCGATTGAGTCGTATAATTCATTTAAAAGAACATTCTTGTCCATTTTACCATCTCCTAAAAATTTCGTGCAAAAACAGAACTATAAAAAGTTTTTCTGCGGTATCTTGGTAAGATTCATCTTTCGTTTTAAATAAGGTCAGAAACAAAGTGTAGGATTAGTAAATGTAAAACCAGTTAACCTTTACCCACTATTTGTTGTGTTAACTCAAGATTTTCAGAAATAAAAAATTCCTTCGGTGGACCCCCCGTGTGATCCAAGAAGTGGCTTTGAAAGAAAAGAAATGAGAAGGGCTTCAATGCGAATCTCTTCTATATTATGTTTTCACATTTAGATTATACACCGAAAACAAAATAAATTCAAGTTTCTGCTGTATTCTGTTTGAGATGACCCGTAACATAGAGAAACCCGTTTTTATCGAGACGTCCGAGATCTTCCGTATAAAACCAGCCGTTCCGTATACTTTTTTCTGTCGCTTCTTTGTTTCCAAAATAACCGAGCATGACATTTTCGCCCTTTACCAAAATCTCCCCGACACCTCTGAATCCGGGCTTTGAGATTTTTACCTCTACTCCCGGAATTGGCAGCCCACAGGAACCATCCACAAAATCCATTTCTCTGTTCCCCGTTATCAAAGGCGAGCATTCAGTCAGGCCGTATCCCTGAAGCACCTGGATTCCCATCTGCCTGAAACATTTTGACACCTCGGGTCTAATGGCGCCCGCACCGGTTATTATCAACCGTACTCTGCCGCCCAAACCATCGTGAAGTTCCCTGAAAACTTTGTTCCTTATATCTATTGCCATCACAGAGTTTAACAAATTAGTCAGAAAGAGTGACAATTTTAACTTTACTTTCAGAAACATTTTCTTTTCAGCCTTTTCCCAAATCTTACGATAAATCTTATCCAGTAAGGAAGGAACAGTCACAAGGAGTGTCGGCTTAACCTCTTTTATGTTCTTCGGCAGATTTTTGAAGCTATTATTAAAAGCAATGGTTCCGCCGTTATAAATCATGCATAAAAAGTCAACCGTACATTCAAAAGCATTATGTATCGGCAATATTGACAATGATACATCTTCATTGGAAACGTAAACCGTTGAGCAAACCGAGGAAATATTTGAACAGACATTATGATGAGTAAGCATAACACCCTTCGGTGAATCTGATGAATCCGGGAGAAACATTAAAATATTCATTATCCCTGAATCTATTTTTGCTTTGATAAAACCTTCATCCCCCGCTTTTATCAAATCCTTGCCATTATATATCAGACGGTTGAATGAAAGGCAACTTTTAGCATCTTCAGCCAAATCCATTCCGATAAAATATTTGACCTTCGGAACATTTTTCATGATTTCTTTTATCTGATTTTCGTTCCTGCCCGAAAAAATTATCGCCTTTGCTTCGCATATATTTAATAATTTCTGCAACTCATCCGACGAAAGATCCTTATCCAGCGGAACAACCGTCCCGACACCATTGACAGCAGCCATATAGGAAACACACCATTCATATCTGTTCTCTCCGATAACAGCAATCAGACTATTCTCAAGTCCAAGCTTCAATAGCGCTGTCCCCAGAGCATCTGCATCTTTTCCGAATTGTGAATAGCTGATTTCTCTGTACTGATTATCGTTTTCCTTAATTAGAAATGCCGTCTTGTCTTTAAATATCATACAGCTTTGAGTCATCATGTCTTTCAAGTCCCTGATTTTTCGCACGGGATAAAGTCCTTCGGTTTCCAATGAATTTCAGCTCCTTAGGCAGCACAAAAAACAATTTTAAATCGTTAGTAGATTCTTTTATATTCTATGCTTGTTTCACACATTATACAAGAATCCGTTACCCCGGATTATTCATTGTTCCGATAAAAACCGGCAGGTTTGTGTCATTATCAACAATTGCATATACAAAAGGGCGGTCAAGAATTATTTCTTTTGGTCTGATTGGTGAGGCTGTCGGTGAAACCCTAACAGAAGTAACCGCTCCCGCTTTTGTTCCAAGCCCATCCACCTGTATGAATGTTTTATGAAGAACCTCTGAAACATATAGTTTTACTTCCAGATTTGTTCCTAATTTATCTTTATCAACGGAACCCATTTTGGTTAAATTCGCAGCAGTTTCATCAAAGCAATCTTTGAGTCCCATTGCTTTGAGCGGTTGAATAAGGCTTTTACTATACTCCGATTTGAATTTCGGCAATCCTGCCTTTACGCTTACAAATTCTTTGTTTTTAAGAATCGACAGTAATTTTTCTCCCGTCAATGTAGCGGCATAATCTTCAACACTTACACCTTTATCGGGTAATAACGCCACAAAACTGAATTTCTCGTCTTTATAAGGTTTAACAAATCCTTTTGCATTATCATCTTCCAAATAACCGAATTCGGTTGAATACATAAAATCTGTTTTAATGCTCTTCCCGTCTGCGGTTGTAAAATAATCGCTTCCAATACTCTGCTCTCCATACTTTTTGAGCCATTCGTTTTCGAAATAAATAGTATTGATTAAATACATTACCGAATCAGGATTAATTTTATACATAAGTTTTTTTATAAGATTTCCGGTGTTGGATTTTACCCAATTATTAATATCATTTAATGTCTGAGGAGAATTAAAATCAGAATTATACGCTGCTGAACCAAAATAGTCGGCATTTGTTTTTAAAAAGGGTTGGTTGATTTTAAAAGCCCTTTCCGAATCATACCAAATCGAATCTGCTATATTCAGTCTGCCCGATTCTACATCCTTCAGTGCGGCTGCATAACTAAAACTGAATTTATTAATGTCACTCATGCTTAAACCGTATTTCCCAAGAAGCTTTTCAAATTCTTTTAAAGTATTTCCATCCGCTCCGTTTGCCGTCATAGCAAGAGCAAGATAAACTGATGCCGGTGAAATCAAAGTATTCTCACCGTTTAATATGGTCTTTTTAAATAGTTCAACCGAGAAATCCGCCTGCGACTTAATAAAATCATTACTTAATTTTACCGCATCAACTTTTGAAGGCGATATGCCCTTCATCAAATCCCTTGCCTGAACATTGGAACCTTGATTGGAATAAAAAATTATCGTAAACAGTACCGCCAATATAACAAGTATTGACCCTGCCGATATTATAATGTTTTGTTTGAATTGCTTCTTTCCTGAGGTTTCTTTTTTGACATTTTCAGATTTATTTTTTTCAGATATATCCATCTTAGTTTTACTCATTCGGTTTCCTCCTTGAAATTTTTGATTTTGCCTTGCCGAATTTGTGTCTCGATGAAATATTAGACGTAATTTTTTGCAAAATGTTCAGTCAGCTCTTAAACGCAATCAAATCCGCTTCCTTCATTTTACTTGCATCAAATCTGAAGTGGCCGCTGATTTTATTTCCAAGGCCGTCTTCCTCTCGGTTTTGCTGCCCTGTATTATGAATAATATATGGTACGCCGTTTCTGTTGCGGCGGTCGGAAATCATTGCAATGTGTCCGGTTCCATAAGTTACAATATCCCCGGGCTGAAACTGTGCAATTTTTGATGTGTCAAGTGTGAGAGAAGTTGCTTTTCTTTCAAAATATAATTTCAGATTTGGGACTCTTCGGAAATCAATATTCGGATCGGGTATTTCCCCGTCCTTTAAATAAATATCGGTATTTTCCCGAATATCCTTATCAACCATGTCCCGCAAGCTGTATCCCGCATTTCTAAAGGCTCTCCACACGACATCCGTGCAGACTCCTTCTGTTTCGGGTGGATAACCGCCTTTATAATACTCACTCTTATATTTTGGGTGTTTTATAGCGTCTTTCCTTGCTCCGAGCATTATATCCGTATAGTCATCAACACCGTTTTTATTGAAATCAACGGTGCTGTATACAGTGCTTATTTTAAAATCTTTTGCAGTAAAATATGATTTTTGTATGAAATCGAGACTGACTATATTTTTAACAAAATAAACAAGACTTTGGAAACCGGAACTATTCGCAACAAGAACCGTTCCTCCTGCGAGGGCAGCGAGCATAATGATGCAAATAATCATTCGGCGTGCTTTTTTCAGACGCAATTTTCTCATTAGTGTATTCTCCTGATTTTTCTTAATTCTCATTTGTAAATTCTTCAAATAACAACTATTATTTTATCATAAAAATAATACAAACCATATACATATTTGATGAAAATTTCGAGGTCTTATGATATAATCTTATAATCAAAAGACCATTTTTCTATATCAATATTATTCTAATTAAAATCACAATAAACCGGAGAAAAGTTGAGAATTCCATATGAAATCAGTCTGAGTGTAAGCTATGATTTTTTTGATTTCAAATCCGGAATGACTCCCGAGGATTTTCTTAAACGTATCGACAAGATGATGTACGAAAACAAGCAGAATAATTTAACATAATATAAAAATAAAAGTAGGAGGATTATTTTATGGCTAACAAATTTTGTGAAAATTGCGGTACAGCAAATCCCGAAAGCTCAAAATTCTGTGAAAAATGCGGTAAACCAACCCCGCCTTTGAAACCAAATGCAGCTTCATCACCTCAGACTCCACCGCCGGTATTTAAGGCTCCGCCTCCTGTCGTTGCACCACCCGTTTATGCTTCCCCGCCACCGGTTCGGCAGCAATACACGGCGCCAAATACGGGATATGTTCCTCCGCAACAGCAACAACAGCAGCAGAATTATCAGCAGGCACCAAATCAAGCACAACCGCCAAATTATTATCAAAATTATGCAAACAGAGCACCCGACACATCTCCTTTATCAACCGGAATGTATTTTCTTATGATATTTTTAATGGGGTTGCCGCTAATTGGGTTCATTCTACTTCTTTATTGGTCATTTTCGAGTGAAGTTAACGTGAATAAGAAGAATTTTTCAAGAGCCATTCTAATCTGGGCAATAGTCGGAATTGCTATTTCCATTGTTTTTTCAATTGTTTTTGCCGCTTTATTAAGTGCGTATTGGTCGCAAATAACGGATGCAATCAACGAAGCTTTTAAAAGCACGAATGGGGGGATCAGTTACTAACATGAAAAATATCAGATGCATATCTACATTTTTAGTTTCATTATTGATTTTGACATCCGTCGGCGGTTGTACAAGTAAACCCAAAACTGACAACACCAAGACGATTGTAATTTATACATCGGTGGATCAGGTTTATTCCGAAAAAATATTTAAGCAATTTGAAAAGGAATCGGGT
The DNA here is from genome assembly GCA_041662985.1 of Clostridia bacterium. Classification (GTDB taxonomy): domain Bacteria; phylum Bacillota; class Clostridia; order Acetivibrionales; family JBAZRJ01; genus JBAZRJ01. The sequence continues at coordinate 6,808 of JBAZRJ010000023.1, forward strand.
ATTAAAGTCAAAGCCGTATATGACATTGAGGCACAAAAAACCGTGGGTCTGGCAAACAAAATCATCGCAGAAAAAGACAATCCACAGGCTGATGTCTTTTGGAATGGCGAAATATTGCAGACAATACGGCTGAAAAATGCCGGTGTTCTTCAGAAAACCGATATATTAAAAGCAAAAGACCTGCCGTCTTCTTTTGTCGATAAAAATGGATTTTGGTACGGTTTTGGCGGACGTTCAAGAGTCATGCTTGTCAATACTTCATTATTGGCTTTGAATAAATGTCCGAAAACAATGGCTGAGATACCGACCGGCACATATATTGAAAAAACCGGCATCGCTTATCCCGTATTTGGGACGGCGTCAAACGAAGCAGCAGCATTATATTCAATCTGGGGTTATGTAAAAGCAAAGGAATATTATACAAAATTAAAGAATGCTGGAATATCTGTTTTGGACGGCAACAGCGTTGTAAAAGATTATGTCAGCCAAAAGAAGCTATACATGGGTTTGGTTGATACTGACGACGCCTTGTCGGAAATGATAAAAAATAAAGATCTTGACATACTTTTTATGGACCAGGGCAAAAACGATATGGGTGCACTTGTTATCCCAAATACTGTTTGCTGCATTAAAGGTGCTCCGCATCCTTCAGAAGCAGACGCATTTATGGAGTTTTTGTTATCCGCTTCAACTGAGCAAAAACTTGTTGATGACGGCTGGATCAATATCCCCGTGCACTCAGGAGTTAAAACCGCACCGGAACTTTCATTGAAAAAAATAAAAATAATGCAGATTGATTTTAATAATATCTATACAAAACTTGCTATATCAAAAAAGGATATAACCAATATTTTCGTTCGTTAACGGGAGCGCAATTATATGAAGTCGATACGGGAAAAAGGCATTCTTTCTATCAAAGGACTTGCGGTGGTTATTATTCTGGTATTAACTGCCGCTCCTGTTTTGTATCTCATCTTTGGCTCTGTCGCTTCTCTTTTTACCGGTACATTACCTTCGGATTCAGGGATTAGCGGCGAGCTGTTTGTAAAAAGTGTGATTTTATACCTGGCCTCAGCAGGTTTTTCGATGCTCCTGGGACTATTGTCTGCAATAGGAATTTGGGTGTTTTTCGAAAAACATTCAGCTAAAATTGCTATCCTCATAATATTGATGATATTAATTCCTCCGTTTATTCATGTTCAGTCATGGATATCTTTTATTGACGGTATTAATAATTTTATTGCGGCGCTTTTGGGGGTGGCACCAAACTTCACCGGAAATTTTGCAGTGATTTTAACTGTTGCATTTTCATATTTGCCTGTAACTGCGGGGCTTTGTTTAATTGCGCTGCTGAGTATTCCTCCCGAGCTTTCTGACATGTGTTTAACTGACGGCACCGGCAGAAAATCCTTCTTAAAATTGTATCTGCCGTTTATCTATCCCGCACTCATTTTAAGCGGTTTGCTTGTATTTCTATTAAATATAAACGATTACGGAATTGCATCTGTTTTTGGAGTAAATGTTTACGCGCTCGAATTATTCTCGCGTTTTAGCGCCGGCGGTACGATCTACTCGATATTTTTCGCATCGATACCTCTTTTGCTTGTCTCTGCAATTATTATGATGCTTTTCGCACAATACATACGAAAGGGCGGTCTTTCATTTGCGGGATTAAACGGCAAAAACCCCTTTAAAAAAGAAAAATTCATCAAAGTCCCTGCAATACCGGGTCTTATTGTTTTGGCCTTCTTTATGCTTGTTCCGATAATCAGTCTTCTTTATGAAGCTTTTAAGGTAAAAGGAATTTTTGAAACCTTGTCTGATTCCACGCCGGAACTTGCTTACTCCCTGTTCATAAGTGTTATCGCCGCAGTTGTGTGTCTGATACCGGCGCTTCTGTTCGCTTTCATGTTTAATAAATCAAGATATAAGATATGGCTTTTAGCAGCTTCCGCGCTTCCTTTTATAATTCCGGCTCCGATTGCGGGCATATCCCTTATAGAGATGTGGAACAAACCTCTTCTGAATCTGATTTATCAAAGTCCTATAATGCCTTCCATTGGCTTGATAACGAGATTTGTATTTATTGAGGCAATCATTTTATCCGTAGCAGTTTCAAGAATTGATCCGGCGCTTATTGATAATTTGCGATTGCATTATCCGGGTATTATCAAGTTTTTCACATGTACACTGAGACTCATTTGGAAGGAAAGTGTTTCCGCGATGATGATTGTTTTTGCACTCTCAATGGGTGAATTTGGCGTAACTTTGCTTGTCACTCCTCCCGGTTATCAAACGCTTACCGTGAAAATATATAATTATGTCCATTACGGTTCCTCTGAAACTGTTGCGGCGATGTGCCTTTTCATGATGTTGGTCGTACTTTCGGTTTCATTTGGCACTTTTTTTCTTTTGACGGGTAAAAAAGATGGCTAAAAAAATACGAAACACTGCATTAATAACATTATCAATTATCGCTTTGATTAGTCTTTTGGTTTATATAACATTTGATATTTCAAACAATATCAAAAGTAAAATGAAAAAAGACGGTTTCGATGTTGTTCTCAGCAATGCAGATATATGCACAATGACAATTGACGGTAACACCTTATGGGCAGGCGGTTCAAGCGGCTTGTATAAAATAAACATGAATACTATGACCTCAGTTAAGGTTGGTGACTATAAATTTGTAAGGTCGGTCCTTTTTGCCGACGGAACATTATGGGTCGGATACGAAAACGGATTGGCCGGTATCGGTAAAACAAACTGCACAATTACAACAAAAGACGGACTCCCCGATAACAGAGTAAATGCAATTATTATTGATAAATACAAACAGTTATGGATTGGCACATGGGGCGGAGCGGCCGTTTTTACAAATAAAGTTATCAGAACATATACAATAAAAGACGGTTTGCTGGCAAACATGGTCAATGTCCTTATGCAGGACAGCTCAGGCAGTATATGGTTTGGGTCCTATGTTGCTCCTCGTGGCGGGATTAGTATTTTGCGTGACGGGAAGTGGCAATACTTCACAACCAATGATGCACTCGAACATGCAAATATTAACACAATAATTCAAAGAAAAGACAACCGTGTGATTGCGGGCGGAGGTTTATACACAAACGGCGGCGGAACATATTTTGACTTCAAAATTGATAAGTGGCAGAAAACCGGTACAATTTCAAAAAAAGACGGTCTTGCCGGTGAAAAAGTTCGGTCGTTGTTCGAGGACAGTTTGAATCGGTTATGGGTGGGATCAGAGTACGACGGGCTTGTAATAATGCAGGGTTCCGCTGTTCTGCAAAAGTTAACCGTAAATGACGGCCTTCCGAATAACGAAGTCAAAGTAATCTGCGAAGATAAAAACAGGAATATATGGATTGGAACAAGAGCAGGTTTGCTAAGAATATCTATAAGAATATCTAATTGAAACAATTAAAAAAGGGGGTTAAGTTTATGTCAAAAGAAATTACAAACAAATCACTGAAAAGATTCAATCTCACAATGGGAATTCTGCATTTTATGCAAGGGATGCTTATGCTGTTTTTTGCTCTCTCAATTGATAAAATCAAAAGCTTCACTGTGCCGGTTTGGTCAAATTATCTAAGTTTTGACATCAACACTAAGACACTGTTAACAGATCCACATAAACTCTTTGATGTTCCTTTCGCGATTTGTGTTGCGTTATTCCTCTTCCTGTCAGCTCTCGCTCATTTTATAATAGTTTCTCCAAAAGCAAATGATATCTACAACGATGGAATATCCAAGGGAATAAACATATTTCGCTGGTTTGAATATGCGCTTAGTTCCTCCATAATGATTGTTCTGATTGCTCTGCTGTTTGGTGTTTATGACATTGGCGCATTGATTGCAATTTTCTTATTGAATGCTTCCATGAATCTATTTGGTCTTCAAATGGAAAAAATAAATAAATATACCAAAAAGACAGATTGGTCTTCATTTGTTTTCGGAGTAATAGCAGGAATCGGACCATGGATAGTAATTGTTCTTTATGCTCTTGGGAATTCAAATCCGGCCGATGTTCCTTGGTTTGTATATGCCATTCTGGTTTCATATTTCATATTTTTCAACCTTTTCCCTGTCAATATGTTACTTCAATACAAAAAGGTTGGAAAGTGGAAAGACTATATTTACGGAGAAAAGGTTTATATAACATTAAGTCTTGTTGCAAAGTCAGTACTGGCCTGGCTTGTGTTTTTCGGTGTAATGCAGCCGAAATAGGCGCAAATATGGTCCAAAACTATTGACAGCGGTGCTTTAGGATGATATTATACACTTATAGAGGGCAAAGCTGCCGAAAGTCAGTGACGCAAAGCTATAGGATCTAAATCCTGTTAAGGATAAGATAGCCAGCTACCGTTATTCATGCGAATATGAATGGCGGTTTTTTTTGTTTAAAAACAAATTATTTAGGAGGTCGAAGATTATGGGAAACGATTTAAAAAAATCGGTTTTTGGTGGCCACAGCAAAAAAAGTATTGAAGAAATTGTTGATAACCTATCTAATGAACTTTCAATGACAAAATCTGAGATGGTTAAGCAAAATCAGCATACAGAAAAACTATTGAATGAAAACAGGGCTAGACTTGCCAATTACGAGGCTGAAATCGAAATCAAGACAAACATTATAAATCAGCTTCGCAGCCAAATCGAACTTCAGGACAAGGAAATCCAGGTATTAAACCACAATTTGGATGATCAATCCATTGACATTACTTCCAACAGCAATGCTATAAATAATAATGACTCGAATTACACCGGTATAGTTCCAAACTCTGAAAATCAAAGCGCTTTGGATAATAGCTTTAAAGATGACGCTGTAATTGACGGCATTGATTTAAGCAGGATTGATATGGGCAGCACCGATTTCGATAATGCTATCATGGATCAATATAAGAATCTTAATTTGACGGCATCCGAAACAATTCAGAAAATTGTGGGGGAGGCTCAAAAATGCGCTGATGATTTTATGGGCGATGTGTATGAAAAGATAATAGGTTCTGAAAACGAATTAAATAAAATAAAATCAGCTGCGATGGATTCAAAAACAAATATCGTTCAGCATCTTGAGCAAATCAAGCAACAATTCCTTTCGCTTCAGGATCATTTGATTTATGTCTCAGATGAAGAACTGGCGCTGGCGGAAACAACAAAATTTCTTGCCGAATTAAAAGAAAATACAATAAACTCAATCGGAAAAGCGATTCATGACAATACTCTAAAAAGCAATGATTTTACTCAGAAAATAAATGATAACATAGCACAGGCTTTGGAACAAGTTCATGCTCGCGCCCGCGCCCGCGCTGAAGCAGATGCCATAGCTGAAGCAAATGCTCAGGCAGAAGCTATAGCTCAGGCAGAAGCAATAGCCAAGGCAGAAGAAGAAGCTAAAATCCATGAAGTAGCTATGACTAAGGCTAAGGCAAAAATTGAAGCATTAACCAAGGCGAAGGCAAAACAAAAAGCACCTGATTATACACCGAAACCTGTGCAGTATGCTCCAAGAACCGTTGAACCGTTAAAGAAACCTAACATTGCAAAATCCGAAACAGCTAAAAATGCTAATATACTTTCTGAATACATACCAATTAATGAAGCAGGAGCTATATCATCTGATTCAATGCAAGACCTGCAAAGACAGTGGCAGGAAAGCCGACGCGACTCATCACCGACTTTTGCAGCCAAACAGCCCTCAAAGAATTATCATTCATCACCGGAAGCGGCAAAGAAAACTGATGAACAAAATGATCAAAAGAGTACTGCATTTAAAATTCCATTTGAGCAATTTAATTCAGACGAGGCAATTCCAAAACCCAACGATTCAACCCAAAAAAATAAGGATGGAAATCCTGAACCGGATAACGATATGATTACACCTGAATACGCAAACCCCAAACCAGCTAGTCTTAAGGACATTCTAAAAAAATATTCAGAATCATAATACCGAAAGGGAAAATTTATGGCAAAGGTTAACGTTATAAGACGAGTATTTCCGATAACAATGCTTTGTTCTATAGTATTGATTTTACTTATTTTTCTAACAAGCACTGTGGATTTCAGTACTCTGCTTTTGGGTGACAATTCTCGTTATACGTTAAAAGACTGGAATTATCTTTTGAGTCAGACAAAACCGAAAGTCACACAAAAAGTCGCAAACTGGGAGTTTTCGAATCGTCAGGAGGACATATCAAAACCCTCCAACACCAAATATATTCATCTGCAAACTATCCTGCCTGAAATCAAGAACCCGTCTGTTCTCAAAATAATCACTCTTTCCAACCCAATTTTAATAATTATAAACGGGAAAACTTTATTGGATAACGGATACAGTTCCAATGAGATTTGGACCGGGAATAAAGAAAACGAAATACAAATCGGCAAGAGTTATTCAACCGAGACCATAGATATTTACATGAGAACAGCTATCGGCTTTGGTTTTATTTCTACCCTGAAACCACTGGCGGCAATAAATAAACTCGAGTTGTTTTATTACCAAATCCAGGTTATGTCCGGCTATGTTTTTATAATTATTGGTTTATTGGCAATATTTTTAACAATATTATTTTCAATCAAACATAAGAAAATTGGCGGATTGGCTGTTTGCGGCGCTTTGTTGATATTGGTGGGACTGCTTTATATCCTTCCAAATCTAAGTTTCTTTTTGATAAACTCAACCGACCCGATATTTTTTAAGCTGCAACTCGTAAGCTTAATGTTCATATTTGCTTTTTTTATTGTATTAACTTTAAATGTTACTCAAAAAAATTCAAGATTTTCGAGATTATTCATCTCGATATTGTTTGTTTATCCATTAATTTTTGCTTTCATTCAATATCAGACCATTTTGTATTATATGCTTATCGCATACCCAGCTCTGGTATTATTTTCACTAATTATATATATTGTTCCGATTACCAGGTCGATTGGAGAGGATGACATTGGCGGTTCATTTATTTATGCCGGTTATTTTCTGTTCGGAATAACTTTTCTCGCTGACTTTGCGAGTTATGTTTATGGATTGAGCAAAAATTTTCATAATTACAGATTTTTTGGAATTTATTTTTATCTGATTATACTTATTGCAATTATCATACGAAAGTTTATCTTTTTAAATATCCGTTTGGATGAAAGAGACAATCAAATCAGAAGAGATTCCATGTGGACGGAGCGAATTATAAGGGCTTGCGCTGAGATTTTTGTTCAAAAAGATATTGAAAGCTTTTGCATTCAGACTGCGAAAAGTATCAAGAGCCTTATTTTAAGCGACATTGCCGACCAATATCATAAGACAATCATCGAATTGCTCCAGGAGGGAAACATTACAGTAAATGTTGGGTTGAAATCAGATGCTGTATATACGGAAATTTATTCGGAAGGTGAAAATTCTTTCTGCAATTTTATGCTGGTTGAGGAAAAACACATTAACAAAAAAGAAGAACAAGTATATTTCGGGAGCAGTTATATTGATATACTTCTGTTCGAAAAAGGCACTTTAATTTGCATTATCCATTTTGAAGGAATACATCAGGGTTTGTCAAAAAATTTGAAGAACATAATAATGTTTGCCTATACAAATATTTCGGTCGCACTTGACAACCTAAGCCTCCAATTTGAGATGACGAAAACACAGGAAACAATATTCTTTAACCTGGCGGATATCTCAGAAGCAAAATCTGAAGAGACAGGGTCTCATCCCAAGCGCGTCGCAGAATATGTAAAAGTTATGTGTGAGGAGATGCTCATGGATCCGAAACAAACCAAAATAGTATCCCGTGCCTCAATGATGCATGACATAGGCAAACTTGCCATACCTGAAGAAATAATAACGAAAAAGGGTATTCTCACCACACAGGAATACGAAATAGTCAAACAGCACGTACTTTTTGGTTATCACATCATGTCAAAGTCATCCGGAGAATTCATGAAGGCTGCGGCAATAATCGCCCAGCAACACCATGAACGGTGGAATGGGCAGGGTTATCTTGGTCTTAAAGGTGAAGAAATTCATATTTATGCCCGTATCGTTGCATTAGTGGACGTTTTTGACGCGCTTCTCACAGAAAGGTCATATAAAGCAGCCTGGAGTTTTGAGCAAACATGTAATTATATCAATGAAAAATCCGGGTCGCAATTCGATCCCGCAGTTGTTGATGTATTTAACCGTGTTTTTTATCGTTTAAATAAAATACGAGGAAGGTATCCGGATTAGAATTATGAATAAGTTTTTGCATGCTGTTTTTATAGTTCCTGCACTAATTATCTTATTTATTGCCTCAGCCTTTATTGTTTGGCAGTTCATGCCTAAGCACGCTCTTAATGTTGTTGTTCTTGATAAGACAGTAACGATCAATATAATAAATGACAATTACAACAAACCTGTACAATACCGCAAGCATATGGGTTTTTATTGGATTTTGAGATACAACCATTATGTAAAACCTTCAAATAACGAATATTATGACTATAAAAGAGATTATTACGGACCAAAGGCAGGAATCAACGGAACTGTTATCGACAATACTTCGATAAAACTTTCGAGTACACCCGATTTAATTTATTTGTCGGATGCTTACGGTACCGATGCAATTTCAAGAGAACCTCAAAGCGGTCTGACACCAAACGAAGTATCTGTCGTTTCCCAAGCCATCCTCCATGGTTCAACGCTTGTCGGAGAATTTAATATTGAACCTTCAAATATTGGCAATCCGGTTAAAAACGATATTGAATCAATTTTTGGAATTAAATACAGCGGCTGGACCGGCCGGCTTGTTGCTGACCTTGCAAATCTCAATGACATTCCCGCCTGGGTTCTAAAGCTTTACGAATCTAACTATCATAAACAATGGAATTTTGTCGGCTCGGGAATTGTCCTTGCTTCAAACGACAGTAAAATTATAATATTACAGCAAGGCAAGGATTATACAAATTCTCTGAATATCAAAATTAAAGAGGCCTATTTAAAGAAATATGGCAATTTGAAAGTCAACTATTACAACTGGTTTGAAATTTTAACACCGGAAAATGGGATTGAAACAGTTGCTGAATTCAATATTCCACTTACATATGACGGAAGATTAAAATTTAATAAAATTTCTTCCGCGGATTCGTTTCCGGCGATTACTTTAAAAAGAAATGAAGATGCACCGGTCTATTATTTCGCCGGAGATTTCAACGATTATGTTGCCCAGGAGCAGTATGGCGATTTTGTTTTCGCAGATACCTATAATCGCATATTTGCTTATGACAAACCGGGTGATAACGCAAATTTCTTTTGGAACTTTTATACACCATTTATGGAGGTCGTTTTAAAAGATGCCGAGTATAACAGTGCGAACAAAACACCATTAAATAAATGATATTGAGATTAACGTTAATTTAATTGCTTAAAAACAGAATTTATGAAAGGAGGAATCAATAATGCTGACCGGGATTGCAATCACCTCTATTGTGGTGTGTTTTGTGCTGTTTATAATTTTATTTATTTGGCTCTATGCAATTGCCGAAAAACAGGAAGAAAAAAATAAAAAAAGCAAAGAATCACACCGCCGGATTGCAGAAATGCTTGGGGCAATAATTGACTCCCCCACAAATACAAGTCAGTCGGATGAAATATATGTTTTAAGCAGTTTTATCGATAAAGACAAACATGAACGAATTGATATTTTATCAAATATTCTGATTGAAGGATTGCTTACGGATGCTGAAGATGAAAGAGGCAGAAAAGCTTTATTTATGGTTTTTGAACTACTAAAACCGCAGCTGCATTATTCGAAAATGCTCCGAAAAGGCACAGCAAATGAAAAAGCCTATGCCTGTAAAATGCTGTCGGCTTTCTATCAGGTAAATGAAATACCTGAAATTCGAAAATATATTTTTGATAAAAATAAGGAGCTTTCATATAACGCTTCCCTCGCAATCTCAATACTGGGAGATGAAGACTGCCTTGTAAAACTTATAGATTCGTATAAAACAAATTATGATTATTCCCATAGAATTATACTTGAGCTATTCAGAATATATTCAGGAGATATAAGACTTCTTGCGATAAGGTGTCTGGAAAATAGCAATAACTATATAAAAGCGTCCATATTTAAGGCTGTTGCGAAATATAAAATAGTCGAGTTTGAAATTCATTATCTTTACGGTGCACAGGACAGGGATCCTAATATCCGCGTGGCATCAATTAAGGCATTATGTGAAATAGGAAATCCCAAATATGAGCAAACGCTAATAAATGCAGCTCAAGATACTATGTGGTATGTTCGTTCGACTGCAGTAAAAGGTCTCGGGAAAATCAATACAGTAAATAGCCGCAGGGCATTGCTGGATGCTGTGCGGGATAACGAGTGGTGGGTACGCTATAATGCAGCTCATACCCTTGTTTCAATGGATGGCGGTTTGGAAATGGCGGAAAAGGTCATAGGCGGTTATGATAAATTCGCTGCGGATGCAGTCAAGTTTGCGCTTTACAAGACCTATAACATTTAACGGATAAAAGGAGTGAATCAATTATTATATGGGTATTTTAAGAAGCATAGTTTTCTATTTCAATATTTTTTGTATGCTATATACGCTCGCTTTGAGTTTTGTCTATATAATTCAAATAGTCATTTCATATTTTGTTATACGCCAAAATAATGAAAAGAAGATAGCCAAAGACCATAAACATTATATTAACTCGGATAACCTGCTTCCGATATCGATTATTGTCCCTGCATTTAATGAAGAAGAAAATATTATTGAAAATATATATTGGATGTTAAACATTGAATATCCGGAGCATGAAGTTATTATAATCAATGATGGTTCGACAGATAATACGCATTCGAAAATTGTCGCCGGTTATAAGTTAAAGCAAATCAATCCTCCGATAAAGATTTCTTTAAAGACAAAGCAAATTCGAGCAGTCTATTTTAATCCGCAATACCCGAATCTGATTTATGTCGATAAGGAACCCGGCGGAAAATCCGATGCTTTAAACACGGGAATCAACATTTCCAAATATCCTCTTTTTGTTTGTTTGGATGCAGATTCAATGATCGAAAGAGATGCAATCTTAAAGATTTCCACAGAATTTTTAAAGGACACAAAGACAGTTGTTGCCGGCGGATTTGTCAGAATCGCAAACGGATCGGTTATTGAAAACGGAAAATGGAAGCGTTTTAAAATGCCGAATTTAACAATAGAGCGTTTTCAGATTATCGAGTACTTCCGTGCTTTTCTATCGGGAAGAGTCAGCTGGAATTCCACAAACTCCCTGCTAATAGTATCGGGTGCCTTTGGAGTATTTAATAAGAGTATCGTAATTGAAGCAGGAGGATACAAAACCGATACAATTGGCGAGGATATGGAAATAATAGTTACTCTTCATCAATATTTAAGAAATAAAAAAAGAAAATATACAATCAAGTTTATTGAGGATGCGGTCTGCTGGACTCAGGGGCCTATGTCCGTCCACGATATCCGCACACAGCGGAGACGCTGGCAAATCGGACTCATGGATTCTTTATTGCATCATAAATCAATGGTTTTGAATCCAAAATACGGAAGCGTGGGGCTATTATCTCTTCCTTATGCCTGGATATTCGAATTCTTCGGGGCTTTAGTCGAGGGTTTTGGATATTTTGTCATTCCGTTGGCTTTTCTCTTTAATGAATTGAGCCTGTTTTTCTTTCTTTTATATCTCGCAGTGTCAACACTATTGGGCATTCTTATTTCTCTTGGAGGTTTGATACTTGAACAAAACACAAACAGGGGTGCAATGACAGTCAAACAGTGCATGCAACTGACTCCGTACGCAATGCTCGAAAATTTTGGATACCGTCAATTTATTACTTTGTGCAGAGTTGAAGGAATACTTAGATATCATGGTTTAAAATCCACATGGAGCAAAGTAAAAAGAGAGCCATTTAATCAGTAAGTACATCTTTTAAAATTCATCCAGACCTTTAAAGCTATACCCTCTCGCTTTCATTTTTTTCTTCTTTTTTTTATTTTTTTCTTAACTCCCATGATATTGCCTCCGTTTGCTAATAATACCATGCCAATGTTTATCAGATCAAATGTTTCCAAAGTATTTTTAGTGTTTCATCATCGCATTCAGGTACATTTATCAGTTTGAAATCTATTCCAAGCTCATCATATTTTGACACGCACAGTTTCCTAAAAGGCAGATATTCAATCTTTTTAATGTACTTATATTTTTTAGCTATTTCCTTCAAGCGCTTGGCATTAGCTTCATTGTCGTTTATTCCCGGGATTATAACTTGCCTGATCCAGACATCCTTCTTCATTTTTTCAAGTTCATCCATAAAATCAAGAGTTTGTTTTAAACTTCCCTTTGTATACTTGAAATAATCTTTCTCGGTCGTCATCTTAATGTCCAAAAGCACAAGATCGATATATTTTAATGCGTCCCTAACATCCCCGGATAAAATGCTGCCACTTGTATCAAGAACTGTGTGAATGTTGTTTTCCTTGCACAGATTCGCACATTCGCCGAGGAACCTCGCCTGAACAAGCGGTTCACCGCCCGAAAATGTCACTCCCCCGCTGTCTCCAAAATAATCTTTGAATTTTAGCACACGTTTCAAAACCTCTTCGCTCGAATATTCGGTTCCGCCTTCATAATCCCATGTTTCGGGGTTGTGGCAGCATGCGCATCTCAAATTACAACCCTGAAAGAATACTATAAAACGCAATCCAGGGCCGTCAACCGCTCCAAACGATTCAAATTTTGAGATTCTGCCATTCAGTAAAATCACATACTTTCTTTATTGTATTGCAAAGCGTCATCTCTTTGCTGATTCGAATTCCCTACATTCTTTCATGAAATGTCCTGCTGATAACCTCAAGCTGTTGTTCTTTGCTGAGTTTTTGGAAATTAACCGCATAACCCGAAACACGAATGGTCAGGTTTGGATATTTTTCGGGATGCTTCATTGCATCCTCAAGCTGAGCCTTATTGATTACATTTATATTGATATGATGTCCCTTGTTTTTAAAATACCCGTCAATTATGCCACTAAGGTTTTCTTCACGATTAAGGTTTTCGCTTCCCAAGGCTTGAGGTACTACGGAAAATGTGCATGAAATACCGTCGTGGCAACAATCATACGAAATTTTCGACACTGAGTTTAATGAAGCAAGAGCACCGTTTTCTTCACGATTATGCATCGGGTTTGCACCCGGTGCAAAAGGAGCACCTTTTGCCCTTCCGTCAGGTGTTGCTCCTGTCTTCTTGCCGTAAACTACATTTGATGTTATCGTCAGCACTGAAAGTGTGTGCATGGCATTTCTATATGCCGTAGTTTTTGTGAGCTCTTTGTAGAAGGATTTCGTAATGTCCGATGCAATAGCGTCAACTCTGTCGTCATCATTTCCGTATTTAGGGAATTTTCCCTCAACCAGATAATCTGTAATAAGTCCTTTTTTATTCCTAATGACACGGACCTTCGCGTATCTGATTGCACTCAAAGAATCTGCCATAACTGAAAGACCTGCAATTCCAAAGGCCATAAACCTTTCAACTTCCGTATCATGTAATGCCATTTGGGTTTTTTCATACGCATACTTGTCGTGCATATAATGGATGACATTGAGTGTATTCACATAAAGGTTGCAAAGCCATTCTTTGTAGGTATTATACCTTTCCATGACTTTATTGTAGTCGAGATACTCATCCTCGTAAACAGGCTGTTTCGGCCCGATCTGAAGCCCTCCTATTTCGTCGCGGCCTCCGTTTATTGCCAGCAAAAGGAGTTTGGGAAGATTACATCTTGCTCCGAAATACTGCATCTGTTTGCCAATCTTCATCGCGGAAACGCAGCACGCAATACCGTAGTCATCACCATATACCGGCCTCATAATATCGTCGTTTTCATATTGAATCGAGTTTGTATCTATGCTGACCTTTGCGCAAAATCTCTTGAAGTTAAACGGAAGGTCTTTTGACCAAAGTACTGTAAGATTGGGTTCCGGAGAACTTTTTAAATTGTAAAGAGTATTTAAAATTCTGAACGACGATTTTGTCACAAGACTTTCGCCGTTTTCACCAATACCGCCGATACTCTCGGTAATCCACATAGGATCTCCGCCAAAAAGCGTATTATATTCAGGCGTTCTCAAATGTCTTGCCGTTCTGAGTTTGATCACAAAATCATCAATTATCTCCTGGACTCCCGTCTCGTCAAGCACGCCGTTTTTAATATCCCGTTCAAAAAATATATCCAAAAATGTGCTTACTCTGCCCAGAGACATAGCCGCGCCGTTCTGCTCTTTTATCGCGCCGAGATATGCAAAATACAGCCATTGCACAGCCTCTTTTGAATTAGCGGCAGGCTTCGAAATATCACATCCGTATAGTTTCGCCATTTCCTTTAATTTTTCGAGAAAACTGATTTGCTGATACAATTCCTCGCTTTTTCTGATATTTTCGGTATCCATTAAGTTTTTTCCCAGTTCTGCTTTATCGATTTTTTTAAATTCAATAAGCCTATCTATTCCATACAGAGATACTCTTCTATAGTCTCCGATAATTCTGCCTCTCCCGTATGCATCCGGAAGTCCCGTAATAACTCCGCTTCTCCTTGCTGCCAGCATCTCAGCTGTATAAATACGAAAAACCCCGTCATTATGCGTGGTTCTATATTTAAACTCGTCGAGAATGTTATCCGACATTTTATATCCATATGCTTCACAGGATGATTTAACAAGCCTCAACCCGCCAAAGGGATTCACTCCGCGCTTAAGCGGACTGTCTGTCTGCAGACCGACAATAATTTCATTGTTTTTATCGATATATCCCGCCTCATAATTTAATAAAGACGAAACGGTTTTTGTATCAATGTTCAGTACCCCTCCATTTTTACGCTCTTTTTCGCAAAGATCAAGGAGTTTGTTGTTCAGAGCCGTTGTCCTCTCGGTCGGACCTGACAGAAATGATTCGTCACCTGAATATGCGGCATAATTCTTTTGAATGAAATCTCTGACATCAATCTCATTACACCATTTCCCCTTTTTAAATCCATTCCAGGCTTCATACTTCATACAAATCATCCTTCCAGACTAAAAAAAATAGAGCATATCTGTAGGATTTTCTACAGATATGCCCAGACGGTCGGCTTTTATTGGTATTGCTTCCTGTGTCCCGCTTCACCGTGGTTTTCCACGAATTCCGTCAGTAACGAAACACTTTCTATTAATATATTATCCAATCTGCCTGTGTATGTCAATGGAATTTAATTAAATAATAATTTTTCGATTGTCCAAATCATATAGAGCGGGATGTTTAATAAGACGTTTTAAATCTCTCACAACTTTTCATTATAAATATGAATAATGCAAATACTTTTGCATTATTCATATTTATAATAGTGTATTAAGCCGCATTTGTGAATAAAAACATTAGATGTACGTTAACCCTGCTTATATTTATTTGATTATTACCCTGCATCTTGCAGTATATTTGCCATCAACCGTATAAACGTAGATATATGTCGTTCCCTTAGACTTTGCCGTAATTTTGCCGGTCGGACTAACCGTTGCAATCTTTGAATTGCCTGACCTCCATGTGATCTTTCTATTACTTGCATTTGATGGATTTATTGTTGCAGTCAATTTGAAAGTTTTGCCTCTGTTCAATGTTATTGAATTCCTGTTTAATTTTACACTTTTGACAGGCTGGATTACAGTGACCGTACAGGTTGCCATTTTATTTCCGCTTGCTGTCGTAACGGTAATTATTGCTGTTCCCGGACCTTTTGCAGTAACTTTCCCGGTGGAAGACACAGTTGCAATTTTTATACTGTCTGAGGTCCAATTAACGTTCTTGTTTGAAGCATTGGTAGGATAAATGACCGAAGTCAATTGAAATGTTCTTCCAACCTTCATTCTTGCAGATATTTTGCTGACATTCACCATCGAAATAGAAATCGGTGGTAAATTTGGAGGTAAAATATCCACACCAATTGTTTCATTTCCATGCCATGGATTTGTAAAACCGGTGTTACCGTTGATATAATACACTTTAAATGATGAGTCTTGGTTAAAAACAACTTCACCCATTAGAGGAGCATTGCCTTCAAAGTATGCTTCGTTTAATCTATCGCAATGCAAAAAAGCTCCCCAGCCGATACGGGTAACACTTTTTGGTATTGTAACGCTTGTAAGTCCGCTGCAATACTGGAATGCATACAGGCCAATATCGGTAATTCTATCCGGAAAGTCAATGCCGGTTAGTTTGCTGCAACTTCTAAACGCATCACTGTCAATTTTAGTAAGACTATTTGGAAAAGTAATGTCAGTAAGCTCACTGCAATCACGGAAGGCACCATCTCCAATATTGGTAACGCTGTCAGGGACCAAATAGCCTCCTGTTTTTCCGGCGGGATATTGTATAAGATGAGTTTTTGCCTTGTTGAACAACACACCGTCCTGGCTTGCATAATTTGCATTATTATTTACAGTTATTTGAGTCAGTCCGTTGCAGCTATTGAACGGACAATTACCTATGTCGGTAACACTGTCCGGAATAGTAATGTCTGACAGTTTGTCACAATATCCGAAAGCATTATTGCCGATGATTTTTACACTTTCGGGAATGGTAATCCCGGTCAACTCAGGATGGTCACTGAATGCACTGTTCCCTATGCTCGTAACAGGATAGCCGTCAATAGTGTCCGGTATTATTACATATGCATCTTCCCCTGTATATCTTGTGATTTCCACAACCCATCTTAGATTCAGTCCTTCAATCGTGTAGTAATACTCGGGAGTTATCGAATATTCAAAATCACCGCTGTACAGCGGAGTTGGCACAGGTGTTCCGGTCGGTAGCGGCGTGGTTTTCAGTACTTGGGTCGAAATTGTTGAATGACCGGTTGTCTCCCTTTGTTCCGCAAATATTGTTGAATAACCTGCCAGTGTAAATGTCGTAACAATTAAAATTGATAAAATTATTGATAAGGATTTTTTCATGATACTCCCCCCATACTTTCAATTTTATTTAATCGTAACCCTGCATCTTGCACTTTTCTTTCCGTCAGCGGTATAAACGAAGATATATGTCGTTCCCTTAGACCTTGCCGTAATTTTGCCGGTCGGGCTAACCGTTGCAATTCTTGTATTGCCTGATTTCCATGTTACTTTTTTATTGCTTGCATTTGATGGATATACAGACGCAATCAATTTATATGTTTTACCTTTTTGTAGTGTCATAGAGGTTTTATTGAGTTTTATATTTGTTACAGGCTGTGTAACCGTTATTTTACATGTTGCTTTGTATGATGGACCTTCAAGTGATATTACCGATACCGTGATTGTTGCCACGCCTTTTGCTTTTGAAATCACTTTTCCTTTTGATGATACTGTTGCAACCTTAGTGTTGCTTGATTTCCAGGTAACAGATTTGCTTATTGCATCAGTCGGATTTACGGTTACAGTCAACTGATATGTTTTTCCGACATTAATCGAAGCACTTGTCTTACTCATTTTAACACTCGATACATATGGAGGACATGTACTTATTACCGTAGGTGTGACCGCTGGTGTCGGTGTTGGAGTTAATGTTGGTGAAGGCGTCGGTAAATCTGTAGGATCACCTGTCCACTCAGGTGTCGGTGTTTTTGTCGGTGAATCTGTAGAATTACCCGACCACTGTGGAGTCGGCGTAGTTATAGGTGTTTGTGTCGGCGAATTTGTGGGGTTGCCTGACCACTGTGGTGTCGGTGTTGGTGTCGGTGTTGGTGTCGGTGTTACTGTTCTATGGTCGATTACTGTTTTATTCGCATTTACATAGGCTGCTTCGAAAATACTGTGATCCAATAAACATGAAACAAGGTTCCAATATGATTGTCCTGTATACGCAACTCCGTCTCCAAGACCAATCCCTTCAACAGCATTGTCTGCAAAATTAGTAAATGAATTTCCCCATAGATTTGTAAAAGTCGTATATTCAGTATTTCCGATTCCAATTCTATTGCCTGAGAATGTGCATCCGTTTACAAAGAGTGAATCAGCTCCGTTACAAACTATTCCATTGCTAAGATTTGCAAATTTTACATCTGCTATATATGCAGAACCATTATTTGAATTTGCATCAGTGAAGTCACCGTTAATTGTTCCTGCAACTTGGAAATAAATACCCCTCGTATTACTATTTGATGCTCCTGTTATTCTTCCCGCATAGATACTAATTCCCGTAAGGTTAGGAGCAATACTGTACCCATGCATGAAGCCGGTCTCTGCTTCAGGGTTGCTAACCAAGGATGTTGAAGCGGTTACATCAAGGTTATTTATCACTACATTGCTGGAATTAATTACAATTCCGGAAGAAATATCCGCCCAGTGACCATCGATTACTACCGGCTTGTTTATGGTGAATCCCGTATAGGTTCCGGCTATAAAGGTAATGTAAGTCACGGCTGAATTTGAGAGTGCGGATGCCAGTTGAGCATTATTGGAAACCGTTATAGCTCCTATTGTCGGTACTGGTGTATATCCGTCTGTTGGTCCGTACGTAGGAGTAGGATTAGGGTTTGTGTTAGGTGTTTGTGTCGGTGTTGATGTATCTGTCGGGGCAACTGTTTGAGTCAGTGTCGGGGTTGCAGTCAGTGTCGGGGTTTGACTTAATGTTGTCAGAATTGAGGATTTTGCTATACCCTCGCCTTGCGCTGCAAATATAGATGTATAACCTGTTAACGTGAATACTGCTACAATGGAAATTGATAAAATAATTGACAAATATTTTTTCATATTCATGTCCTCCTATTTGTTATGTTCATATCCTAAAAAATATAAATTGAATATTTAACGAAATAATCAATGGTTTAATTGTCGAAGTTGTTGTCGATTTCGATAATGATATCGACGTCGCTTTTGGAGATAATATCAATGTTGGTGTCGGCGTTGTTGTCGGAGATGATATCAGCGTTGTTGTCGGAGTGGAACTCGGTATCGGAGTTCCCGTAGGTGAAACAGTTGGTGTTGGAGTCGGTACCGGGGTTCCCGTCGGTGTAACAGTCGGAGTTGGAGTTGGAGTCGGAGTTCCCGAAGGAATAACAGTTGGTGTAGTTGTCGGTTCAATTGTCGGTGTTGCAGTCGGTTCAGTCGTCGGTGGTGACGAAGGTTCAAATGTTGGTGTTACAGATTTAGTCGGCAACGGAGTGTCAACACCTGTATAAAATCTCAATACATAGGATGTTTCCATTGAATTGCCTGCTGCGTCCTTAATCGCCGTTGCAGGTATGTATAAAATATATCCTGTGTTTTTTTTCAGGTTGAACACATGGTTAATTACAAGAATGGAGTTCGATATATATGCGTTTATTTCAATCGGATTTCCGTTTATTTTATATAAGACTATATTCGTGAATGAATCACCCTGATAGATATTTTCACTAAATTTTAAACTAATTAAATAATCAATTCTTATATCAGTTTGATTATTATCAGGGTAGGTTAAAATAACCGCAGGTGAAATTGTATCGTCGCTTATATTCCCCGTAGGCGTCACTATAGGGGTAGGGAAATATAAATTAGGCGGAGTACCGCTCGGTGTTGGCGTAATTATCGGTGTTACGGTTGGTGTAACTGTATTTGTATCAGTGTTTTGGGACGAAGTTACTATAGGTGTTTCCGCAGGTTTTTTCCCGTTTCCAAGTTTAAAATCGTTTGCATTTACAAGAACGCTGCCCGCCAATAAAATAATTATAAGTACCGAAATAAATGAAAAGTTATTTTTCTTATTTCCAAATTGAGAAATCTTCTTAATTCTATTTTTAACCTGTGATTTATCTTCTAATATACCGGCGATTCCTGCAAAATATACTCTTCCGGAAATAATTTCAGCCAGGTCTAAAATCGTATGACCGTAATTTTTCTTCTCCTCTGTTTCAAGATGCGATAACACTTCCGAATCGCATGCAATTTCGCGATCGGCGCGCATTTTATTAAATGCAATCCATACCAAAGGATTAAACCAGTGAATAATCTGCAACACCAAAACAACCCAATTCACGAGAATATCTTTTCTTTTCAGATGAGCAAGCTCGTGCATAAACACGTATCGAAGATTATTTGACTTTAAATTATTAAGAACATTATCGGGGATAAGAAGCCATGGTCTTATAACCCCAAAGATTGCCGGAATGCTTACTCCCGTCGTTTGAATAATTGATATATTTGTGTTTACACCGAGTTTTTCTTTGCACTCAGCGAGTATTTTCATAGATTTATGATCGATGAACAGTTTTCCGTCCTTGACTTTAAACCAGAAATATATATTGTTTGCAATTGTATAAACAGTCAGGGCTGCAACTCCTCCGATCCAAATATAGAAGAGCACCCAATAATCAATATCGATTTTATTCAACACTGATGAGAATAAACCCGACACGTTAAAAGGGCTACTTATTAAGTAAGGTACAGCTAGTCTGACTATTAATACAAACCAAATAATGTAAAACCATTTTGGATCTATAAGTTTATTAAACAGCTTCCTGATTATAAATATCAGGATTACCAATAAACCTGCCATAATGGATGAACTTATAATTAAATTAATGAACATTGAAAAATCCATTATCTGCATCCTCATTTTTCTTTGTCGTTTAGAATCTTTCTTAACTGGTCTATCTCTTCATCCGACATTTTCTCACTTTTAATAAAATTAGCTATAGCAGCATTTGTTTTTCCCGCAAAGACCCTGTCTAAAAAGGACTTGCTTTCTGACTTCACGCACTCTTCTTCAGTGACTAAAGGGTAGTAAATATATGCCTTCTCTTCATCCTTAACTCCTACGGCATTCTTTTTTACAAGCATATTAATCATTGATTTTATTGTTTTTGGCTTCCACTTTGTGCTCTTAGAGAGCTCGTCAATAATTTTCCTCGATGTACATGGTGCATATGTCCAAATCGCCTTCATTACTACCCATTCAGTTTTTGAA
This sequence comes from Clostridia bacterium, assembly GCA_041662985.1. Classification (GTDB taxonomy): domain Bacteria; phylum Bacillota; class Clostridia; order Acetivibrionales; family JBAZRJ01; genus JBAZRJ01. Next base: position 27,779 of record JBAZRJ010000023.1, read on the forward strand.
ATACCCGGAATTTCTTTCATTATTTTATTTTCCTTTCTTATTAGTTGTATAAGATAAATAATTTCTTAATTTGGTGTTGGTGAGGGAGTAGATATCACAGTAGATGTGGGTGTTGTATCTGCTGTACAGCAGGGTGTTGGAGTAACCGGCGGTGTTTGTGTATGATAAGGTAAAGTGTAGACTTTTTCAACAGACAAATTCTCCATTCTAAGCCTGTCGTTGCCTTCCACAGAAACAATATATATTTTATTGATATCGAATATAAACTCTGAAATTAAAGGCCTAATTTTATGGTCGTGAGCTATTTGAATTTCTTCTCCTCCTTCAGGAGTGACCCAAACACTGTAAGTATCGATTATGTAATCAATATCTGTTAATCGAGCCTCAATTCTTATATGATATTTTTTATTTGCTTCATAAGTTAAAATATTATCAAGTTCCTGCGGATTTTCGGCACGGAAATTACCTAAATCAAATGTTCCGGATTCGTTTAATCTTATTAATGTTACAAGATTAATAGTTTGTTCCAAAAACAGACCATCGGTACAGTAAACAGATGAATTACAAAACGGAGAAGTCGGAGTTGCGTCAAGGTTTATATTGACTTTGAAAACCCTTTTGCCTTGCTCGGATTCAAATGTCAAACCATATTCTTTCCATCCGCCATTCATGTAAATTGAACTGTATAATGCTCCGTGAATATAATCAGAGCCCCTTGACAAATATTGAACCTTCATATCATTTCCGTTCTTTGACGTGAAATAAACTTCTCCCAAATTATTAGTATCCGGAGCAGTTGATCTAAAACCAAAGCTATGAGCGATTGAAAATTTCAATCTTCCTTGCTGAGTTTCAACTGTGAACCATACAGAATAAGTTTTAGCATTCATATCGGCTACCAATTCAAAATGATACTTTTTATTCGCGGAGTATGGTATAGCTTGATTTGAAATGAATTCATTATTTTGCAATCCGTCAATTGCTTCAATTGTGCCTTGGTTTGTAAACTTTATTGATATTGCAAAATTTTCAAACCCTATAACATTCGTGTTGCCGCCTGCAAAATCAATTGAAGCCTCTATGTTGTTCTCCATCGGTATAACATCAAAATAAATTTTCTGTATTCCGGTGGTTATTGCCGGAAGTTCTGTTACCTGATCTGTTTGTATAGAATATCCTGCTTTTGATAACTCAGTTGTTTTTGCAGACAAATATTCGGAATTCCAGTTTAATTGCGGCAAATCGGATGAAGATACCGGGGTAGCAGTTGCCGTCGGTGTATTTGTCTGTGAAGGTGTCACAGTCGAAGTAGGTGTATGGACAGGAGTGGCTGTAGCAATAGGTTTCATTT
>JBAZRJ010000024.1:0-27698 GCA_041662985.1 Clostridia bacterium
TTCTTTGTCTCTTTTTTGGTTGAAATGTTCTTAACAAAATAATCCCCCGTTCTTGTGCCGAATAATTTAAATTAGAATTATATTTAATATAATTACTGTTCGTATTTTATTTAAACGCTACTTTCCTCATTTAAAGAAAGCAAAATAATTATATATAAATGTTCGTACTATGTCAAGAAGCACTTTTTTGACATGTCTTCGTAAAAATACCGCTAAATTTACAAGTGTGGATAAACATACTTTTTTTAAAATTTTCTGTGGATATCTTTCTGTTTTTATTGAACATTAAAAGAATTTCTGATATAGTAAAAATACTTCACTATATCTTTTATCATATTCTTTTTGGAGGAAGTCTAATGTCAAGTCAACTTTCCAACATATGGCACGGAACATTAAAATTATTACAAAACGAACTCACCGAAATCAGCTATAATACATGGATTGCAACAATCGAACCGATTTCTATAAATCAAACTTCAATTGAGCTTGGCGTTCCTGCGGATTTTAATAAGGGGATACTTCAATCAAGATATTCGAATCTAATCAAGAATGCTGTCACTCAATTTACCTCAAGAGAATATGAAGTTGTTTTCACCTGCCCGTCGGAAGAAGTTCTGACACAGGAGATTAAAAATCCTGACACCTATAATGAAGATCAGACATATTCTGTTCTCAACCCAAAATATACATTCGATACCTTTGTAATCGGAAACAGCAACCGGCTTGCACATGCTGCGTCCGTTGCGGTATCAGAGTCGCCGGCTCAGGCGTATAATCCTTTGTTCATATATGGCGGCGTTGGTCTTGGAAAAACTCATTTGATGCATGCAATCGGTCACTTTATAATTCAGCAAAATCCAAACCTTCGCGTTTTATATGTTTCGTCGGAAAAATTCACAAACGAACTCATTAACGCCATAAAAGACGATAAAAATGAAGAATTCAGATTCAAATATAGAAATATTGACGTTCTTCTGATAGATGATATTCAATTTATTGCCGGCAAAGAGCGTACACAGGAAGAATTTTTCCATACATTCAATGCTTTGTACGAAGTAAACAGTCAGATTATTGTGTCGAGCGATAAACCTCCGAAGGAAATCACAACGCTTGAAGAGCGCTTAAGGTCACGATTTGAATGGGGTTTAATCGCAGATATACAACCGCCTGACTTAGAAACAAGAATTGCAATTCTTCGAAAAAAAGCACAGCTCGAAAATTTAATTGTTTCAAATGAAATAATAGTCTTTATTGCAGACAAAATTGCCTCGAACATCCGTGAACTGGAGGGTGCCTTAAACCGTGTAATCGCATATTCTTCGCTGACAGAGAAAGAAATAACGATTGAGATGGCAACAGAGGCATTAAAAGATATTTTGTCCGCAAATAAATCCAAAGACATTAACAGCAACACAATACAGGAAATTGTTGCCCGTTATTATGATCTGAAACCCGATGACCTTAATTCAAAAAAGAGAAACCGGGACATTTCTTTCCCCAGACAAATTGCAATGTATTTGTGCAGATCTCTTACAGATATGTCGCTTCCTAAAATCGGCGACTCTTTTGGGGGCCGCGATCACACGACCGTAATTCATGCCTGTGAAAAAATAAAGAAGGACATTGAATCAAACCCCGAAACAAGAAGAACTGTAGAGGAGCTTCAAAGAAACATTTTGGGGAAATAGATTTTTGTTATAAACAGAAAATGTTTATATGTTGATTATTTTGTGTGGATAAAAAAGTTATAAAAAGTTTTGCACGGTTCCGAAAAAGTTATTACTCGGTTATCAACAAACAATATACAGGTTCAACACAAGCGACTACGCCAAAAACCCCGGTTATACACAGTTTCAACAACACTTACTACTACTATTACTAAATTCTTTTATATAATTAATAAAAAGAGGAGGACCACAGAATGAAGATAATCTGTTCAAAAGAAAACTTGCAAAACGGCATAAATATTGTGCAAAAAGCGGTGTCCACAAAAACAACACTTCCTATACTTGAAGGAATATTACTGGAAGCAGAAGATAAATTTAAAATGACCGGAAACGATCTGGAAATAGGAATAGAATGTTTTGTTGAGGCAGACATTAAGGGCAGGGGAGCAATTGTTCTAAATTCAAAAATGCTCGGCGACATAGTTAGAAAAATGCCGGATTCAGAGGTTTTGATAGAAGCAAAAGAAAACAACACCGTCATAATTGAATGCGAAAACTCTCATTTTGAACTAAAAGGTATTTCTTCGGAAGGGTTCCCTTCTATACCGGAAATAAAGAAAGAAAACGGATTCGAAATAAGTCAAAACATTATTAGGGATATGGTTCGGCAAACAATATTTGCAGTAAGTTTTGATGAAAACAGACCCGTTCTTACCGGTGAAATGATTGAATTCAAAGAAGGGGAAATGGTTGTTGTTTCAATAGACGGATATCGTTTGGCGCTTAGAAAAAGCAAAGTTGAGGGAATAGATGTTGATATTAATGTTGTCGTTCCCGGAAAAACACTTGGAGAGATTATAAAAATATTGTCAGACACAGACGAAAAAATTAATATTTACACTTCGGAAAATCAAATTCTGTTTGATTTGGGAAACTGCAGAGTTGTATCAAGGCTTTTGGACGGCGATTATTTGAATTATAAAAGTATAATACCTCCTGAATTCGAGACGAAAATCAAAGTAAAAACAGAAGAAATTCTTTCAAGTATTGAGAGGGCTTCAATTATTACCATGGAAGACAAAAGATATCCTATAAAGCTTGTTATTAACACAGACAACATGATTATATCTTCAAACACAGACACGGGAGCAAACAGAGAAGAAATCCACATAGACACAGAGGGAAACAACCTGGAAATAGGATTTAACCCAAGATATTTTATAGATGCGCTAAAGGTCATTGAAGACGAGGTTGTTGAAATATCATTCACATCAAATGTCGGACCTTGCGTAATAAAACCGGTTAACGGCGAAAAATTCATTTACCTGATACTGCCGATAAGAACACGAAACGATTGACGACGAATGATTTGGAAAACAGCAGAAAAGAACACTTAAAGAAACCGGAACAACGAACGACGGCGTTGAAAAAAGATGGGAAATTTAATAATTTAGAGGAAAAGAAATGGAAAACATAAAAATAAACACCGAATACATAAAGCTGGATCAATTATTAAAGTGGGCAGGGGAAGCGGGAAGCGGCGCGGAAGCAAAAAGCATGATTGAAGAAGGAAAAATAACGATTAATGGCGACCTTGAGACAAGACGCGGCCGTAAAATAAGGCCGGGCGATGTCGTTTCGATTAAAGAAAAAGAGTTTTTGATTTGTCGTTAAAAGAAAAGAGTACTTGTTTTATCGTTTAGCGCATGCTCAGATTTAATGAGGTCTGCAGGTTATATTTGGAGGATCTGAATTGTATATAGAATGCTTGAATCTGGATAGATTTAGAAACTATAAAAGCTTACATATTGATTTGTCGCCCGGATGCAATGTTTTTTACGGTAAAAACGCCCAGGGTAAAACAAACATTATAGAAGCTATTTTTTTGTGCGCAGTGGGAAGATCCCACAGGACATCAAAAGACAACGAACTTGTGATGATTGGTGAAAGCACCTACAGAGTAACGCTTGATGTGGTAAAAGAAGATATAAAAAAGAGTGTTAGCATAAGCTATGACATGCAGCAGGGAAAAAGAGTTGATGTGAACGAAATTTCTTTAAAAAGAATGGTGGATTTGATAGGGAACTTGAATGCGGTGATATTTTCACCGGAAGAAATTATGATGATAAAGCAGGGGCCGTTCGAAAGGCGAAGATTTACAGATATTACAATCAGTCAGATAAAACCTTCGTATTTCAGAGATTTGCAGAGATATTCACACCTCCTGAAACAACGCAATATATTGCTAAAAGATATACAGCTTGGAAAAAGTAAGGGGAAAGAACTTACGGTATGGAACGATACGCTGGCATCCACGGGAGCAAGAATTATATACGAAAGAAAAGAGTTTATAAAGAGAATATCGAATAAGATACAGGAGAATCATTTAAAGCTGACAGATGGCAAAGAAAGCCTGACAATTCTATATGTTCCATCATTTGATATAGACGACAAAATGGATATTACTGAGATAGAGAAGAAATTCAAAAGAATACTAGAAGAGACCGAACCCCGCGAAATACAAAGAGGAATGACGCTTTATGGCCCGCAAAGAGACGACTTTGAATTTATATTAGACGGAATAAGCCTAAAACTGTATGGATCGCAGGGACAGCAAAGAACGGCGATATTATCGGTAAAGATATCCGAAATTGATATAATGTTTGAGGAGACCGGCGAAATGCCGGTGTTGTTGCTTGATGATGTTATGAGCGAGCTGGATGAGAGCAGGCAGAAATATTTATTTGAGAATATCGGAAAAATTCAAACAATTATAACATGCACAGATAAGGAAAAATTTAAAAACGAAGAAAACGCAAGAATATTTTTTGTTAGCAAGGGAACGGTGAAAATAGAAGAATAGATTTGCAGAGAATACTTTAATAAGATAAAATATAAGCAGTAAGTTGTTTGGAACAATCAGAAAAATCAGTTGAAATTGCGGTGGAGGAAACCATGTTTTTGCATATTGGCGGGGATGTTGTACTACCTTTGAGGATTGTAATAGCAATTATGGATTTGGAAACGACAAGTGTTTCAAAGGATACGAAGGAGTTTTTACGAATCGCAGAAGAAGAAGGATTTATTGATTCGATATCTGAAGACTTGCCGAAATCCTATATAATTACAGAAACAGACAAAAAAAGCAAAATATACCTTTCTCCCATTTCTTCAATAACGTTACAGAAAAGGGCCGGATTTGTTAAAGACATTGCTAATTTATAGTAAGATAAAAAAGATTGGGTGGATAAAAGATGGAAGAAAACAAAAAGATGAATAAGGCGTATGATGAAAGTCAGATTCAGATACTAGAAGGTCTTGAGGCGGTTCGAAAGAGACCCGGTATGTATATTGGAAGCACCTCAAACAAAGGATTGCACCACCTTGTATATGAAATCGTGGACAATAGCATAGATGAGGCATTAGCCGGCTGCTGCTCCCATATTGAAATTGTCATAAATAAAGATGGATCTGTTACTGCTGAAGATAACGGCAGAGGAATTCCTGTTGGTATTAACGAAAAAACGGGAACTTCAACCGTTGAGGTTGTTCATACGATTCTTCATGCAGGAGGGAAGTTCGGCGGAGATGGTTATAAAGTATCGGGAGGATTGCATGGCGTTGGAGCATCTGTAGTAAACGCATTGTCGGAATATATGGAAGTTGAAGTATCACGAGAAGGAAAATTATATAAACAGAGATATGAAAGAGGAAAGCCGGTAACAGAACTAACGTTAGTCGGAGATACCCGGAAAACAGGAACGAAAACCACGTTTATGCCCGATTCTGAAATATTTGAAGAAATCGACTATGAATTTGAGACACTTCTTGCAAGATTCAGACAAATGGCTTTTTTGAACAAGGGAATAACCATCACGATAACCGATGACAGACCGGATGAACAGATAAAGAAGGCCTTGCGGTATGACGGTGGTATTGTTTCTTTTGTTGAATATATGAACAGGAACAAAGAAGTTGTTAATAATAAGGTTGTTTATATAGAAGGAAAGAAAGCTTCATCAATTGCAGAGATTGCAATGCAATATAATGATAGCTATGCGGAGAGTATTTACAGTTTTGCGAATAACATCGAAACGACTGAAGGCGGAACACATTTAACCGGCTTCAAAACCGCAATAACCAAGGTGTTCAACGATTATTGCAGAAAATATAATTATCTTAAAGAGAACGATAAAAATCTGGCGGGCGAGGATGTCAGAGAGGGTTTATCTGCAGTTATAAGCGTCAAGCTGCTTGACCCTCAGTTTGAAGGGCAGACAAAAACAAAACTTGGGAACAGCGAAATCAGAGGCATGGTTGAAACCATTGTAAGCGAAGGCTTGACTGGTTTCCTTGAAGAAAATCCTTCAGTATCCAAGTTGATAATTGATAAATGTATGACGGCATCAAGAGCAAGGGATGCAGCAAGAAAGGCAAGAGAATTAACGAGAAGAAAAACAGCGCTTGAATCAACGACACTTCCCGGGAAATTGGCCGATTGCACCGAGAAGAACCCTGATTTGTGCGAGATATACATAGTTGAGGGAGATTCCGCGGGTGGCTCAGCAAAGCAGGGCAGAGAGAGAAACTTCCAGGCAATCCTGCCATTATGGGGAAAGATGTTAAATGTTGAAAAGTCAAGAATAGATAAGGTTTACGGGAATGAAAAGCTTACACCTGTTATCACTGCACTGGGAACAAGCATTGGCGATGATTTTGATATTTCAAAACTAAGATACAGCAAAATAATAATAATGGCCGATGCCGATGTCGATGGATCGCATATCAGGACACTGTTACTGACATTCTTCTTCAGATATATGAGGCCTCTTGTGGATGAAGGGCATATATATATTGCACAACCTCCGCTATTCAAGGTGGTTAAAGCAAAGGAAGAATTTTATGCCTATACGGACAGAGAACTGGAGAAACTTCTAAAGGAGAAAGACTGGAAGAAGAATGATTGCGCAATCCAAAGATACAAAGGTCTTGGAGAGATGAATCCTGAGCAGCTGTGGGAGACAACCATGAATCCGGAGACAAGGGTAATACTGAAAATTGAACCGGGCGACGGAGTTGGAGCAGACGAAACGTTCACAATATTAATGGGTGACAAAGTCGAACCAAGAAAAGAATTTATACAAACGCATGCAAGAATGGTTACAAATCTCGATATTTAGAATAGAACTGAATACTTGAATGCAAGATGTATATAATTAAGAGGCTGCAGACACCTAAAATGCGGCCTTTTAATTATATATAAAGCAAATGTTTCACGTGAAACATTTATAAATTTATTTAATGTTACAAATATAAATATGTGATATAATTATTTGGAGTTGAAGAAATTATCGACGTGAGGAGTGAGAATTTGGCAAAAGTAATTGCAATTGCAAACCAGAAAGGCGGAGTCGGTAAAACCACAACAGCAGTGAATTTAAGTGCTTGTCTGGCGTATAAAGGGAAAAAAGTAATCATAATTGACATTGATCCGCAAGGAAATACCACGAGCGGATTTGGTATTGATAAAACTCGAATTGAGTACTCAAGCTACGATGTTGTAATTAATGAAATCAAACTTGAAAGGGCTTTGGTAAGCACGGTTGTTGAGAATTTGAGATTATGCCCTTCCAATATGCAACTTGCGGGAGCTGAGGTTGAACTTGTTTCAGCTATTTCCAGAGAAACGAGATTAAAAGAAGCCATAGCGGAAGTTAAAGATAGGTATGACTTTATTTTAATTGACTGCCCACCGTCGTTAGGACTTCTGACTTTAAACTCACTAGCTGCAGCCGATACTATTTTGGTTCCTATACAGTGTGAATATTATGCGCTGGAGGGGTTAAGTCAGCTCATGAACACGGTTACGCTTGTTCAAAAACACCTTAATCCAAGATTGGAGGTTGAGGGCGTTGTTCTTACTATGTTTGATCCGAGAACAAACCTTTCGATACAGGTTGTTGAAGAGGTAAAAAAGTATTTTAAAAACAAGGTTTACAGAGCGATAATACCAAGAAATGTTCGATTAAGCGAGGCGCCAAGCTACGGGTTGCCGATAATTCAATACGACATAAAGTCAAAGGGCGCGGTGAGTTATTTGGAACTGGCCGATGAAGTTATTGACTATTCAATGGGGAGGGTATGATATGAATAAGACAGGTCTCGGAAAAGGTCTTGGAGCGCTCATAGAGACTGAAAGCACTGATAACAATGGTATTGTGGAGTTAAAAATTAATGAAATTGAGCCTAATATAAATCAGCCAAGAAAAAGATTTGACGACGATAAGTTAAAACAACTTTCGGAATCTATAAAACAGCACGGTGTTGTTCAGCCCATTATTTGCAAAAAAGAAGATGATGCTTTCAGGATAATTGCAGGAGAAAGACGCTGGAGAGCTGCAAGAATGGCAGGTATTGAGAAGATACCCGTTATAATTAAGGATCTTACGAGTAAGGAAATAATGGAGATAGCATTAATCGAAAACCTGCAAAGAGAAGATTTAAACCCGATAGAGGAAGCAGAAGCTTACGATAAATTGATGGGTGAATTTAAAATGACCCAGGAGGAAGTATCCAAGACCGTTGGCAAAAGCAGATCAGCGATTGCAAATTCGACAAGGCTTTTGGGATTGGACAACGAAACGAAGAGTTATATTTCGAATGGCCAATTAAGCAGCGGGCACGCAAGAACACTTATACCGATTGCGGATATTGAAATGAGAGTCAAAACGGCAAGGGATATTATTGATAGAGATTTAAACGTCAGAGACACGGAAAAGCTTGTAAAAAGGCTATTGACGAAGAGGAGCATGACAAAACAAAAGGAAAAAGATTGCGATTTGATTGAAATCGAAGACAAGCTTAAAAACATATTCGGAACAAAAGTAAAACTTTTACCCGGGAACAAAAAAGGTAAGATTGTAATCGAATATTATTCAAATGACGACCTTGACAGAATATTGGATATTGTAGAACGGCCAAAAAAGAAGCAGTGAGATTAAGAAAGCAAAAGATAAGAAAGCAAAAGATTTTTAGGCAAGGACGAAATATAAATTGAAAAGATATAAATCTGCAATGGCTTGAAAAACACAAAGGAATGAAATGTTTCACATGAAACAATCGCCTGTAACACTTTAGATGTGCGGCATACAGAGACAATTAAAATAAAATGAATTATGATTCGGAGGCAATTTAGAATGGGAACAATATTTTCAGGTATACCGATTTGGCAATTGATTTTCGCAGCGTCAACTACTTTGGTTATTGTTATTATGTTCATAATCATACTGGTAAATAGCTCGAGGATTAAAAAATTAAAATTGAAATACAATAAATTCATGAAAGGAATTGACAATAAAAACCTTGAAGAGCTTGTGGAGAACTACATGGAGCGCGTTGAAGAAGTGTATAAAAACGGTAAGGAAATTAAAATCAAAATTGGCAATGTTGAAAAAACTCTCACAAAATGTGTTCAAAAGGTTGGGATTGTCAGATATAATGCATTTGATGACGTTGGAAGTGATTTGAGCTTCGTAATAGCTTTAATGGATAAAAATGATGACGGATACCTGCTTAACGGAATTTATTCTCGGAATGCGTCGACAGTATATGCCAAGCCATTACTAGGTGCTAAATCAAAGATTCCGCTTTCGGATGAAGAGGTCCGGGCAATAGAAATTGCTAAAAAATCTTCTGCAGACTAACTAGAATAAAATAAGTATATATAGGAGTGGGAATTTTTGAATAAGGATGTGACAAAACAAAAAAAACTATGGGTATACGCAGTAGTATTGTTTACATGTGCGTTTATTGTGATTTTAGCGACCGGATACAGTCAAATAAAATCAAAGAACAATTTGAACCAAATCAGAAATAAAGCCGCAAGTGCCGAAAGAAAGAGTGCCAGTGCCGAACAGAATCTTAATTCGGCAAATAAAAAAATCGATTCTTTGCAAGATCAAGTAGATAAGCAAACTGCGTTAAATACAGAAATGTCAAAGCAATCGAAATTATATACAGATACAATAGCGTCTTACAAAGGCTTTGTAAAGGCAGAGAAGGCTTATAAGAACAATAATTATATAACCTGTGCCATAATTTTAAAAACGCAATGTAATAGTGAATTTTTGGATGACGAGACATTGAAAACGTATAATTCCATGGTAAGCGATACATTTTATAAAGCGGCGGAGACTTTGTATTCCAGAGGATATGGAAATTTAGAGAACTCAGAATACAAAAGTGCGGCAGCCTCATTTGAAAAATCAATACTATTGAAGAGCGATGGTTATTTCACTGATGATTGTTACTATTTTCTTGCCTATTCGCAATATCGAACAGATAAAATCGAGGAAGCTAAGATTAGTTTGAATTTTTTATTGAAAAACTACCCTTCATCAAATTTTTTAAGCGAAGCGAACAGTTTATTGACAAGGATAAACAAAAAATAGATATTAGACGCTTACGAGTGAAAAAAGCTGTACAATACTGCAGAAAGGCCTTGTGTCAAAGGGCTTTAATGTAATATAATATAAAATATTTAGGAGAAGAATATGCTGGATATTAAATTATTGAGAAGTGACCCGGATTCTTTTAACAGGGCGATAATAAAGAGCAAGGGCAAGTTTGACATCAAAACCTTTAAATCTCTTGACGAAAAAAGAAGAGAGATGCTGTTTAATGTTGAAAAACTTAAAAGCAAGCAAAATACTGATTCTAAGGTGATTCCGCAATATAAGAAAGAAGGAAAAGATGTTTCGGCACTTATGGAAGAGATGAAAAGTCTCTCGGATGAAATTAAAATCATGGACCAGGAAGTCCGAAACATAGACGAGCAACTTGATACGTTGATGCTTACCATACCGAACATACCGAATGTGAAAGTACCAATAGGCGAGACAGATGAGGATAATCTTGAAATCAGAAAATTCGGAATACCGAGAAAATTTGATTTTGAACCAAAAGCACATTGGGATTTGGGTGAAGAACTCGGAATTCTTGATTTCGCAACAGCCGCAAAAGTTACAGGAGCAAGATTCACATTTTATAAAGGGATGGGAGCAAGGCTGGAGAGAGCTCTGGCGAATTTCATGCTAGACATTCATACGGACGTACAAGGCTATATGGAAGTGTTTCCGCCGTTTATGGTTCATAGAAACAGCATGGTCGGAACCGGACAGCTGCCCAAATTTGAAGAAGATGCTTTTAAAGTTGCCAACACAGAATATTTTATGATTCCAACCGCAGAAGTTCCAATAACTAATATGTACCGCGAACAGATTCTTGACGGAAACAATCTTCCCATATACCATACAGCATATTCGGCGTGCTTCAGAGCTGAGGCCGGCTCTGCCGGCAGGGACACAAGGGGACTGATCAGACAGCATCAATTCAACAAGGTTGAGATGGTAAAATTTACCACACCGGAAACGTCCTACGATGAGCTTGAAAAACTTACAAACGATGCTGAAGAAATATTGAAATTGCTTAACATTCCATATAGAGTTGTGATGCTTTGTACAGGAGATCTCGGATTCTCAGCTGCAATGACCTATGATATAGAAGTTTGGATGCCAAGCTACAATAAGTACGTAGAGATTTCATCCTGCAGTAATTTCGAGACATTTCAGGCCAGAAGAGCCGGTATTAAATTCAGGAGAGGTGTTAATGAAAAGCCGGAATTTGTCCACACATTAAATGGTTCGGGCCTTGCAATAGGAAGGACTACAGCCGCTATTATCGAGAATTTCCAGCAACAGGACGGAACGGTTGTTATCCCGGAAGTCTTAAGGAAATATATGAACAACAAAGAAATAATTAACGGATTATAAGAAATTATTTTGACAAAACCGGTATTTGCATGTTATATTTGTTGATGTGCCTTTTCAAGACTGCTTTGTTTTCAAAGTTGGAGAGATGGTCGAGTTGGTTTAAGGCACCGGTCTTGAAAACCGGCGAAGGTGAAAGCCTTCCGTGAGTTCGAATCTCACTCTCTCCGCCACTTTTTACTGAAGCGGAAGGTTAGTTTAATAATAGGTATAATATTGATCCGGAGAAGTACCCAAGCGGCTCAAGGGGACGGTTTGCTAAACCGTTAGTAGGGGTGACTCTAGCCGGGGTTCGAATCCCCGCTTCTCCTCCACACTTTGCCTGAAAACCCAGTGTTTTCAGGCACTACAGAGAAAAAACAGCACCTGAATTTGTTATGAAAATAACCGATTCGGTGCTGTTTTTATATTTTAATTATTATTTGATTTCTATAATCAAAATCAGCCAACCAAAATGTCATCCTCCCAAATTCCTCTCGAAATTGTCCCGTTGTTATAATAATATGTGCCCAAACCGTTTCTGCGCCCATTGACCCAGTTACCTGAATAGCTGTCGCCGTTATTCCAAGTGAATGTGCCTTTACCGGTTCTGTTGCCCTTATTCCAATTTCCCGTGTAAATATCGCTGAAATTCCATGTAAATGTTCCATGGCCGTTTTTCATCCCACTGAGCCAATCCCCGACATAAACGTCTTCATTGTTCCAGAGGAATATTCCTTGCCCGTTTTCCACCCCATTTGTCCAAACGCCGACAAAAGTATCGTCACTGTCCCAGTTAAATATACCTTGTCCGTTCTCTTTGCCACCGAGCCAATCCCCATAATAATTGTCCCCGTAATTCCATTTAAATGTACCTTTACCGGTTCTATTGCCCGAAACCCAATCGCCTAAATAAATATCATTATAATCCCATTTATAAAAGCCTTTGCCGTTCCTGACACCCTTAACCCAAAATCCGGCATATATATCCCCTTTAAGGTAGGTCATTACACCGAATCCCTGTGGTTTTCCGCCGGATGTGTAACCGGTGTATGCACCATAAGGAAACGACAGAGTTGAAACGGGAGTTAAATCCGGGGTAACTAAAACTCCTTCAGACCATAGACCTTTTGAAATTATACCGTCGGAATAATAAATACCTTGTCCGGTGAAAGTATTATCGACAAAAGCGCCGATATAAACATCCCCGTCATTCCATTTAAACATCCCCTGACCCGTTCTGATGCCATTAACCCAATCTCCGATATAGATGCTTCCGTCACTATAAGAATAGGAGCCTTTGCCGTTTATAGCGCCAGAAACCCAATCGCCGCTGTAGACACTGCCGTCATTATAAGTATATGTACCGAGCCCGTTCTCTTGGCCATTTGTCCAGTTTCCGGTATAAACTTCTCCGTTGTCCCAGATCATAACACCGAGTCCGTTTTCCTTTCCGTTTATAAGCTCGCCAAAATATTTCCCGGAAGAATAGGTAATTAAATTGACCGGCCTTGCGGTTGTTGTAAATTTAATTGAGGTCCTGTTTTTGAAAAGATTCCCGGCCTTATCCTTTACTGCCTTTGCAGGTATTGTTAAAACATATGTTGTTTTATTTACCAAGGAATAGGTATGGGCTATTGATAAAATATTCTTTGAAATGCTCATTTTAGATGTGACAGACTTGTTTGATGCTGTAAGCTTTATGGATGAAAAAGCCGAACCTTTATAAATGTTTTCACTGAACTTCAAGGTTATTTTGACATCAATTGCGATTTCGGTTTGATTATTTGACGGTGAATACTGCGTAATTACAGGAGCTGTCTTATCAGCCTTTGCAAATGCAGTGACAATAAAACATTGCGAGAATACTAAAGTCAGCGCACAGAGAAGAGTTACTGTTTTCTTAAACATTTCCAAATCTCCTTATATATACTTACCCTTTGTAATATTCCGCTATTTATAGTAAAATTCCATATGTAATTATAACATGTTTGGAGGTTGATAATCAAATGATGCCAATTATTTGATTGGTCATGGGCTTCCTTTGATTTTTATGGTTTTCCAAGAGAGTTGTTTGCAGTAGATGCAGTAGATTTGTCTACATGCAAGGTGCCGTATTTTTTTCGAATTTCTGTGCCAAACTTCTGTTCATTATCTTCTATCAGCTTATTCTTAAAACCTTCGAATTTTTCTTTATCGGTCATCGAAACCAATCCTTTTGTGTTATCGATTGTTCGCGCTATATTTTTAATCAGTGAATTAACTTGCATCCTCTTTTTTTGAAGAATATCCATATGTTCATAAAGTGCTTTTTCTTTGTTGAAATCCGGCGAATATATTATTTGTTTAATTCTGTATAAATCAAAACCCAGTTCTTTATAAAACAAAATCTGCTGCAAATTATCGACTTCATTCTGACTGTAAATTCGATAATTTGAGGTATTTATTCGTGCGGGTTTCAGTAAATCGATCTGATCATAATATCTCAGAGTTCGTGTACTTATGCCCGCCATTTTTGAAAGCTTATTGATTGTATATTCCATTTATCTCATCTCCTGCTACTATTATAAACTATTACGTATCGTCAATGTCAAGTCAATGTCAATAGTTTATTTGGCAATTTAATTTGACGTAAATGACAGAATCCATGTATATATCCGGACAAAATAAACCTTTACGTTACGTCAACGTAGGATGCCAGACCACATAAATCAAGCTACTTCGCGCATAAGATTTATGAGCGCAACAACTATTACGTAACGTTAATGTTTATAATTTTGAAAATAAATACTGATTTGTTCACACTAAATTCATAAATTTATATTATAATAGGCTATATAAACAAAGCGAATAATTACCAAATTATAGAATTCAAGCCGGAGGTAGATTGAATGGTTACAAAAAAGAAATCAAAAAAGAAATGGATAATCATCGGCATAATAGTTGTTGCAATTATACTTTTTGCTGTTTCATTTTTCATGCGGCCTGCATTGTCCGATTACGAAAACATTAAGGCAAAGATAGGAAATATTACGACCTATTATTCATTCTCAGGAAATGTTGATACAAAAAATCGTCAGACTGTTGTATCTGACAAAGTCATGCAAATTTCATCAATTAATGTTGAAGAAGGGGATTTGGTTACAAAAGGAGATGTGCTTTTTAAAACGACATTAGGGGAAGAAATTAAAGCTAAAATTGATGGGGAAGTTGCTAATTTAAAAGTTGAGGATAATCAGCAGTTTCTTGCCGGGACACAATTGATGGATATTGTTGATTATGACAACCTTGAAGTTACAGTAAAGGTTGATGAATATGATATTTCAGCATTAAAAACAGGAAAAGAAACAACAGTTACTATTGGTGCTGTTAATAAGAAAATCAAAGGAAAAATTATCAGTATGTCAAACGAAGGACAAACGGAGAATGGTGTGACATACTTTACGGCAACTATTGATCTTAAAAAAGACAGTAAAATAAAAATAGGTATGACTGCTGAGGTTACTCTGCTAAATAGCAGCGTTAAAGGAGTTGTCACATTGCCAATGACGGTCGTTCAATTTGACGAAGACAACAATCCATATGTTCTGATAAAAGATAAAGACGGAAAAGCGGTTAAAACGGCGATAAAAACAGGAATTAATGACGGTACAACCGTTGAGATAAAAAGCGGTGTTTCGGAAGGCGAAGCAATCCTTTATACAAAAGCAGATACGACGGCAAATATGGCATTCTCAAGAAGTTCCGGGAATACGGGCAATGCGAGCAGCACCGGCAGCAACGGGGGATAAATAACTAATGACTGAAATTCTAAGCATGAAAAATATTAATAAAAGCTACTATATGGGGGATGAAGCGTGTGAGGTTCTTCATAATGTCAATCTTTCGGTAAATTCGGGTGATTTTTTGTCGATTCTTGGACCATCGGGTTCGGGAAAAACAACAATGATGAACATTATCGGGTGTCTTGATGTTGCGACCTCGGGCAAGTATATTCTTTCGGGAAACGACATTGAGGATCTCAACGAATCCGAACTTGCGGCTGTACGAAATAAAGAAGTCGGTTTTGTTTTCCAGAGTTTTCAGCTTTTACCCCGGATGACCGCGCTTCAAAATGTTGAGTTACCGCTGATTTATACCGGTCTGAAATCGTCTGAGCGAAAAAAGAAGGCAAAGGCAATTTTAGAAAAAGTAGGATTATCGGACAAGATGAAATATTTGCCCAACCAGCTATCCGGAGGACAGCAGCAGCGTGTTGCAATTGCAAGGGCGCTTGTTACAGAGCCGACTATTCTCCTTGCTGATGAACCGACGGGCGCATTGGATCAAAAGACCGGAATTCAGGTATTGGATTTGTTTAAGGAATTGAACAGCGATGGCAGTACAATAATAATGATAACGCACGATATCAATATTGCATCTTATGCTAAAAGAGTCGTGAACATATTGGACGGAAACCTTACCGAGCAGAGACGGGGGGTGCAGTAGGATGCTTCTTGAAAGTATAAAAATGTCATGGGAAAATATAGTTCACAATAAATTACGTTCATTTCTGACAATGCTTGGAATCGTTATCGGAGTTGCATCGATAATTGCACTGATTACAATTGTCCAGGGTGCAACAAACAGTATAAGCGACCAGGTAAATGCTCTTGGTGTCAATAAAATTACAGTGACGGCATTTGGAACACCTTTAAAACATGGTCTTAACGACAGGGACATAAGGGATATCGCAAAAATAAGCAATGTTAGCGGAGCATCACCCACAATTTCAGGGAAAACCTCGGTTATTTATAATAAAGAGATTAGAGACGATGTAACAGTTCAAGGGAAAAATGAAGTTTATTTCAAAACCGATACAACACTTATAAAATCAGGCAGAGCAATCAACATTCTTGATATAAAAAACAAAAATCAGGTTGCAGTAATTGGAGAAGATATAATAAAGGGTCTATTTTTTGGAGTTGATCCTTTGGGCAAAAAAATAATGATTAACGGAACCACATTTACAATCATCGGGACGCTCTCAGAATCAAGCGGGTTCAGCATTACATCAAATAATGACACGGTTGTCATTCCTTACACAACAGCACTTAGAAGTCTCGGTATTAAGAACGTCACGAATCTCGATGTGTATCTGAACAACACGAAAATTGCGGATGATACGGTAATTGATATAAAGGGAGTTTTGAACCGTGCATTTAACTACAATGATGATGCATATTCTGTTTTCAATATGGGGGATATGATTGAATCCTTCCAGACAATGATGGCGATGATGTCGCTTCTGCTTGCAGGTATTGCAGCAATTTCACTTGTTGTGGGAGGAATCGGCATTATGAATATGATGCTTGTTTCAATAACAGAGAGAACAACGGAGATTGGTTTAAGAAAAGCACTCGGAGCAACTCCGGGAAGAATTCAGCTTCAATTTATTATTGAGGCGATTTTCCTGTCTTTAATTGGCGGATTCATTGGATTATTGCTCGGAAGTTTGATTGCTTATGTTGCGGCAAAGCTTATCGGAATCGGGTTTGCTCTGTCAATGTCGAGCATATTGCTAGCAGTTGGATTTTCAGGTGCGGTTGGAATAATATTCGGGTATATGCCGGCAAGAAAAGCGAGTCGGTTGAATCCAATTGATGCATTGAGAAGTCTGTAATTAACATTAACGCAACGTCAAGGTTTAACTTGCTTTCCCATCAGGTATTCATCGCATATTTTTGCTGCAAGACGTCCTTCGTTTATTGCCCAGGCAACAAGACTTTGACCTCTTCTTGCATCACCGGCCGAGAAAATCCCCGGAACATTTGTTTCAAACTTTCCGTATTCGGCATCAATATTTGAGCGGGTATCTCTTTTTATGCCGAGCTTGTTCAATAATCCGTCTTCAGGCCCAAGAAATCCCATAGCAATTAAAATAAGCTGAGCCGGCCATATTTTTTCAGTTCCTTTAACATCAATAGGAATAAACCTCCCATTATCGTCTTCTTTCCATTCAACCTCTACAGTATGAACTTCCTTAACATTTCCCCTTCTGTCGGAAACTATTTTTTTTGTATTTATACAAAAATGACGAGGGTCGTGGCCGAAAATTGCGATTGCTTCTTCCTGGCCGTAATCTGTTTTGTAAAGTTTCGGCCATTCAGGCCACGGATTGTTTGAACTTCTTTCCGTCGGTGCAGCAGGAACTATTTCAAATTGCGTTACACTTTTACACTTGTGTCTCAAAGACGTTGCAACGCAGTCAGTTCCTGTATCACCGCCGCCGATTATAATGACATCTTTATCCTTTGCGCTTATAAAGTTTCCGTCCTTATGATTTGAATCCAAAAGACTTTTTGTGTTTTGAGATAAAAAATCTACGGCAAAATAAATCCCTTTGGAATCCTTCCCTTTGACATCAAGGGCTCTCGGCTTTGTTGAGCCGCAGCAAAGTACGGCCGCATCAAAATCTTTTTTTAATGATTCTGCGGAATAATCTTTTCCAACCTCTGTATTCGTTTTAAAAATCACACCTTCTTCTGCCATAATTTTCTCTCTTCGCATTATTGCGCCTTTATCCAATTTCATATTTGGAATCCCATACATTAAAAGACCGCCAATCCTGTCAGATCTTTCGAAAACTGTAACAGTATGACCTGCTCTGTTCAGACGATTTGCGCAGGCAAGACCTGATGGACCGGAACCTATAACGGCTACCCTTTTGCCTGTTCTTATTTTTGGAGGATTCGGCTTAATCCAGCCGGAATCAAATGCCATGTCAACTATTGAGCATTCATTATTTTTAATTGTAACCTGCGGATTATTAATACCCAATGTGCAGGAACCTTCGCATGGTGCGGGACAAACCTTGCCTGTGAATTCAGGGAAGTCATTTGTTTTTGACAAACGCTGATATGCTTCATGCCAAAGGCCTCTGTAAAGAAGATCGTTCCATTCGGGAATGAGGTTGTTTAACGGGCAGCCTGAAACCATACCGTTCATAATTATTCCGGAATGGCAAAAAGGGGTTCCGCAATCCATACAGCGGGCAGCCTGAATTTTCATATTTTCCTCAGACAGAACTTCATGGAACTCATCCCAGTCATTGACCCTGTCTTTTGGGCTTCTGTCCGGAGGTGTTACTCGTTTATATTCAATAAATCCTGTAGGTTTTCCCATTATTCTTCCTCCCGTTATTTACCGCTCTTTTTTGTTGCCTGTTTAAATGCCGCCAATGCTGCATCATCGTCTGACATTCCTTTTAATTTGGCGTTTTCAATCAATTGAAGCATGTTTTTATATTCACGAGGAATGATTTTAACGAATTTTGAGACATATTTGTCCCAATTTTCAAGTATGTTTTTTGCATTTTGGCTATTTGTATATTTTACGTGGTTTTCAATCAACTCACGAACTTTTGAAATATCTTCTTTTTCGGATAAAACAGAAAATTCAACGAGTTCTTTATTGTATTTAAGCGCAAAGGTACTGTCTTCATCGAGAACATATGCTATGCCTCCCGACATACCGGCTGCAAAATTACGACCTGTTTCTCCGATAACAACAACAATTCCTCCTGTCATATATTCGCATCCGTGGTCACCAATTCCTTCAACAACGGCAGATGCACCGCTGTTTCTCACGCAAAATCTTTCGCCCGCAACGCCGCAAATATAAGCCTGGCCACTGGTTGCGCCATATAACGCAACGTTTCCGATAATAATGTTTTCTTTTGGAACAAAAGTGGCTTCATGGTCAGGATAAACTGCAATTTTCCCACCCGACAGCCCCTTTCCGATATAATCATTCGATTCGCCTTCGAGCGATAGGGTCATTCCATTTGGAATAAATGCACCAAAGCTTTGTCCTGCAGAACCTTTGAAGTGGAGTTTTACGGTATCTTCAGGCAAACCGGCCGAACCATATTTTTTTGTTATCTCGCTTCCTATAATTGTACCGGTGACTCTGTCAACATTTTTAATTTCAAATGAAGCCTCGACTTTTTTGGCGTCGTCAATAGCCGGAAGACAAACCTTCATAAGCTTTCTTTTGTCTAAAACATCTTCCAGTCTGTGGTCTTGAACAGTATTGCAATATTGGATTCTTTCTTTGGGCATTGAAGGTTTATATAAAACAGAGGATAAATCCAATCCTTTTAATTTATAGTTTGCGGTTGATTTATCCTGTTCCAGAATCTCAGTGTGCCCAATCATTTCGTTGACAGTCCGAAAACCCAGTTCGGCCATAATTTCGCGCATTTCCTGTGCAATAAAACGCATAAAATTGACTACATTATTCGGATCGCCGCAGAAATTTTTCCTTAAAGCAGGATTCTGCGTAGCAACTCCAACAGGACATGTATCGAGGTTGCATACCCTCATCATTACGCATCCCAGGGTTACTAACGGTGCTGTTGCAAAACCAAATTCTTCAGCCCCAAGCAAAGCTGCGATTATAACGTCGCGGCCTGTCATGAGTTTGCCGTCCGCTTCAACAACTATTCTGTTTCTCAGATTATTGAGAAGAAGTGTCTGGTGAGTTTCTGCAAGTCCCAATTCCCATGGGAGTCCTGCATGTCTGATGCTTGTTCTTGGCGATGCTCCGGTACCACCGTCATAGCCGCTGATTAAAACAACATCGGCCAAACCCTTTGCAACACCGGCCGCAACAGTTCCGACACCAATCTCCGAAACAAGCTTGACGCTGATTCTGGCATTTTGATTTGCATTTTTAAGATCGTGAATAAGCTCGGCAAGATCTTCGATTGAATAAATATCATGGTGAGGAGGCGGAGATATCAGTCCAACCCCCGGTGTCGAATGTCTTACTTTTGCAATCCATGGATAAACCTTTTCGCCCGGAAGCTGGCCGCCTTCTCCTGGCTTTGCTCCCTGAGCCATTTTTATCTGAATTTCAATTGCATTAACAAGATATTGGCTTGTAACGCCAAATCTTCCTGAAGCAACCTGCTTTATTGCGCTGCATTTCGAATCGCCGTCCGCCATAGGCAAATAACGTGAGGAATCCTCACCGCCCTCTCCGGTATTACTCTTTCCGCCGATTCTGTTCATAGCTATTGCAAGACATTCATGAGCCTCCTTGCTTATTGACCCGTAAGACATGGCTCCTGTTTTAAAACGCCTGCAAATAGTTTCAACTGACTCAACTTCCTCTATCGGAACTCTTTTTAAGGTATTCTTAAATTTAAGCAAGCCCCTTATTGTTGCCTGTTTCCTGACAGCATCATTCAATAAAGAGGAATATTCCTTAAAAGTCTTGTAATCGCCGTTACGGCAAGCACATTGAAGCTTATAAATGGTTTCGGGATTGTATAAATGATATTCGCCGTCTTTTCTCCATTTATAGAAACTGCCTGTTTCAAGCTCGGATTCTTCTTTGCGGTCATTAAAAGCCGTAAAATGTCTTTCAAGTGTCTCGGCGGCAACATCCCTGATTCCTATACCACCGATTCTTGAAGTCGTGGAGGTAAAATATTTGTCAATCAGCTTATTGCTCACACCGACCGCTTCGAATATTTGTGCCCCTCTATAGCTTTGTATTGTCGATATGCCCATCTTTGAAAGTATCTTAATAATACCCTTTGTCGATGCTTTGATATAGTTTTGGACGCCGACGTTATATTTTACATCTTTCAGATAATCCCTGTTTATAATATCGTCAATAGTTTCGAAAGCAAGATAAGGATTGATTGCTGAGGCACCGTAACCTATGAGAGTTGCGAAATGATGAGTTTCACGAGGTTCGCCCGACTCAAGAATAATATTTACAAGAGGTCTTGTGTTTTCTCTCGTGAGATGCTGATGAAGTCCGGACACAGCCAGAAGCGCTGGAATTGGCGCGTGCTGATCGTCAATATTCCTGTCTGACAATATCAACAAATGATGTCCTTTTTCAATTGCTGCATCTGCTTTTTCAAACAATTCATTCATGGCAGGTTCGAGACCTTCAGTTCCGTCTTTTATATCAAAAACAATCGGAATCGTAACCGAGCTAAAATCCGAACCTTTCAGGCGGCGAAGCTTTGCCAGTTCATTATTGTCGATAATCGGCGTATTAAGTCTTATCCTATGAGCTGTACCCGGTTCGGGATTAAGTATATTTTTCTTCGGACCGATATAAGTTTCAGGACCGGTAACAATTTCCTCACGGATTACATCAATAGGAGGATTTGTTACCTGTGCAAATAATTGCTTGAAATAGTCATATAAAAGCTGCGGTCTTTCAGACAAAACTGCAAGCGGATTATCTGCTCCCATTGCACCTATTGATTCAATGGCGTTGGTTGCCATCGGTGAAATGATCATCTTTATGTCTTCGTATGTATAACCGAAAGCCTGTTTTCTTTTAACGAGGGTATTGAAATTGGTTCCGGGAACAAGACCCGATTCGGGAAGCTCCTCCAACGGGACAAGATATTTATCAAGCCATTGTCTGTAAGGGTGTTCAGCCGTAAGTTTATCTTTTATTTCATCGTCATCGATTATTCTGCCCTCTCTAGTATCAATCAGGAGCATTTTTCCCGGATGAAGTCGTCCGTTGTACAGGACATTTGACGGTTCAATCGGAAGAACTCCAACCTCCGAAGCAAGTACAACCATATTATCCTTGGTGACGCAATATCTTGCAGGACGCAAGCCATTTCTGTCCAAAAGTGCGCCGACCTGTATGCCGTCTGTGAAAGCCATTGCAGCGGGACCATCCCAGGCTTCCATTACGCAGGAATGAAATTCGTAAAATGCCTTTTTCTCATCGCTCATAGTAATGTTTTTAGACCATGGTTCCGGAATCATCATGATTGCAGAATGCGCAAGAGAACGGCCGGCAAGGGTTAAAAACTCCAAACAGTTATCAAACATTGCAGAATCACTGCCCGATGAATTGATAATCGGGAACAATTTATTTAAATCTTTTCCGAACACATTCGATTTTAAAAGCTTTTGATGCGCCGATGTCCAATTGACATTTCCCCGTATCGTATTGATTTCGCCGTTATGAACAAGATATCTGTTCGGGTGCGCGCGTTCCCAGCTTGGAAAGGTGTTTGTGCTGTATCTTGAATGAACAAGAGCTATTGCAGACTTATATAAAGGGTTTGCCAAATCCGTATAAAATTCCTCGACCTGCTGTGCGGTGAGCATTCCTTTATAAACAATTGTTCTGCATGAAAAACTTGGAATATAGAAATATTCCCTGTCTTCAATAGCTGCGTTTTCTGCCGATTTCCTGATGATATAAAGCTTTCTCTCGAATTCATTGTCTGATTTTATATCAGCGCCTCTTCCGATGAAAACCTGGCTGATGAAAGGCATACAGTTCCTTGAAGTTTTGCCAAGCGAATAATCATTGAACGGAACATCTCTCCAACCAAGCAAAATCTGACCTTCATCCTTAATTATTTTTTCCAGATGATATTTAATGAAAATTTGTTTGGTTGGATTATGAGACAGAAACAGCATTCCAACACCATAATGACCGGGCTTTGGCAACACAAAGCCAAGCTCTAAACATTCGGCCTTGAAAAACTCATGCGGTATCTGCGTTAAAACTCCTGCACCGTCACCGGTATTATTCTCTGCGCCAAGTCCTCCGCGGTGTGCGAGATTAAGAAGGATTTTTAACGAATTGCTAACGGTTTCATGACTTCTTACGCCTTTAATATCCGCAACGAAACCTATTCCGCATGCATCATGCTCGAAATTCGGATCATATAATCCTTGTTTTTCCGGTAACCCTTGATTTTCGGATAATATCTGTTTATCCGAATTTATATTTTGACCCATATTAACAACCTCTCCAAAAAGTATTAAATATTATAATAGGACATATCAAAAAAAGAGACAAGACTCTTCTTTGAGTATATCCTAACATTTGAAAAAATATTTACAGCAACTCAGAGTAATGTGTTTCTTGTAGCAATGATTAATTATAACACTAAAAAAAACCAAATTCAATAGGTTTTTCACAAAAATGCAATATTAATTTACGGATATTGCAAAAATGATAAATAAAAATAAAGAACATGCCGTTTTATGTGAGGTTACAGAGGAAAATTATAACCAAGAGCACACGAAAATGAAAGTTGGAGATATAAATCCTTCATATTCGCGCATTTATATAGCAGAAACCGAAGAATAGATGTAGGTTAATGCGATGATGTCGGGGGTGTCGGTGATTTTGTAGGTACCGGCTTAGGTGATTTAGTCGGAGCCGGCTTTGGTGTTTTGGAAGGCTTCGGCTTGCTTGTCGTAACCAAACCCTTTGTTCCGCGAAGAACAATTTGGTTCAGAGCCTTGTAAACATTTGTCGAAAGCCGGACACGTTTTATTACCTTTCCGTTCTTCAAAGTCGATTTATATACATCGGCCACATAGCCGTTCATTCCATTCTGAGTCGTTTCCGTATATCCCTTTTTTAATGAGTTATCGTCATTATATACAACACTGTAATGAACAGTGCTTCTGACTACAGAATCATATTTATAAGTGATTTCCGGATTTGGATTTGTTCCTATAATTTTAAAGTATAAACGTTCACCCGGAAGCGTATAGCCAATAATTTTAATCGGCATGCTTGTTGAATTTCTAAATCTAAAGTCGGTGCTGCCGTAAGATACTGTAGCATCCCTTCCATAATCAACATAAGATACTGTAAACATATGGTTTCTGCGCTCAACAACTTCAAGTCCCGCAAACAGTACCGCATTATAAAGAGTGGTCGAAACCTGGCATATACCCCCGCCTACTCCGGATACAATTTCACCGTTACTGTACACATGCGCGATTTTATAACCGCCGCTGACAGTTCTTTGACCGACAATATTATTATAGGAAAAGGTTTGACCGGGGCCGAGTATGGTTCCGTTTATTTTTGATGATGCGAGCTTTATATTATTGACTCTGTTTATTTCATTTTCGGTTCTGGAATAGAACTGAGTTGAATATTCGCCAAGAACATCGTTAAAAATACTGCCTTCAAGATCATTTGTTGTAATCTTTGGATAGGTTGTTTTAATAGGTATGGTTTTCTCGGTTGCATCGCCCTCCAATATTTCATCGACCGCAAGCACCAGGAGTTTTTTGTCTATTTGTCTTCCGTTGCTTTCCTCAATATATGTTATTTTGTCGTCCTTAACTTTGATCGATGCATTTACAACCTTCTTTTGTACCTGATTGTAGAGTTTGTCTGCATTTAATAATTCCGGTTTGTCGGCAATTATAGTTGCCGCAACAGTACCGCTTTGGAATTTATTCATTATATTCTCTGTCGCCTCAATAAAAAGCGGATGATCGATATCTTCACCGGTTGTGCCCTCACTAATTGTAACGCTCTTTTTCTTGTATAATGTTTCAGGTTCGACAACCTTTAAACAGGTTGAGTCATACAAATTTGTAATTATTTCGGAAAGCTTTTTTTTATTGTATGAATATTGCAATGTAAATGTTTTATGTCTTATCTGGGCATAAAAGAGATTAATAATGTTTTGAAAAATATTCCCGTCTTTTCCGTAAGCAAGAACCTTTTTTTCAAGTGTTTCAAGATTATATTTAACATCTAATTCAGGATAAGAAAAAGTAACGACCATCGTTTTTGACTTAAAGTTAATATTCTTATCCGTGTTGTCGCTTGCATATAATTTGTTTAATTTGCTCTGGAGCTCGCTTTTTGTAAGATTACTGACATTGACGTCGTTTATAAAAACGCCGTTGCTTACTTTGTCGTAATTCATATAAGCATAGACCAATTGTCCGCCGATAATCGCCAAAAGCAGAATGACGAAACACATAGCAGAAATTATTGCGGTTTTCTTAGTAAATCTGAATGATTTTTTCTTTGACGCGCTTTCCATAACACACTCCTAAATATAAGATATTCAATAATAATAGTGTAGCACAACTTAAAAATAAAGTATAATTAAATGTGAACAAAATGTCGAAGTATAATATAAAATTCGAATATAAGTTGAATAAAAATAATGATTGGAAAAATTCAGAAACTTCACATCAGGAAGAGTGTTAAAATACCTAAAACAAACCGGTTATTAAACCGTTTTCGTCAATATCAATCTTTTCTGCAGCCGGTATTTTTGGCAATCCGGGCATTGTCATAATCTCGCCCGTAATCGCGACGATGAAGCCTGCTCCTGCAGAGACTCTTATTTCCCGAACGGTGATGTCGAAATTCTCAGGTCTACCAAGCAATTGGGGATTATCAGACAGCGAATACTGTGTCTTTGCCATGCAGATAGGCAGTTTGTCAAGATTCATCTCACCTATTTTATGAATTGATTTTTCCGCATGAGGAGAATAATTGACACTCCTCGCGCCATAAATCTCTTTTGAGATTATTTCGATTTTTTCTTTTATTGGCAAATTATCATCATAAAGAGATCTAAATTCATTTTTGGAAGTATTTATAAGTTTTATCAGTTTCTCGGCAAGCTCTAATCCGCCGTTCCCACCCTTTGCGAAAATCTCGGAAAAAGCAACTTCGACGCCCATATTTTTACATCTTGATTTAACATATTCGATTTCTTCATGTGTATCGGTTTCAAAATGATTGATTGAAACAATTATCGGAATCCCGAATTTTCTTAAATTTTCAATATGTTTTTCAAGATTAGGGAAACCTTTTTTTAATGCATGCATATTCTCGGCCTTAAGGTCGTCCTTTTTCACACCGCCGTTATATTTCAAAGATCTGATAGTTGAAACCAGAACAGTTGCTGCAGGTTTCAATCCGGCATGTTTGCATTTAATATCGAAAAACTTCTCAGCACCTAGATCTGCGCCAAAACCAGCCTCGGTTACAACATAATCCGCAAGTTTTAATGCGAGCTTCGTCGCTGTGACACTGTTACAGCCGTGGGCAATATTGGCAAAAGGACCGCCATGCATTAAAGCCGGAGTGTTTTCAAGTGTCTGAATGAGATTCGGTTTGATTGCATCTTTTAGAAGAATAGTCATTGCACCCTGAATTTTAAGGTGTCCGGCTGTTATTGGCTTGCCTTCGTACGAATAACCGATAATAATTGAACCCAGTCGGGCTTTCAAATCCGATAAACCTGTAGCAAGGCATAAAACAGCCATTACCTCTGATGCGACAGTAATATTAAATCCGTCTTCCCGAGGTGTACCGTTTGACTTGCCTCCAAGTCCAACAACTATTTTTCGCAATGCTCTGTCATTCATATCCATTGCCCTCTTCCAAATTATCTGGCATGGATCAATCCCAAGGCTGTTGCCGTGTTGGATATGGTTATCGATAGCTGCCGACAACAAGTTGTTTGCGGCCGTGATTGCATGCATATCACCCGTGAAATGAAGGTTTATGTCTTCCATCGGAACAACCTGTGAATAACCTCCTCCGGCAGCACCGCCCTTTATACCCATTACAGGACCAAGCGATGGTTCCCGTAAAGCGATTATTGCGTTTTTGCCTATTTTATTCAAAGCCTGTCCAAGACCGATTGTTGTAGTTGTCTTGCCTTCTCCCGCAGGAGTTGGGCTAGTAGCAGTTACAAGAATCAGTTTGCCGTCAGCCTTCTTGCCTAGTCTTTTAAATATGGAATCCGAAAGCTTCGCTTTATAATTGCCGTATAAATCAAGTTCTTCATCATAGATGCCAAGTTCTTCGGCTATTTTAGAAATTGGTTTCATCTTTGAGGCCTGCGCGATTTGGATATCAGTTAGCATAACTATTCCTCCGAAAACCATTTTATTTATGAATTTATGTCATTTAATTATAACCTTTTATTGGGTTATATTTCAATACCGTAATGTCACTTGTGGTTTAAAAACAGCGCAAGCCCTATATATAGTGGGGAATTGGGAGCATTAAAAAAATATCTTGACATATATAAAATGTAATTGTTATAATATATAAACTTTTGACAAAAGAGGCCTTTTATGATAAAATGTTGAAAACTGAGGATGAGGTGATTCAATGATTGAAAAGGGTGACCTTTGTCAGGTAAAAAGAGATATTGAAACTTGCATCGGAGAAAGAGTTCAGCTAAAAGCGAACAAGGGCAGAAAAAAAGCATTTATCAGAGAAGGAGTTCTTGAGAACTCGTATCCAAGCATCTTCGTAGTAAAGTTTGAAAACGATTTTGAAACAACAAGAAGAGTATCCTACAGTTACACTGACATATTAACAAAGGCAGTCGAAATAGTTGTTTGCAAGAACAACAGGAGAATTCAGGTAAGCTGAACCAAATTAG
>JBAZRJ010000025.1:0-27593 GCA_041662985.1 Clostridia bacterium
AGGAAAAAATTTCTCTAAAATAAAGATTACCAAAACAAACAAATCTATTAAAACAAAGGCAACTATCTCAAAAAACTATCTTAAAATAAGTCACACCTATTCATTGTCATACAGTGCAACCTATGTTATTTCCATACCCGGATATGCGCTGAAGGACAAGGCGGGGAACTATATTAAAAAAGCTATTTCAATTAAATTCAAAACAAAAGCAAAACCCCCGGTTCATACACCGACACCTACGGTTACACCTTCACCTTCACCTACAGACACACCAACGGCAACAACAACTGCGACACCTACGAAGACGCCTTCTCCAACACCGACCGCAACACCAGTACCAACTTCAGCACCAACTCCTGCGGCGGGATCTGTTCTGGTTCATAACCAGGACGAATTAGCAGCCGCACTGGAAGATACAAGTATCGGAACAATCGAGTTTGATGCGGCGGAAACATACAGAGGATTCATAATAATAAATCCTGTTTTCATAATAGGTAACGGAGCTGCTGTTTCATCGGAGATAGTCATAAATGAGAGCAATGTTTCGATTGATAATCTAAATGTAACTTGTGGAAATACAGCAGGAACTGAAATGTTTAATGTTTGTTACAACATTACCAACAACAAAACAGGC
This sequence comes from Clostridia bacterium, assembly GCA_041662985.1. Lineage (GTDB taxonomy): Bacteria > Bacillota > Clostridia > Acetivibrionales > JBAZRJ01 > JBAZRJ01. The sequence goes on from JBAZRJ010000025.1 coordinate 635, forward strand.
ATCGTCATTAAAAACGGCAGTGTAAAAGGGACATTAAATAAAATAAAATCAAAAGGAATTATTTGTCCGCCTACTGTCGCAACCGATATTTCTTTAGAGGATATTGAATTTGCTGATTTAAGAAACGGGATAACTTGCGGTGATGCTATTCAAGCCGGAGTAATATTGTCCCTGAATAATTGTACGTTTACAAATGTTGATTATGCCGTTGGATGGACAGAAGGAGCAACACTTGCGGATTTTTCCGGAAACACCTTCAACGCAGGCATTGAAGGAATCGGACTTGGATCGGGCTTGAAGATAACTGCTCCGGGACAAGACGTTTCGACTATAATTGCATATATCAAAGGCAACAATACCTTTAATGGATATGCACCGGACAAAGATGTCGCAGATTATAGATAAGCTTTTTCGAATGTAATATAATATATGTATATTTGCAATAATGAAAAGGAGAGTTCGAAATGTTCAGAAAAACGGTATCTGTTTTGTGCACGCTGCTGCTAATTTTTTCACAGTGCATTTTTATAAGCGTTTCGGCAGCCGATAAGACTGCTCCTTTACTGAAGGCAGCAACACCGAAAAATAATCAGGCAGGGGTTACGGTAAACACAAAGATATCACTAAAGTTTGGAGAGAATATTTACAAAAGTAAGTACTTCAGTAAAATCAAGCTGACAAAATTCGGCAAAACTACAAGTATAAAATCAAGCATATCAAAGAATTATTTAAATATAAGCCACAAGTATTTTCTGGCCTACAGCTCGAATTATACAATTTTAATACCGGCTTATTCGGTTCGCGATAAGGCGGGCAATATTTTAAAAAAGCCAATTACAATTAAATTTAAAACAAAAGCAAAAATAATCAAACCAACTCCAACCGTGACACCGACAATTACTCCGACCCCCTCACCAACCGTGACGCCAACACCTGTTCCAAGCGGACTCAGGATTTTAGACAATCTGGCAACATATTTTTCGACCAATATTACGGATAACTGGATATCCGATGGTATAAATATAGGGACTGAGAATACGGGAGAATGCTTTATAAACTTTGATATCACGCCGCTTACGGACAATGTTAACGCTACGGTTAATCTTGCAGACAGCCGGGCAGAAATAACCGAATTTGATGATTTGCCAATGTCAATAAGATTTAATAACATAGGTAAAGTTGATGTTAAGAATGGAAAAACCAACAATGAATATGTTGTTAAAAAGGCATTTCAATATTCGGCAAATACGAAATATCATGTAAAAATTGCGGTTCATACGATAGTCAAAACATATTGCGCATGGATTATACCTGAAGGGGGAGCAAAAGTTCAGATCGCAGGGCAATATGGATTTGTAACGACAGCTGCGGACCTGAATGACACGGGAAAATTATTTCTGATATCAGGAGATACGGACAAGAAAATAAGGGTTGAAAACTTTACAATAGCAAGTGCAGATACGGTTATACCTACGGAGCAACCGGGACCAACCAATGGTGCCACTCCGTCGCCTACACCTACCGGGATAGCATCGGCGGATAATAATTTGGAAATCACGGCAGCCCTTAATGATGCGAATGTTGGTACAATTGTCCTTGATGCAGATTCGTCATATACAGGGTTTACAATCAGCAGAACTATTATAATTCAGGGAAACGGCGCAAATTTTTTATCGGGTATTCAGATTAATTCAAGCAATGTGACGATTGACAACATTAATGTGACCGCGTCGACAAGCCTTGTAACAAATCCAATGGGAGAGGCGGATTTGAGACACGGCTACCGGATAGCTCCGGGAAGAAAAGGAATAGTGATTAAAAATGGGAGCGTTACCGGAGGGACAGATAGCACCGTTACCAAAGGAATTTTCTGTGTTCCTTCATCTGCATCAGAAATAACAATCGAAGATGTTGCATTCAGCGAATTAAGAAATGGAATAGTATGTGGCGGGAAACTGGCAAACGGGATTGACTTTGCAGGAGCATCGCTTACACTAAGAAACAGTTCATTTACGAATGTTGCATATGCAATCGGAAGCACGGAAAATACTACAATCGTTGAATTGACCGGGAATACATTTACGAACGGAACAGAAGGTATAGGGCTTGGCAGTGGAATTAATATTACTGCAGACGGTCAGAACGCAGCCTCGCTTGTCTTATATCTGAAAACCAACAATACTTTTAACGGTTATGCTCTTAATGAAGAGATAAAAGATTACAGGACACCATGAATGACATAAAAAGATTTGTCTTTTTTCGAATCATATAATAGAATGTATTAGGTAAATATAAAAAAATGGAGGATTTGATATGTTTAAGAAATTAATCGCAGTTGTATGTGCACTTTCTCTGGTAGCTTCACAGATGGTTATCGTAAGTGTTTCGGCAAAAGATAAAACTGCTCCTGTCATGAAAATCGCAACACCAAAGAACAACCAGACAGGTATAGCGACTAATGTCAAAATCAGTTTGAAATTCAGCGAGAATATTTACAAAAGCAAGTATTTTTCAAAAATCAAATTAACGAAATCAAAAAAAGCAGTTACAGCAACAGCCTCTATTTACAAAAATTATTTAAAAATAGCGCATAAGTACTTATTGACTAACAGCGCGTGGTATGTACTATCCGTACCTGCGTATTCAGTCAAAGACAAATCAGGAAACATCTTAAAGAAAGCATTTACAATAAAGTTCAGGATTAAGGCAAAAAAAGTAGTTACACCTACACCTACAAAAACACCTACAAAAACACCTTCTCCTTCACCGACAGCGACACCGACTCCGACACCTGTAAATACAATTTCTGAAGCGTGGTCGGTTAAATTTGCAACTGCCGCACCAAACTGGCAAAGTTCTGCACGCAGTTTGGGAACTGCAAATACAGGATATGAGCTGATAAATTATGATATTACACCGAAGACTAATAATTCGGATGCTTTAGTCGGCTATGCTGACAGTTCAGTTGTTTTTGAAAATACCGACACTGATTTCTGGAAACTCGGCATGGCAGTAAGACTTAACAAAGAGGGTTACATCGATGCAATGAAGGGCGGCGACGGAGATGAGGGCGGAGGTCTTCCTGCAACGCTTGCTTATACAAAATATACCGCAGGTACAAAATATCACATAGAAATTTTGGCTAATGTAAGTGATAAAACATACAGCGTTTGGGTTACTCCTCAAGGAGGAGAAAGAAGACAGATAGCATTTAATTGGGGATTCAGATTACTATCAAACATGGATGACGTCGGAAAGGTTTGTTTTGCGGGTTATGCGGACAATGACTTTAAAATTGAAAATCATACAATAGCTCATGTCTCAGCACCTGCTGCAACACCTGTGCCGACTTTGGCGCCGAATCCTGCAGCCGGAACTGCAACAGTAAATAACGATGCTGAATTAACAGCTGCATTGGCCAACACGGGCATAGGACATATTACACTTGCTGCCGGCACGTACTCGGGATTCCAAATAAACAAACCTGTTGAAATAATTGGAAGCGGAGCGACTGTAAATACATTTATCACAATTAATTCGGGAAATGTAACAATTGATAATGTCGATGTTGTTCTGACGGCTACTTTTTGTCATGCATATAACGTTAATGCAGGCATGGAGAATGTAATAATCAAGAACGGAAGCATAACAGGATTCACTTATCTTTCAAACACGGTATCAGGCGGTTCGAGAGGTATTGTTGTTGCGCCTTCAAGTACTACCGAGCTTACGGTTGATCATGTTAATTTTACGAAGCTATGGAATGGAATTACCGCCAATGATGGTTATTTTGCGGGTTGTAAATTGGCTGTGACGGGATGCACATTCGAAAGTACAGTTAAATATGCAATCGGCGGAACAGAAAACATAAACATCGTAAATATTTCAGGTAACTCATTCACAGCAGGCAACGAAGGGATTGGCCTTGGAAAAGGACTGACGATTTCAGCACCGGGACAGACAATCTTCACTGTTGTTACCTATTTGAAAGCTCCAAATAATACCTTCACAGGATATGCGGCAGGCAAAGATGTTCGCGACTACAGAGGTGCATTATAAATAATAAATCGGAGGGTTGGGCTGCCGATACACCGTTTCAACAATAAGAATTGCCACGCCCCGAAGAATTATCAGGGCGTGGCAGTTATTGTTAAAATATATTTGTAATTCATGGAGGGAAAATATGTTAAAGAAAACTATAGCTGTTTTATGTACATTATCATTGATACTTTCACAGATTCCAGCAACCGTTGTTTTAGGTGTTGATAAGACCGCTCCTGCCTTGAAAATTGCCACACCTAAAAACAATCAGACGGGTATAGCAACTAATGTAAAAATTAGTTTGAAATTCAGTGAAAACATTTACAAAAGCAAATACTTCTCAAAAATCAAACTGACAAAATCGAATAAAGCCATAAGAATTACAACTGCTGTTTCGAAGAATTATATAAAAATAGCGCATAAGTATTTATTGGCTTACAATTCATCATATGTGTTGTCGATACCTGCATATTCGATAAAAGATAAAGCTGGAAACATGTTAAAGAAAAAAATTGTGATTAAATTCAAGACAAAAGCAAAACCAAAACCAACTCCGACCCGAACGCCAACGCCAATCCCTACTCCGACGCCAACGCCGGAACCCACAGAAACGCCGTATTTGGACAGATCAGAAGTATATGTGTCTGTATCAGACACGACAAGCGATTGGACTAAAAACGGCTACATTATGACCATAGGGGACACAATGGGATTGCCGACCAGAGTTACCGGGATTCAAAGAGTGGAACTTGATATAAAACCTCAAATTAATATGGTTGACGGAATGATCAATTTTGCGGATAAAGATACTGATGTTGCATCTATTGACGACTGCTCGATTTCAGTGAGACTAAACGATACAACAGGTACTTTCGACTCAGTTGACGGTGCAATGACTGACACGCAAAATTCGGATGCAATCGTAGAATATGAGGCTGATACTGTTTATCATCTCGTAATAGTTGCCAATACGGATACAAAAAAATACAGCGTATGGGTTACACCGGACGGAGGAAATGAAACTCAAATTGCGGCGGATTATACTTTCAGATCAACTGCATCAGATGCTGATGATCTTGGAAAAATATTCTTTAACTCAAAGCTTGGCAATAATATGCAGATTGAAAATGCTACAAGGTATGCAGTATATACGCCGGGCACAGTCTATACGGCACTGAACGAAAACAGCGGATGGCAAGACAACGGTTTGTTTGTGGGAAGAACAAACTCCGGGATGGTATCCATAGAGTATGATGTAACTCCTCTGATTGACAATATCGGTGCAACGGTGGACTTTGCAGATTCTCAAACTCAGGTATGGGGATTTGGCGATCTTCCGATAGTTGTGCAGTTGACATTAGGGAATTTTTATGCGAGAAACGGTGATGCGTTTGAGAAAAGCAACGATGTTTCGTGCGCGGTCGCAAATGTAAAATTCCATGTCGAGATAGAAGCCGACACCGATGCAAAAACTTACAGCGTTTGGGTTACACCTGAAGGCGGATCAAGAACGCAGATAGCGGCCGATTATGAATTCAGAACAACCGCGAACGATGCAGATGATTTAGGACAACTATTTATTACGACCGAGGGCGATAACGGAAATCTGAAAGTGGAGAATCTTCAGATTGGCCCGATTAAATGAAGCGGCACCGTAACATTTTGGACATAATTTATTGCATAATTTTCGAATTCTATAACGTACAGATGAAGACCTGATGCAAAAAATTATTTTGGAAATAAAAAATAAAATTTTTATTGAATCTTTAGCGAAATTGAAATATAATAAAGTGTGTTCGATATTAGGTGTGATTTGATTTATCAGATAGTTTAACAGTATTAAAATAATGAGAGGAGGCGTAAGAATGAAAGTTTTAAAATTATTAAGTGTAGTTGTTGTAGTTGCGGTTTTAGCGACAGGTCTTGCGGCGTGTGTAGGGGATACTACGGCGAATCAAACTGATGAACCGACCGTAGACGTATCTTCTTCTCCTGAACCAAGTGTGGTAGGAGATGTGACTCCGAAACCCGATGTAAAGGCTTCTGCTGAAGATTTATTGGGGACATGGGATGAATATATTTCACCTGACAGCACTTCAGATCCTGTACTGGGTACAATTAAGATAACAAAAACAGCTGCAGGTTACCAATGGAAAGATAAGCAAGGGACATATCAGGGGACATACAAAGATGGTGAATTGACACTCAAAATTAATGCCACATCCAATGCGAGAGTCTACATCGACCAAAAGACAAAACGTATGAACATGGTTTATGAAAAGTCCACAATTGAATTTGAAAAGAAATAAAAATTAGATATAAATCTAAACGATAGGGGGGAGTTTTATGAAGAAAGTTCTGGCATTAATACTTAGCATAATGATTTCGGCATCAGTAGCAATTCCTGTAGGAGCAATTGGAACGGTTCCAATAAAAGGAGTTAAATTCAATAAGACAGCAGTGACGGTAGCGGAGAAAGCATCATACCAGTTAAAGGTTTATTTGAATCCGACCGATACTACCGAGAAAAAGCTCGTTTATGGAACGAGTAACAAGAAAGTTGCAATCATAAGCACATCCGGAAAGGTCACCGGTGTGGCTCCCGGTACTGCAACAATTACAGTTTATGCATACGCAAACAGAAACATTAAATCAACATGTAAAGTCACAGTCAAGCAAGCACTTTATTCAAATGGATTGCCTAAATACAGAAATGTAAATTTAAAACTTGCATTTTTCAAAGCGGGTGCCGGAGATAGCTGGATGAGGTATGCAATAAGCACATTCCAGAAAAAGTTTCCGAATGTAAAAATCAAAATAACATCAGATCCATCAATCGATCTTGCTATCGGAACGAAAATTTCCGCCGGTAACAATGCCGATATGTTTGATATGTTTTCGTCTGCAAGACTTGTATGGGAAGATTATGCGGATAACAATAAACTCCTGAGGCTTGATGATATATGGGACAGAGCGCCATACGACAGAAGCGGGAAAGCCTTAAAGAATATTGTATACCCGGGCGCGTACAAATATCAAATGTATAAGAGACTTGGACATGTATACAGTGTTCCTTATTGTTTGGATTATACCGGTTTGTTCTTCCAGAAAGAATATTTCACCAGCAAGAAATGGAATCAGGCACCAAAAACTTATGCTGAGTTTACGGCATTATGCGAAAAGATTAAAGCAGCCGGTGTTGCTCCGATAACATTCTACAAAAATTATCTGTATGGTTTGGTTAAACCTAAAGAGTTTGAACTTGCGGCTCAAAACAAGAATACTAAATTTGATTACAATTTCAGGCGCTATATCGGTAAACAGTACACATCACCTGAAGCAATTGAAGTTTACACAAAACTATATGAAATGGGCCAGAAAGGTTATTTCAACTCTGGTTCCGGAACAATCACGCATACAATTTCACAGATGCAAATTATTCAGCATAAATCCGCAATGGTTGCATCAGGAAGTTGGATTCAAAACGAAATGAAGAATTCAGTACCAAAAGGATTCACATGGGGATTCATGGCAATGCCTTTCGTATCAAGTACAACATACAAACCTTACGTCCAGCAGGCATCTGAGGATTCTCAGTTTATTTGGAAAGGCAAACCTCTTCTGAACCAAAAATGGAGCAAAGAGTTTGTATTATGGATGCAAAATCTTTCAATACAGGATCAGATGGTTAAGTATGGCGGACTTATCTCAATCAGAACCGATTATGACGACACCGCTGCAAGACGTGCAAACATTAAGGGAGTTGTTAAGCAAATAGTCGGATTGGTGAACACCGGCAAGGTTGTACCTGTTGAAATAGGTTCTCACGCAGCTGTTCTCAAAGATCCTCAAGGCTTAAGCACCTCAGCATATACAAACTTAGATGATGTTAGAGCGCGTATTGCAATAGGCAAGGTGAAGCCGTTACCTGTACTTGAAAAATCACAAAAATATCTTGAAGAAGCGTTTGCAGACGGTTACAAGTAACAGTGTCTTAAATATTTTCAAAAAGGAATGCCAGTTGGCATTCCTTTTTTTATTTGAAAAATCTATCTTTTTTGAACTTTATGGGGCAATATATGAGTATAATTCATTTAAACAACAATATTGATGTGTAAATTTGAACATTTCAAGCAATATTGACAGAGTTTGGTTTTAGTAATTTACTTATAATATACATTGTTGCAATCAGAAAATCAGGTAATTTAAGCAAATATCGGAGGTTCAATTTTATGAATAAAAAATGCAAAATTGTATTGGTTGGCGGGGGCAGTGTTTATTGGTCTCCAAAGCTTATAAATGATTTATTGCTTACACCCGGTCTTGAAAATGCCGAATACGAGATACTTGACATTAATCCGACCGCAGGCAGGAAAATGCTTGTGTTCGGTGAAAAATACAATAAATTAAGGGGTACTAACTGTACCTTTCACTTTACTGAAGACCAGAAAGAAGCTTTCATGGGGGCTGATTTTGTTATAATAACCATTTCAACCGGTGACCTTGATGCAATGGAACACGATTTAAAAATACCTGAAGAATACAAGATATATCAAACAGTCGGCGATACAGTCGGACCTGGGGGATGGGCGAGGTCACTCAGAAACATTCCCGTATTTGTCGAAATGGCTCAAAATATCGAACGATATGCACCAAATGCAGTTGTTTTAAATTATACAAATCCAATGTCGGTTTTAACCAATGTTTTTTACAAAGTCAGTAAATTAAAGACGGTTGGCTTATGTCATGGACTGTTTGAAGTTTATGATGTCTTAAAGGATATCTTTAAATTGGACAGTGAGGATGATATAAAAGTTAATTTTGGCGGAATAAATCATTTCTTTTGGATAATTGATTTTAACATAAAGGGCGAGAACGGATATGAATTATTAAAAAAGAGACTGGGTAAACGAAGCCTGGCGGAACTTATTAAGGAAACATATAAAGACAAGAACGGTTCTGAAATGAATTCATACGTTTGCAGCGAACTGTATGAAAGATTTGGTCTTTTAACATACAATGAAGACAGACATACCTGCGAATTCATCTCATGCTATTTATCAGGCAATGAAGATACAATAGAGAAATATCATTTGGTCAGAACTTTTATTGAGGATCGCAGAAAAAGCAGAAAAGAAGCAGATGAACTGCTTGATAAATATATAAGCGGAGCGGAGACTCTATCCGGAGAACGTTCCAGAGAAACGGCAGCAGACATTATTGCTGCTTTCCACAGTGACAAAAACTTTATTGATATCGTTAACTTGCCTAACATAGGCCAAATTCCTAACCTTCCAAAGGATTCCATAGTTGAGACTTTGGGGGTGGTTAACAGCTTGGGTTTCAAACCGATCTGCGTAGGGAATCTGCCCGAAGCCGTTAATAAAATGGTTTTGCCGCATGCGATTAATCAGGATTTAATTGTTGAAGCGGGAATTGACGGAGATTTGGGAAAAGCATTAACGGCACTGTATAATGACCCTTTGTGTGCACATTTAACATATCCTGAAATTGAAGAAATGGCAATGAAATTACTTAGAGCCAACAAAAAATTCTTGCCTCAGTTTAAATTGGATGATTAGAAGCAAATAAAATGACTAATTTTTAATAAATTACTAAAAAAAAAAAAAAAATTTGTTGATTATTTTGTTCATAGAGTTTACAATAGTGTTTGGATGGAAAAATAAAAATCCCAATATTAATAAAATTATAAAGTAGTAATGTTTAATAATTTTTAGTATTTTAGGAGGGACTAGTACTTTGATGAAAAAAGGCGAGATTTCAGGCAAAAGTAAAACTAACAAAACAAGCATGGCCAAATGGCAATCGAAAAAGCAAAATCAAAAAACAATATTTTTGATGTTTGCCGTAGTGCCGGCAATGGTAGGGTATATAGTTTTCGATTTGTATCCAAATGTTTTGTCGGCATATTACTCGATGCTCGATTGGAATGGAGTGGCAGCTCCGAAATTTATATGGTTCGACAACTTTATCAAAATGGCGAGAGATGCACATTTTTGGCATGCGGCGACAAACAGTTTGATTATGCTATTGGTATTCCCGATAAGCGTTATAATTATCTCTCTATTATTGGCTTACGCACTCACAAACAAATCATATCCTGAATTTCGTATTCACCAAAATATATTCTTTATTCCGAATGTTTTATCAAGCGTTATTATTGCGTTGATATTCACTTTCCTTTATGATGGAGGATTCGGGTTAATCAACGCATTCATAAATGCAGTCGGTCATAGGATTGGTGCAATCGGCGCAAATGAAGTTTTCAGCAACTATTGGCTTGGAATGGATGAGACGGCTTTACCCGCCGTCCTGTTAACAATGATTTGGGGTGGAGTCGGTTTCTATCTGATTATTTTCATGAATGCAATGAAAGGAATTCCTAAATCAATCTATGAATCCGCAATATTGGATGGCGCAACCAATATGGTGCGTTTGTTTAAGATTACGGTTCCTCTTATCTGGCCAATAATTAAAGTTAGTCTTATGTTCTTAATGATCGGTTCGATAAAAACTTATGAAATTGTTCTGGTCTTAACTGGTGGCGGGCCTGTCCGAGCAACTGATGTTTTAGGGTTGTATATGTTTAACTTTGCATTCGGAAATACCGCGCAAAACCAGGGAACACACTACTTTGGATATGCTTCGGCAATAGGAATGTTTATGTTCGTAGTATTGGTTGGCTCGAAGCTTTTAACCGACAAATTTACAAAGAAAGATGCCGTTGAGTATTAGAGGAGGATAACAATGCGTAATCGTTTTTCAGTTGGAGATACAATTTGGAGGGTCATATTATTTTTATGGGGATTGACAATAACTCTCCCTCTGATTTGGATATGTTATTTATCATTGAAGACAAATCCCGAATTTATGCAGGATATTTGGGCCTTGCCAAAAACCCCGCAATGGATTAACTATGTTAATGCCTGGAACTTACTTAGGATAGGACCTTCACTTTTAAACACATTGTATTATGTTGGAGTCAGCCTTTTCGCAGGATTGTTTTTAATAACATTGAATGCTTATGCATTAACCAGAATAGAATGGAAACTCAGAAAATATGTATGGGCATTAATTATGCTTGGAATATTTTTGCCGGGAATAAATGCGTTAGTCCCGCAGTATATATTAATGAGCGATCTTAAACTAACAAATAGTTTGACAGGTTTGATTATCCTGAGCACTTTGGGGGAAAGCGCTTTTAATCTTATGCTCATCGGGGGTTTCATGCAATCTATACCTAAGGAGCTTGAAGAGAGTGCGAACATTGACGGGGCATCATTATTTAAAATCTTTTACCGGATTGTTGTTCCTTTATCAATACCGGGTATCGTTACCGTTGGTGTATTTAGATTCGTAGGTTTGTATAATAATTTTATCGGTCCGTACATTTACCTTTCAGATGCACCTAAATGGACAATCGGTGTTGCTATGTACATGGCGAATAAGCAGATGGAATACGGGGCGAACTGGGTTACGCTTTGCGCAGGTGTTGTTATTGCCATGGTACCATGTTTGATTGTCTATATGTTCTTCCAGAATCAAATTGTTGAAGGTGCGACTTTGGGTTCTGTAAAGGGTTAGAAATTAATAGTTTTATATATAATTAGAAATGCCCCTGCTTTTAAAAAGTGGGGGCAAATTATTAATTCAGGAACGAAAGGTTGGTAACAAAAATGATTGAGCAAATTAGTTTGAATTCGTTCTGGAAATTCAGATTAGATAGAGAGAATATCGGAAAGACCAAGGAGTGGTTTAGAAATACACCGGAAAATGTTGTTGATATGTACGTCCCGTCATGCTGGAACGAAGCAGATGATGAATGGCTTCATTATGAAGGTGTTGCATGGTATTTTAAGGAGTTTCACTTTAAAAAGAATGATGAAATTAAACGTAATGTACTATTTTTCAACGGTGTAAATTATATGTGCGAAGTTTGGTTAAACGGACAATTCGCGGGTTCGCATACAGGCGGCTTTACGCCCTTTGAAATCGATGTAACCAATCTGTTAAAAGCAAATCAGGAAAATACACTTGCTGTTCGTGTTGACAGTACAATTAGTCAATTTACCGTTCCTCCGATAGGAGTTGACTGGTTTAATTATGGAGGTATAACGAGAGAAGTTTACCTGAATGGCACAGGAGAAAGCTGGATTGACGATGTTTTTGTCAAGACAAAAATAAACGGTGAAATTGATATAAAGCTTCAGCTTGGCGGGTATAAAAAGCAGGACGGAGACCAGGTCCACATTGAGATTTTGGACAGAGAGTGCGCAAAGACCATGGTTGAAAGTTATGAAATCATTTTAAACGAAAATCCCACAATAGGCCTTCATATTGAAAATCCAAATCTTTGGTCGCCGGACAGCCCATATCTATATAATTTCGAAATTTCCCTGTTAAGAAAAGGTAAAATCATAGATAGGTGGACTCACAAAATCGGTGTAAGAGAATTTTCAAAAAAAGACAGAAGAATTTATTTAAACAATAAACCGATAATGCTGAAGGGTTATTCAAAGCACGAGGAATATCATCAGTCGGCAAGAACCTTTTCGTATGATCTTGTACGCAAGGATTATGAAATGTGCAAAAAAGGAAACGCAAATTTCTTAAGATTATGCCACTATCCGCATGATCTTAAAGAATATGAAATGGCCAGCGAAATGGGTTTTATTGTAATGGCAGAGGTTCCAAATGTTGATTTCAAGAAGGCGCATTTTGAAAATAAAGATGTGCTCCAAAACTCTATTAATCAGGCAAAAGAAGCACTTAAATATTATAAGAACGAAACCTGCATAATGTTCTGGAGCTTGTTCATTGAATGCAATACAAACGAAGAGGCTGCTGTTGATTTTGTCCCGAAATATATAAAACTGTTTAAAGACACTGACCCTACAAGAATGACAATTCATGCTTCGGTTATTCCAATGCAGGACAAGACATATGATTATTTTGATATAGTCGGCATCAATTACTGGAATGGATGGTATTTTGGCCAGACAATTGAGGAAGGCAAGGTTTTCCTTGATGATATCGCAAAAAACTACCCCGATAAACCCGTTATTATTACATCAGGCGGCTGGGAAGGTATATACGGATATCATTCATATAAAAAGAATGAGTTCTGGTCAGAGGAACAGCAGGCGCAATATCTTGAGGATATGACAAATCTATATCTCTCAAAAGACTACATCGTGGGAGAAATTATATGGACATTCAATGATTTCCGCACATCTCCGTGGTATGTTAAAGAAAAAGGCAGCAATAGATTTATGCTGAGACCTATGGAGCTGAACCATAAGGGTGTGGTTGACAGTTTCCGCAGACCGAAGCTGGCTTATTATAAAATGCAGGAAGTATTTAAAAAGTGGAACGATAAAAAATAAAACAGCAAAACTGTTAAGAATAAGATAATTGGGGAAGTAATAGATGAGTTTGATAAACAAGAACGAAACTGTATTGTTTCAGGGCGACAGCATAACCGATACCAACTGGGACCGCAGCAATGATAAGTTTATAGGTTATGGATACCCTACAATTGTTTCTGCGTGGTATTCGAGTCTGTATCCTGAAAATAATGTCAGGTTCCTAAACAGAGGGATAAGCGGGAACAGAATTGGAGATTTACTTAAGAGAGTTCAGAAGGACTTTATCGATATAGAGCCGTCATGGGTTTCAATTATGATTGGTATTAACGATTGCTGGCACAGATACAGTCACAATATACCAACTTCAGCCGGTGAGTTTGAACGGGGATACAGAGATTTACTGACAAAAATCACACAAAACACTAACGCAAAGTTAGTTCTTTGTGAGCCCTTTTTATTGGAAGTAGAACCGGAACAGGAAAAGTGGAGAGAAGATCTGGATCCAAAAATCGATGTGGTCAGAAAAATGTCAAAAGAATTCGAAACATTATTAGTGCCCCTAGACGGTATATTCAGAGAGGCGGGAAAAAAATCAAGCAAAGAATTCTGGAGTGAGGACGGAGTACATCCAACTTCTGCAGGACACGGCCTGATTGCACGCGCATGGCTTACAACTATGGGAATTATATGATATTTGGAGGTATTATACTATGAAACAAATAACTGTTGCACTCTTGGGTGCCGGAGACAGAGGGATGGATGCATATGGTCCGTACGCACTTCGCAATCCCGGGGATATGAAATTTGTTGCAGTTGCAGAACCTAATAAAGAAAGAAAAGAAGAATTCAAAAGACAGCATAGTCTGACTGAAGATCAGTGCTACGATACCTGGGAAGATTTACTTAAACAGCCTCGTCTGGCTGATGCGCTTTTTATCTGCACATCGGACAAAATGCATTTTGAACCGGCAATTCAGGCTCTGGAGAAGGGCTATCATATATTACTCGAAAAACCAATGTCGACAGACCCCTATGAATGCATAGTTATGGGCGATTACGCAGAAAAATTTCAAAGAGTTTTCTCTGTTTGCCATGTGCTTCGTTATACTCCGTTTTTTTCAACAATAAAAAAAGTAATTGAAAACGGCGACATCGGCGATGTTGTATCGATTCAGCATAATGAAAATGTAAGCTACTGGCATCAGGCACATAGTTTTGTCAGAGGTCATTTTAACAACTCGGACGAATCTTCTCCTATGATTCTTCAAAAGTGTTGCCATGACATGGACATAATGCTTTGGCTTGTGGGAAAGGATTGTCTAAGATTATCTTCATTTGGCTCCCTGACGCATTTCAAGAGCGAAAATGCACCAAAAGGTGCACCGATGAGATGTCTTGATGGTTGCCCCGTTTCTGCGGAGTGCCCGTATTATGCGCCTAAGTTTTATCTTACTGATGATGTGGGTTGGCCAACAAGTGCAATAAGTATAAATACGGATTACGAATCAAGAAAGAAAGCGCTGGAAGTTGGTCAATATGGCAGATGTGTATATCATTGCAATAATAATGTTGTGGACCATCAGGTAGTAAGCCTTGAATTTGAAGACGGAGTAACCGCAGCATTTACTATGTGCGCATTTACAAACGGGAATACAAGATCGATCAAGATAATGGGAACCAAGGGCGAGATTAGAGGGTACTTTGAGAAGAACGAAATTGAAATAATTAATTTTGGAAAACCGGATAAGAAAGTAATTAATTTTAAAGAATCTAAATTCGGACATGGTGGCGGAGACGATGAAATAGTCCGTGAATTTGTTGATTTGGTTCGAAACGAAGGGCAAATCAAAGGACGCGCCTCAGCTGAAGTATCGGTTCAGGGAAGTCTGATGGCCTTCGCGGCCGAAGAAGCAAGACTTACCAAAAAAGTTGTCACTTTGAGTGAATTTAAAAAGCAAAAGTCTGTAAAGTGAATTGATTAAAAAAACCCCCTCTTAAATCATTGGGGATAAAGTTAAATGAGGCAGATATGTTATATAAAGAAAACTGGGAAGAGACAAAAAAGAGATTTGATGCACTATGGGAAAATGAAGTGATTGACAGATGCTGCATTGCAATCAGAGCGATTAAAAACGGTTCTTCTTACAATGCCGAAATGTATGCAAGACCTCAGAAACAAAACGAGCTGATTTCATATTATACTGATATTGACCGTGTCCTTGAAAGAAACTTAGCTGAGTTTCAAGGAACATATTACGCCGGGGAAGCATTGCCTGTAATAAACCCGACCTGGGGCGATTCGGGATATGCACTCTACTGTAATTCCGACTATAAATATCTGGGAAATACCACATGGTTCACACCAACCATTAAAGACTGGGACACGGACGAAATCGGATTTAACAAAAACCCTGAAGTTATAAAAAAGCATATTGAATTTGTAAAGACCATTGCAAAAGAAGCGAAGGGTAAATTTCTGATGTCAACGCCCGATTATATCGGAAATCTTGATGGGCTCATAAATCTTCGCGGTGTCGAAGACACCATAATAGATTTAATTGATGATCCCGATAGAATAAAAAGCGGAATTAAAACAATGATGAATGCCGTAAAAACTGTCGGGAGTGAATATTTCGAGACAATAAATGAAGCCTGTGACGGGGGCTCTGCATTTGCCTGGTACGATACATGGGCGAAGGGCCGGCATAATCTGGTTCAATGCGACTTTTCCGCAATGATTTCACCTCAAATGTTTGAAGAATTTGTATTGCCGGATCTGACGGAAACTTGCGATTGGCTTGATTATCCGGTTTATCACCTTGATGGGCAGGAGCAGGTCAGGCATCTTGATATGATTTTATCTGTGAAAAATTTAAAAATGGTCCAGTGGACAAATGTTGCAGGACAGCCTTCAAAGCTTAATTTTATCCCGGTATTTAAGAAAATACAGGAAGCAGGCAAGGGTTTGTTGATTTTTGCAAACGTTGCCGAGACTGAGATTCTTTTGTCCGAACTTTCCCCAAAGGGACTTTTTATAAACTACAACGGCGACAATATGACCGAAGACGAGGCAAATGCCTTTATAAAAAGAGTGGCATCTCTTACAAAAAACCGTTAAAATTGTGCTATAATTAAGCGACGGAAAGTTATGATTTACGGAGTCAATAAAATGAAAATCTTTAAACTTCTATCACAAAAAAATTCCAATATAAAAGATAATGGAAATGTAACAGCGGCTTTTCTGGGCGACAGTATTACTCATGGAGCTTTTGAATTTGTTGATATAGACGGGAAAAGCGGGCACCACATTTATGATTATGATGCTGTGTACCATGCTCAGTTAAAGAGGATGTTCTTTGAACTATTCCCTGTTGCGCCATTGAATACAGTAAATGCGGGTATTGCAGGAACAAGTACGTCCTTTGGGCTGAAACGCATTGAAAGAGATGTTCTTCGCTATTCTCCGGATCTTGTTGTAGTTTGCTTCGGGTTGAACGATGCGTTTTCCGGAATCGAAGGCATAGAAGTTTACGCAGATGCACTCAGGAATATTTTTATGAAACTAAAGGATGCGAATATTGAAATGATTTTTATGACACCGAATATGATGAATACATATATAAGCCCGAAAGTCACAAATGAGGAAATGCTTAAGGTTGCAACTGATACGGAAAAAATTCAAAACAGCGGGTTATTCGATAAATATATTGATGCGGCACGAAAAGTATGCAGGGAAGAGAATGTTCCGATCTGTGATTGTTATGAAAAATGGAAAACCATGCACAGCGAAGGCGTTGATACAACAGAACTTTTGGCAAATCACATAAATCATCCGAATAGGGAAATGCATAAGCTGTTTGCACAGTCATTATACGATATGATTATTGAGTAAATTCTGTGCACGGTACTAAATAATTATAGGACGGGATTGATTGAATCAAAGGGTATATCTGTTTAATATTTCTTGACATCAGTGCGGCTATACAATATATTAAAAATTGTGGACACGAACCTTATAAAGGAGGAAATAATATATGTTACAGGATGAAAATATTTTAAAAAGGTATCCAGGCAACCCGATAATTTCTCCGAAAGACTTCCCGGGAGCAAAAGCGGTTTTCAATCCGGGACAAACGGTGTATAACGGCAAAACCATATTGCTGCTGTCTGTTCTGCATAATAGACCCTTTGTTTACAACGGAAAGCAGCAAATGACTACAACGCATGTGGCTGAAAGCGTTGACGGAATTCATTTTGATATAAATACTAAAGAACCTTTCATATATAAATCTGTTGAGGAACCCTACGTATCTGCGGGTGAGCAATGCATTGACTTGCGCGTTACAAAAATGGGTGATACTTACTATATAATACATCCGGGAAACGGACCTTGGGGAACATTTGGAATATTGGGAAAAACAAAAGATTTCAAAAAGCATGAAAACATTGAAATAATTTCACTTCCCGATAACCGCCTGCCATGTCTTTTTCCGGAAAAAATAAACGGATTGTATGCGCGCCTTGACAGGCCTTATAGAGTGGCTCCGCACGATTTTCATTATATGGGAAACATCTGGATTTCATATTCTCCTGATTTAATTTATTGGGGCAAATACCGTCCATTATTGAAACCGGGATATTCTCACTGGTGTGGCACCAAAATAGGACCAGTGCCGCCTATCAAGACAAAAGAAGGATGGCTTGTATTGATTCACGGAGTCGAAGAAAACTGCTCAGGGCATCGTTATTCTATTGGTGCAATGCTATTGGATCTTAAAAACCCTGAAATCATTCTTGGAAAAACATACAGTTCAATATTGGAACCATATGAACCTTATGAATTCAATGGCATCGTTCCGAATGTTGTCTTCATTGCAGGCGCAATAGCCGATGAATTAAAGGATGAAATAAGGGTTTATTACGGCTGCGCAGATACATATGTCGGACTTGCGACAGGGAAATTGAGTGAATTGATTGATGCTTGTCTAAAAGGGCTATAATGTGATAATATATCAATATGTGTTTTTGAATTAAAACAATTTTTGTAATATATAATTTTAATCAGTAAGGGGATGTATTTAGTTGGGATTTGGACAGGATATAGGAATTGACCTGGGTACAGCAACTGTTCTCGTTTATATAAAGGGAAAAGGAATAGTGCTTAGAGAACCATCGGTTGTAGCAATTGATAAAAATACAAATAAGCTTCTTGCAGTCGGAGAAGAAGCCAGAAGGATGCTTGGAAGAACACCGGGTAACATAGTCGCGATAAGACCTTTGAGAGAAGGCGTTATTTCAGATTATGAAATAACCGAACGTATGCTGAAATATTTTATAAACAAGGTTTCAAGCAACAGAACTTTTAAGTTTTTTAAGCCGAGGATAATGGTCTGCGTACCGAGCGGAGTTACAGAAGTTGAAAAGAGAGCCGTTGTTGATGCCGCTACACAGGCAGGTGCGAGAAGGACCTACCTTATAGAAGAGCCTACAGCTGCTGCAATAGGCGCCGGTATTGACATTTCGAAGGCGTGCGGAAGCATGGTTGTCGACGTTGGCGGCGGGACTACCGATATTGCGGTTATATCACTCGGAGGAACTGTTGTCAGCACCTCAATTAAGATAGCGGGAGACAAGTTTGATGAAAGTATCGTAAGATATATGAGAAAAAAGCACAATCTTATGATTGGGGAACGCACCGCAGAAGAATTAAAGATAAATATAGGAACTGTTTACCCTCGTGAAAAGGAAGTCAGTATGGATATCAGAGGCAGAAACCTAATTTCGGGTTTGCCAAAAACTATTACAGTTACATCAACAGAGATAATGGGTGCATTGGAAGAGCCTATATCAAGTATCATAGAGGCAATACATTCCGTGCTTGAAAAAACACCGCCTGAATTGGCGTCGGATATCAGCGACAGAGGTATTGTAATGACCGGCGGCGGAAGTCTGATATATGGTTTTGATAAGCTTATTCAGGAAAGAACGGGCATTAATGTTTTAATTGCCGATGATGCAGTCTCGTGTGTTGCTTTGGGAACGGGGAAAGCACTTGAAAGCATTGAGTTTATTGAGCAGACTGTTATTTCCGGAAGCAAGGGCGGAAGAAGATTTTAAATGCAAAATAACAAACGCGCAGCATTAATAATAATTGCAATATTGTCCTTCATATTAATTTATGCAGGACAATTTTTTGTTGGGGAAATGCTGAGCGAATCGGCGAAAAACACGACGGTAAATCCCGTAACATACAGACACATGAGTATGAGGACGAGTGGGCTAAAACATGAAATAAATATTCTGGAAATTGATGTGAGTAAAGGATGTGCGATAGTTAAATCTGTATTATCCTACAACAGAACATACGGGTTTGAGTTTCTAAGTGATATGATTAAAAGAGGAAAGGCCTATGCGGGAGTCAATGCAGGGTTTTTCTACGAGTATGGCCAGCCATCGGGGCTTGTAATAATTGACGGTAAAATGGCATCATCTTCGTCGGGAAAATATCCGTCATTCATATTAAAAGATGGGAAAGCGGTTTTTGAAACCGTTTCGCTAAATATAAAAGTCGGATATTCCGGAGGGAGCTTTAAATGCAGGGTTAATCAGGATAGTTCCAAGCAGGGAGCAGTTCTGTACAATTCGTTTTATGGGGCAACAAACAGAATTAAATCGAAAAATGTAACAGTAACTGTTGAGAATAATGTCGTTGTGAAAATTTCGAAAACAGGTCATGCGACAAAAATACCTAAAAACGGGTATCTGATATCTTTCTTTAATACCGCAAAGTTACCGCAAAACGCAAAATCTATAAAAAAAGGAACTAAATTGAAGATTGACGCTTTTGACAGGATTGGAGCGGACGAACAAGCTTACGAATGCGGCTGCTACCTCGTTAAAAACGGCAAAAATGTTGCACCTTCACAGGATGCATGGATTGGAAGTCTTGAAAGTTATGATCCAAGAACAGCAATCGGAATAAAAAAAGACGGCAAGGTAATGCTTGTAACCTGCGACGGAAGGCAGCCGAAATACAGCTATGGAATGACCGGGAAAGAGTTCGCGAAGTATTTGATAAGTTTAGGAATCAAAGACGCCGCTATGCTGGACGGCGGGGCGAGTACCGAAATGATATTAAACGGCAAAATCGTAAACAGAACTTCGGGCGGCGGTGATGAGAGACTTATGGGCGGAGCAATAGCAGTTATAATAAAGAAATAACGCTTATGCGCGAAACCATGGCAGACAAGTTTTTGCGCCAAACCATGGCAGACAAGTTTTAGAGTTGACAGAAATAGACTTAAAGAATAAAATTTTAGCGAACGATATAAATTTCAAAGTAAAGCAATTTAAACATATAAAGAAAAGATGAGGAGAAACCATGTTAACAAACGTTGAAATCAAGAAAATAATACCCCACAGATATCCGTTTTTATTTGTCGATAAGGTTCTTGAATATGATCCCGGCAAATCAGCCGTAGCAATTAAGAATGTATCGGCAGATGAACCTTTTTTTCAGGGACATTTTCCTGAATTTCCGGTAATGCCGGGAGTTTTGATTGTTGAGGCGCTTGCCCAGACAGCCGGAATAGCAGCGGCCGTACCGGATGTCGAAAATAACAACCTGGGTCTTTTTGCAAGCATTGACGGCATGAAGTTTAAAAGACAGGTCCTCCCCGGAGACATACTTAAGCTTGAGGCGGAAATCCTTATGAACAAAATGGGTGTTGTAAAAGCGAAAGTCCGTGCAACAGTTGAGGGCAATGTAGCAGCAGAGGGCGAGATAAAGTTTGTTATGGTAAAAAAGTAGTGAAAATGAGTAATGAGAAGTGAATAAGCGAATAACCAAAGTTTGTACATAAAAAAGAAGGAGCAAATGCGCCTTCTTTTTATTTAGGGCTAAACAATTTACTTTATTGCATTCAATATATCTCCGACCTTGTAAATGTCGCCTGCACCCATTGTAACAATTATATCTCCGGGAGTCATGTTTTCCTTTAAGTGATTTGCAATCCTGTCAAATTCTTTAATATATATCGCATTTTTGCCATTTTGTTTGAGTCTTGCGGTAAGGTCCTTTGAATGGATAATTCCCGTATCCTGTTCCCTTGCGGCATAAATGTCCGTGACAATTACATTATCAGCATCACCGAAAGCGTTCGAAAAATCACCCAGGAGCATTTTTGTACGTGTATAGGTGTGAGGCTGAAATACGCACCAAACCTTATTCGCAGTGAGCCTTTTGATTGCCAGTAATGTTGCCTTGATTTCCGAAGGATGATGAGCGTAATCGTCTATTACTTTTACATTGTTAATAATGTATTTCATTTCAAAACGCCTATGCGTACCTGTGAATTTTAAAAGACCGTTTTTAATCGATTCAAAATCGCAGCCTAATGTGCCGCAAACTGCAATTGCGGCAAGGGCGTTTATAAGGTTATGTATTCCGGGTACGCAAAGTACAACTTCACCCATATTTTCACCATTGTGTTTAACGGAAAAAACAGCACATCCGTCGCTGTTATATCTTATGGCGCCGGCCCTCCATTCTGCTTCTTCGTTTGAAATCCCGAAAGTAAATTTCGTGCAGGAATTTATCTTCGAAAGAACCTCCATTGTATTTATATCGTCAGCGTTGCCAATCAAAAAACCGTTTTCCGGCACAAGCTGAGCAAACTTCAGAAAGGCACTTTTTATATGTTCAATATCTTTGAAATAATCGAGATGGTCAAGTTCAATATTCAAAATTACAGCCAGATACGGATAGAATTTCAGAAAACTCTCAACATACTCGCAGGCCTCAGATATAAAGTATTCTTTGCCTCCGATCCTGGTGTTTCCGTCTATTGCATTAAGCTCTCCGCCGATGTGGGCTGTCGGATTCATATTTGCCTCGAGCATAATCATTGTAACCATAGAGGTGGTTGTCGTTTTGCCGTGTGTACCAGAAATAGCGACGCTGTATGGATACCTTCTCATTATTTCACCCAAAAGAGCAGCCCTGTCGATAACAGGGATGTTCAATGTCCGTGCTTTTGCAAGTTCAGGGTTGCTTTCTTTGATTGCGGCTGTATATACAACAAGATTAGGATCTTTAATGTTCGATTCGCTGTGACCTATATATACTTTCATATTCATTTTTTCGAGCTTATCCGTTATATTTGAAGGTGTGATGTCGGAGCCCGATATATTATAACCTTCGTTGTGTAATATTTCGGCAAGGCCGCTCATACTAATGCCACCGATTCCTATAAAGTGAATGTTTTTTATATTCGTTGTTTCCAATATTTTAATTTCTGACAAGCTTTACACTCCAATCATTTGAGTAATCATTTGTTAATGCAGCGCATCTCTGCTTGCACTACTTATATTACATCATTTTGCGATAAATTAAAAGGTAATATTTAATTGGAGGGGACGGTTCTTAATTTTTATCAGACACATAAATCAATGTGTCACGAGGTGTGAAATTGCCGACTCGGGATGTTTTCTTTTAAAATTATTTTGAAAACATACTCGTCTTCAACTTCAACCTCTGCCACATTTTTCGGGACGGTTCTCTTAATAAGTATTTAATCAATGTGTCACGAGGTGTGAAATTGCCGACTCGGGATGTTTTCTTTTAAAACTATTTTGAAAACATACTCGTCTTCAACTTCAACCTCTGCCACATTTTTTATCTTATAATTAAGAAGCGTCCCCGAGAAGCGTCCCCGAGAAGCGTCCCCGAGAAGCGTCCCCAAGAAGCGTCCCCGAGAAGCGTCCCCGAGAAGCGTCCCCGAGAAGCGTCCCGATACGAATATTTTTTAGAAAAAGTGTTAAAACATACGTCATTTTATAGTATAATGATATTGACGGAGGATTTACTATGGAAAAGTTACAAAGGAATGAACGCGTTGCCGCGCTAATAAAATACCTGTCGGATAAACCGGGGAAGTATTTTACCCTGAATACTTTTACTGAAATGTTCGGTTCTGCGAAGTCTTCCATTAGTGAAGACATAGCAATTGCCGCAAAATTGCTGAAGAAGTTCGGGATGGGTTCAATCCACACGATTCCGGGAGCAGCAGGCGGAGTGGCGTATATACCGGGCATATCCGATAAAAAGGCAGCCCGTTTTTTAACCTCGCTTTGCGAAACGCTCTCCCAAAATGAAAGAGCGCTGCCGGGCGGATACATTTATATGCTCGATTTAATTTACAATCCGGAGACGATTTCAGATATTGGAAGGATATTCTCGGGACACTTTATGTCGAAAAATATCAATTATGTTGCAACCGTTGAGACAAAGGGTATTCCACTGGCATTTATTACCGCGAAATATTTGAATGTCCCGTTGGTAATTGTCAGACACTACAGCGAGGCTACTGACGGAAGTTCCGTAAGCATAAATTATGTTTCGGGGTCGTCAAAAAGAATTCAGACAATGGCGCTTTCAATCAGAGCGATAAAAAGAAATTCGAACATCCTTTTTATTGATGATTTTATGAAGGGCGGAGGCACTGCAAAGGGCATAACAGAGCTTGCCAAGGAATTCGATTCAAAGGTTGTGGGAATAGGTGTTTTAATTGAGACAGAAGAACCTGAAAAGAAGCTTGTAGACAATTATTTATCATTACTGACTTTAAAAAGTGTTGATGAGGATAGCGGAAAAATCAATATAAAGCCAACATAAAGGAATAAATACAAAAAAATAACACAAGATAAATAAAAAAGAAGGAAAATATAATAATATGTCGAATATACATAGTTGAATACATAATTTACGGAAGGTGGTAACATCAATGGAGATTACAGACGTTCGAATTAGGAAGATCGATGCAGAGGGCAAGATGAAGGCGGTAGTTTCTGTAACGTTTGACAATGAATTTGTAATTCACGACATCAAGGTAATTGAAAGTCAGAATGGTTTATTCATTGCAATGCCGAGCAGAAAAACGCCGGATGGTGAATTCAAAGATATTGCACATCCGATAAATGCAGCGGCAAGAGAAAAGATTCAGAGTGCCATTCTTGGCAAATATGAATCAACAGCCGAAGAAGAGGAATCAAAAGAAAAAGCTAAATCAAAGAGAAAAGACAAAGAAGAAGAAGCAGTGGAAGAAGAAGCGACAGAAGAAACTGAAGCAGAAGCGACAGAAGAAGTTGAAGAAGAAACGGCAGAAGAAGTTGAGGCAGAAGAAACCGTAGAAGCAGTTGAAGAAACCGAAGAAGAAATAAAAGAAAAAGAAGAAGAATAAAAGACATGAAAGAGCACTTGTAAAACAAAGTGCTCTTTTTTTATTTCTTTTTGTTGAATATTTATGCGAAAAGTGAGAAAATAAAGCTTGGGACGTAGAGGGGTATTAAAAATGAAGCAGGTATCTGCGATTATTATTTCAACTTGTGATGAAGCAAAAATGAATTCGAAAAAATCAAAATATACACATGCTATCTGTGGGAAACCATTGATTCAATGGACGATGGATGCTGTCGTCGGAGCGGACATAGAAAATATTTCTCTGATTCTGGGTCAAAATCACAAGCAGGTTTTAAAATGTCTGAACAATAATGTTAAATATATAATTTGGCCGGAAAAATTTATTACAGAAAAAGACGGACATATACTTGTTTTGCGTGGAGATATGCCGCTCATAAGTTCTGAAACAATAAATAAAATAGTTGAAAACCATATAAATAACGAAAATGTATTAACAATTGTCAAGACAACGTTTGAAAATTCAGGAATTTACTGTTTCACAAAGAAATTTTTATTTGAAGCAACCGAGGAAATTGACGATAAAGCAATGCCGGAGCAGAAAATCCTAAGCGCTGTCGAGAAACTTTGTAAAAAAGGTTTGAAAATTGGTATAATTAACATAGACGACGAGAAGGAACTTCTGAGGGTTGACGACAGGATTCAATTAAATGTTGCAGAAACATTCATAAGGAAGCAAATAGCAAACCGGCATATGACAAACGGTGTAACCGTAATTAATCCGGAAGCAGCATATATTGATTACAGCGTAAAAATCGGAAGAGATACAACAATACTTCCGGGTACTATTCTGGAGGGCAACACAGTTATCGGAGACGATTGCCTGATTGGACCAAACAGCAGAATTATAAATTCTACCGTAAATGACGCAGTTGAGATAAACAGTTCAGAGGTTATTGAAAGTTTTATCGATAAGAACAGTATCATCGGACCGTTTGCGTACATAAGGCCGAACAGCAGAATAGGCAAAGATGTGAAGATAGGCGATTATGTTGAGGTCAAGAATTCAACAATCGGAGACAATACAAAGGTATCACACCTCACATATGTAGGCGATGCAAGCATTGGGGAGGATGTCAATATCGGTTGCGGCGTTGTTTTTGTGAATTTTAACGGAAAGGCAAAGAACCGTGCGGTGATCGGAAACAATGCATTTATCGGATGCAATGTCAATATCATTTCACCTGTCACTGTAAAAGAAAATGCGTATATAGCGGCAGGTTCGACAATAACTGACGATGTTCCGGAAAACGCACTTGCTATTGCAAGGCAGAGACAAATCATTAAAGAAAACTGGGCAACAAAAAAAGACAAATGACAGAGTTCAGCCGCTTATGCAGGCTTATAAATAAAGGTAAGGATTAATTTACAAAAGGGAGAATAAAGATGAATTTACATGGAAAAGATATTAAAATTTTTGCGGGAAATTCAAATTTATCGCTGGCAGAAGAAATATCCGAAAAAATCGGTTTGCCGTTAGGCTTTGCTACAGTTGGAAGGTTCAGCGACGGTGAAATAAGAGTTAATATCGGAGAAGTTGTCAGAGGTTCGGATGTTTTTATTGTTCAGTCAATGAGCGACCCGATTAATGACAATCTAATAGAACTGCTGATTATCATTGATGCGCTTAAGAGGGCCTCTGCAGGCCGAATAACCGCTGTTGTGCCGTATTACGGGTATGCAAGACAGGACAGAAAGGCGCGGGCAAGAGACCCTATTTCAGCAAAGCTGGTGGCAAATCTCATTACCGTTGCCGGAGCAGACAGAGTACTTACAATGGATCTTCACGCGCCGCAGCTCCAGGGATTCTTTGATATTCCCGTTGACCACCTGATGGGGGTGAGAATTCTTGCTGATTACTTTAAGAAAAAGTTCACCGATATAAGCGACCTAGTCGTTGTTTCACCCGATGTGGGGAGTGTTACGAGATCAAGGCAATTTGCTGAAAAGCTCGATGTTCCTCTTGCAATTATTGATAAGAGGAGACCGAAGGCAAATGTCAGCGAAATAATGAATATTATCGGTGATGTCAAGGACAAAAAGGTTATCCTCGTTGATGATTTAATCGACACAGGCGGAACAATAGTTAATGCTTCAAAAGCATTAAAGGAAATCGGAGCAAAGGAAATCTACGCATGCTGCACGCACGGAGTGCTATCCGGACCGGCTATAAAAAGAATCAAGGGGTCGGATATAGATGAACTTGTTACTTTAAATACAATAGCCTTGCCGGTTGAAAAGAAACTCGATAAAATTAAAATTTTGTCTGTCG
>JBAZRJ010000026.1:0-1201 GCA_041662985.1 Clostridia bacterium
TAAAAAGAATTGTGAATATTATCATTGATGCATGAACGGCAAGTCCCATAAACGACATCGTGACAAGCAGGGGTATTTTTGCGATAAAAAGAGGCAGAGAAACAAAG
This sequence comes from Clostridia bacterium, assembly GCA_041662985.1. GTDB lineage: Bacteria > Bacillota > Clostridia > Acetivibrionales > JBAZRJ01 > JBAZRJ01. Next base: position 108 of record JBAZRJ010000026.1, read on the forward strand.
ATTACAAATGCCGAATAAATGGTTAATACGGTTTGATAAATAAAAAATTTGAGCGTTACTATTGCAGTGGCATTACCAAGATCAATACCGCTTTTGTGAAGGTATACGACCTGTGCGGGCTGTCCGCCTGTGGCAAATGGCGTAAGTGAATTAAAATACTGCCCGACCATTGTAACCGAGAAAGATTCTCTGATTCTATTCTTTATGTTATAAAAACCCGTTATAACATTTAGTGCCATCGCCTCAAACAACCAGTATAAAAAAATCAACGCAAGACAAATAACGAGACAAATCATATTCAGCCTGGATATCTGATGAATCAAGCTGCTGATGCCTTCTTTGAATATCAAAATAAAGAACATTACGAAAGGTGTGCTGATTATAACTATGTTGAATATCTTTTTCTTCACAAAAGCCCTCCGGTTTTTTATTTGCCAGTAACTATTTTACCATAAAAATCATTCCACATCGACAAAACATGCTCCTTGCAATAAAATTTATGGCCCTCCCATGATTTTAATTTCGAATCCTCATAAAATTGCTTATCATTTCTTAATTTTTCAATAACATCGATAAACTCATCCGCATTGCCGCCCTTTAAATAATATCCCGAAAATACCCCGGGATAAATATCCAAATCTCTTAGGAGTATAGGGAGTTTACAGTTAAAAGCTTCCAGGATTGTCATTGGAAATAATTCCTGAAAAGACGGAAGAAATAAAAGATCGGCAATATTATATATTTCATTCATCTTTTCTCTTTCCAGTATCCCAAGAAATTCGACTTTATTTTCCGGATCTTCCATTGACTTCTTTAATTCCTTATAGCCGGCGGTTATTTTACCAAAAGAAAACCCGCCAATCCACTTGAACTTATAGTCTTTAAGCTTTGAGGCAATATTTACAAAATCCAAAACACCTTTTCGTGTTTGAACCTGTCCTACCCCGATTACAACAAAATCGTCCTTTGATATATTATGTTTCTCCCTTAATTTACTTCTTTCGGAAGAATCAACCCGATAAAAATTATCTTCAGAAACGAAATTCGGGATGTATGTAACCTTTTCTCTTTTAATCTTATATTTTTCAAGAATG
>JBAZRJ010000026.1:1211-27381 GCA_041662985.1 Clostridia bacterium
TATAAAATAAGGATTAACAGTAACAAGTACATCCATGCTTTTATAAAAAGCGATGACATACTTATAGAAAATAAACTTGATCGGCCTTGGAAGACTGATACTGTCATCGACTGTTTCGGGTGTAAAGTGCACATATCCGACATTGACGCTCTTAAATCTTGCAAATTTAGCCAATATGAAGTGTTTAAAATCAATTGTATGATAATGCATTATATCCGCAAATTTAAATTTGTTTATGAAAACTTCGTACTCTTTTCCCAATCCCTGTTTAACGAGATCGACTTGCTCAAGATATGCGGAACCTACGCCTTGACCCTTGACCTTTTCGGCAGATGACAGCATGTTAATCGAATACATATCTTAAATTATTCCCTCCCGAAATATATTATTTACCGGCCTTTTTATATGTTTTTGTATTCTTGCGGACGAGCTTCTTTTCAAGTTTCTTTTCGAGCTTCTTTTCAAGCTTCTTTTCAAGCTTCTTTTCAAGCTTCTTTTCGGGTTTCTTTTCGAATTTTTCTGCAACTTCAAAATATAATTTTTCAACGTTCTTTCCGAACTCCTGCGCCGAATAAGATAATACAGTCTCTTTCGCATTTTCGACCAAGCCATCGGAAAATTCTTTGTCGGTTAAAACCTCTACTATCAATTCGGCCAAATCATTTTCATTGCTGAATACTATACCGTTTTTTCTGTTTTGTATAAGCGACTCGATACTTTTATCGGATCTTGCAACAACGGGAACATCTGAAGCCATCGCCTCAATAAAAGTAAGCCCTTGCGTTTCTGTAAGCGAACTGCTGACGAAAACATTGCCTAATCTGAAATATGAGCCTATTTCTTCCCATGGCTTTTCACCTGTAAAAATTACAGAATCCTTAATCTTAAGCAGCTCAATCATTATTTCAAGATCCGCTTTGTAACTCCCGTCGCCAACTATAACAAGCTTTGCTTTGGGAATTTTATTTAATATTTTGGGCATTTGCCTCAGGATGACGTCAATGCTTTTTTCCTTCGCAACACGCCCTATAAACAAAATAACAGGATCATCCTTCGAAATACCTAAATTTTCTCTTAGCTTCAACAAGTCTTCTTCCGAATAGTTTTCCTTATTAAATCTTTCAATCTCAATACCTGTTGGGATTATTTTGACCGGTTTTTCAACATCATAGCTTTTTAAAAGCTCGTAAACCTTCTCCGTCGGCGCAATAATAGCGTTGCATCCGTTGCAGTAATTCCTCGTTAGGATTCTTACTATCTCATTTGAAAGGCTTTTGAAATGACCTTTTGAAATGTAGTAAAAATATTCCTTATAAAGAGTATGATATGTGTGGACAACCGGAATTTCAAGCTGTTTTGACATTATTTTCCCAAAGATCCCAAGTGAAAATTCGGTCTGGGTATGAATTATATCAATCTTCAGCTGCTTGACATAATTTGCGGTCTTTGGTGCATAAAACAACCCGACTCTTCTGGATTTCAGGAATATAAAAGGCATACTGGGCAACCTGTACACATCCTTATCGGTGCCGTTGTCGATAGGATTGGTAGTAGTAAATATATAAACATTATGCCCACGCTTTTTTAATTCTTTTTGAAGAACCTCTATCGACGAAACGAGCCCGCTGACTTCAGGATAATAAGAGTCAGTAAATAATCCTATGTTCATAATCTACCCCTGATTTCAATTTTGTTGTATTTACATTTTATCATAAAACATAATGTTTATTCACATTTTTTCAGCCTGCTTCATTTTCAATATTGGCACCTTTGAACTGACTTGAATAGAGATCCGCATAGAAACCTTTCTTTTCAAGTAATTCATAATGGTTACCCATTTCTATAATACTGCCCTTATTCATAACAAGAATAAGCTCTGCATCACGTATTGTTGAAAGTCTGTGGGCAATAACAAAACTTGTTCTGTTTTTCATCAGATTGGTCATAGCTTTTTGAATCATCATTTCCGTTCTTGTATCAACGCTGCTCGTTGCCTCATCGAGGATCAGGATAGTTGGATTCGCAAGAATTGCTCTTGCGATGGTTAAAAGCTGTTTTTGTCCCTGTGAAATATTAGTGGCTTCTTCATTTAACACAGTGTCGTATCCGTCAGGCAGTGTCCTGATAAAATGGTCAGCATGAGCTGCTTTAGCGGCTTCCACAATTTCATCCATCGTCTTGTTCTTTTCCCCGTAAGCAATATTATCTCTTACGCTTCCGTTGAAAAGCCAAGTATCCTGGAGCACCATTCCGAACATTCTCCGTAAATCATTACGTTTCATATCCCTTATATCTACTCCGTCAATGCTTATTTTTCCCGCATTTATTTCATAGAATCTCATCAATAAGTTAACCAAAGTGGTCTTTCCCGCTCCGGTTGGGCCGACTATGGCTATTGTATGGCCATATCTCACATTAAGATTTAAATCCTCGATGAGCGGAATATCCTCAACATATCTGAAATCAACGTGTTCAATATTCACCTCACCCTTTGGCATTTCAATAACCCTTGCATCTTCCCTTTCAGGAATCTCTTCTTCTTCATCAAGCACTTCAAATACACGCTCTGCGCAGGCAATTGTCGATTGAATGATATTTGCGATGTTCGCCGTCTGGACAATCGGCATTGTAAACGATCTCGAATATGTGATAAAAGCAGTTATATCGCCTATTTTCAGCCTGTTTAATGTAATCCAAATTCCACCCACAATACAAATCATTACATATCCTATATTACTGATAAAGTTCATCAACGGAAACATTATTCCCGAAACGAACTGAGCTTTCCAACCTGCGGTATTAAGTCTTTCGTTGATATCCTCGAATTTACTTATTGATTTATTTTCAAGTCCGTACGCCTTAACTATTTTATGTCCTGTATACATTTCTTCAACATGACCGCTCAAATCACCGATTTCCTTTTGCTGCGAAGCAAAATACTTTTGAGATTTTTTTGCAATCCAGGTTGTTGCCAATATATACAAAGGCAAAGTCAAAATCACTATCAAGGTAAGAACCGGACTTATTGTGAGCATCATGATGATATATCCGAGAATTGCAATTATTGATGTTATCAGCTGTGTCAAACTCTGTTGCAGTGTGGTTGAAATTGTGTCAATATCATTTGTTACGCGGCTTAAGATATCCCCGTGAGAATGCATGTCAAAATATTTCAACGGGAGAGTCGCAAGCTTTTTATCAATTTCACTTCTGAGGTCACTTACGGTTTTCTGTGAAACCCCTGTCATGACAAGCCCCATAATCAGGCTGAATATAGAACTGATAAGATACATTCCCATCAGTATCAAAGCGATAATTCCGATATATTTCAGGTCAATAATTCCGTTTGTCTCTCTTATAGCTTTAATCGCTCCTGTTATCTGATCATTCGTCAGACTGACTGATCCACCGGAGTCTTTTTGCGAACTCGGGAATTCTTTCCCCAGTGTAACAATTTTTTGAACAATGTCCGCTCTTTGATTCGCATCCTTAACAGTGCTTAATAACGGCAGTTTCATAAATTCCTGAAGCGCTTCAATCATTTTTGGATCTGTCGGCGAGGTCTGTCCCGGATTGTTCACCGCACCCGGTTGCATTTGCCTCTTAACCTGTTCGATTGTTTTTACCTGTATTTGCGTTACCTGCTCAATTACCGTTTTCGCAACAAACCCGTCCTGCATCTTATTCATCGCATTTCCGGTAACTTTTGGAGCAACAATCGTAAAAACAGTACTTGCTATCGCAAATATTAAAACTATCATAAGTTTAACTCTGTGTGGCCTCAAATATTTAAGAAGTCTCACAAGTGATTTTTTAAAATTCTTTGGTTTCTCTCCGGTCGCTCCCATACCGGGGCCTCCCGGTCCGCCAAAGCCACCCATAGGTCTTTGTTTTGGTTTTATTTGTTGTTTTTCTGCACTCATGCGATCTCCTCCTCTGACAGTTGTGAGGATACGATTTGATGATAGACCTCGCAAGTTTTCATTAATTCTTTATGCTTTCCTATTCCGACAATTTGTCCTTCATCCATTACAATAATACGATCTGCTTCCATTACGGTTCCAACTCTCTGTGCCACAATTATAACCGTTGATTCAGCAATTTCTTTATTTAATGCGGAACGAAGCCTGGCATCTGTTTTAAAATCAAGTGCCGAAAAGCTGTCATCAAATATATATATTTCAGGTTTTCTGACCAAAGCGCGTGCAATAGCAAGTCTCTGCTTCTGGCCTCCTGATAAATTTATTCCGCCCTGTGCGACTTCGTGTTCAAAACCTTCTTCAAAATTCATGATGAATTTATACGCTTGTGCAACTTTTGTTGCATGAATAATTTCCTCTTCAGTTGCATTATCGTTTCCGACCTTGACGTTTTCTGTAATAGTCCCCGAAAACAGAGTTGCCTTTTGCGGAACAAGGCCGATTTTTGCCCTTAAAGTTTCCTGCGACATCTCTCTTATGTCAACGCAGTCAACTTCAATCCTTCCGCTATCTACATCATAAAATCTCGGAATCAGGTTTATTAAAGCTGATTTGCCCGAGCCTGTACTGCCAATAATAGCCGTGACTTCGCCGGGTTTCGCGTCGAATGATATATTGCATATTGCAGGCTGTTCAGCTCCTGCATAGCTGAAAGTAACATCCTTGAAACTGATATATCCCTTCTGGTCGCAACCCGATATTTCTTTTTCCGGATCTTCAATACCAATTTCAGTTTCCAAAACCTCGTTTATTCTGATTGCGGCTGCCTGAGCACGCGGCACCATTATAAACATCATGGCCACCATAATCATTGAGAACATTATTTGCATTGCATATTGAGTAAAGGCAAGCAGAACTCCCATATCCATTCCGCCTTCTTTGATTCTTATAATACCAAACCAAAGTATGGCAAGAGATGTAAGATTCATGATCATCATAATTGAAGGCATCATAAATGCCATAATTTTGTTAACTTTAATATAATTTTGGGTCAAATCCTCATTCGCTTCTTCAAAACGATTGTTTTCATACTCAACCGTATTAAAAGCTCGGATAACCCGGATACCTGTCAGTTTTTCACGAAGAACAAGATTAATTCTGTCAATCTTCTTCTGTACAATTTTAAAAATCGGAATTACTTTGTTAGCGAGAATGACAATAACCAAAGCAAGCACCGGAATCGCTATAAGAAGTACAAGAGTTAGCGGTTTATCCTTGGACAAAGCGAGGATTATACCTCCGATAGCCATCAAAGGTGCGCTGATCATCATCCTTAATATAATAACCGTTACCATTTGAATTTGATTGATATCGTTCGTTGTTCTTGTAATCAATGTGGATGTGCCTATTTTATCGAACTCATGCATTGAGAAATTTTCGACTTTATTGAAGACCTTGCTTCTGATTATTGTACCTAGTCCCACTGCCGCTTTTGAAGATAAAAAACTCGCAATTACAGCGCATATTGCACCACCGCCGGCAATCAGCAACATCAATCCGCCGGTTTTCCAAATATAATCAGTATTCCCCTTCATAACTCCCTTGTCGATAATATCCGACATGAGGGTCGGCAGATAGAGATCTCCGACAGTTTGCAGAAACACCAGCACAAAAACTACTATAATGAATACTCTGAAAGGTTTCAAAAACCTGTACAATTTTAACACTAATCTATCAACTCCCGCTTTTTATTTTCTATTTACAGCCCTACCGCCATACAATTGCCAAATACCTTGCTTTTATTGCTTGCAGCATTTTTCACTGCTTTTAATTCTCATACTTAAGATTTTCTTCATTGTATTCAATCCTTCAAACATAGATTCTATATCATCATTGGTACCTTTTTCAATAAGTTCGCTGAATATTTCTTCTCCCTTTTTGTGAAAATCCAGGTGAACATCTAAAAACTTTTTTGTCAATTTTACGTAAACATTCCTTTTATCCGTTTCACTTCTTCTTCTGGTTACAACCTGATTTCTTTCCAATCTGTCAATAATACCCGAAACTGTACTGTTTGACAATTCCGTTTTACAGCTTAACTCACTGACTTTTATCTCGCCCTCCTTAAAAAGTATACCGATAACAATGCTCTGGGGCAAAGTAATCCCTGTATTTTCAAACTCCTTACGCATGTGGTTTTTTAGAATCTTGGAATTTTCCTGAAAAAGTCTCAGTATTTCTATTTTTTTATCCGGCATTTTATTATTCGCCTCTTTTATTAATTCAGATTCGATATTTCGCACACGAATGTTTAGTACACTAAATAATTATAGATACATAGTTTATTCCTGTCAACAGTTTTTTATGAAGGAGGAAATTTGCTTGAAATTATTGGACGATTGTCACTTTATTAAAAACTTAAAATGGAATCAGACTGCTTATTTATTCTTTTGCTTCAACACGTCTCTGATCTCTGTCAATAATATTTCTTCATTTGACGGCTTGGCTTCTTCCTCTTTTTTCTTTCTGAACTTGTTAATGCCTTTTATAATCAGAAATATGGTCAATGCAACCAATAAAAAGTCTAATGTCGTCTGCAAAAATATTCCGTAATTGACCGATAATTCAGGTGTTGCTCCCTGGGCACTTTTTACTGTCCACTTCATTGCCGTCAGATTGATATTTCCGGTAATAGCACCGAGAAAAGGCATTATTACATCGTTCACAAGTGAAGTGATAATCTTACCAAAAGCAGCACCGATAATAACTCCGACCGCAAGATCAACAACATTCCCTTTGAAAACAAACTCTTTGAATTCTTTCAGCATGATTTACCTCCCTCGAAATACTTATACTGTCTTATGAGCATTATTTTATCATTATTTTAGCATTATTTTATCATTTTTTTCTTAATTCCCCGCTATCCTGTTTTGAATATCCTCTATCATATCCCTCAGTTCCGCGGCTCTTTCAAACTGCAGGTCTTTTGCGGCGCTTTTCATATCCGCCTTTAAATTCTTCAGTATCTGCTTGAGTTCATCTTTTTCAAAAAGCTCAATATCGTTATAAATCGAATATTTATCCGTTTCCTCAGCGGCTTTTGTAACCTCTATAACATCTCTTACAGATTTTATGATAGACTTTGCGGTAATTCCGTTATCTTTGTTGTATTTTACCTGGATTGCTCTTCTTCTGTTTGTCTCACTGATTGCAAACTGCATTGATTTTGTAATAACATCCGCATACATTATGACTTTGCCTTCTATGTTCCTTGCAGCTCTGCCGACAGTTTGAATCAGCGAAGTTTCGGATCGAAGGAAACCTTCCTTATCGGCATCCAGTATCGCAACGAGTGAAACTTCAGGTAAGTCGAGACCTTCTCTCAGTAGGTTTATTCCTATCAGCACATCAAAAACACCAAGTCTTAGATTTCGTATTATCTCCATTCGTTCTATTGTCTTTATGTCACTATGTAAGTACTCCGCCTTGATGTCCAAATCCTTCAGATAATCAGTAAGATTTTCAGCCATTTTCTTTGTTAGTGTTGTAACGAGAACTCTTTCTTTTCTTTCAACCCTTTTCGAAATCTCCCCGATAAGGTCGTCAATTTGACCTTTAACAGGCTTTACGATTATCTCCGGATCGATTAATCCGGTAGGTCGAATGATCTGTTCAACAACCTGTTTTGAATGAATACGCTCATATTGTGCGGGAGTTGCGCTTGAAAATACAACCTGATTGACTCTTTCTTCGAATTCTTCAAACTTAAGCGGACGATTATCAAATGCTGAAGGAAGCCTGAATCCGTATTCTACAAGGTTTTCCTTCCTCGATCTGTCTCCGTAGTACATTCCGCCAATCTGCGGAATCGAGACATGTGATTCGTCACATATCATCAGGAAATCCTTCGGGAAATAATCAAGAAGAGTGTACGGCGCACTTCCGGGAGCCCTTCCGCTTATGTGTCTCGAATAGTTCTCTATTCCCTGACAAAACCCAATTTCCTGCATCATCTCAATGTCATATCTCGTTCTTTGCTCAAGCCTCTGCGCCTCAACAAGTTTATTTTCACACCTTAATCTCTCAAGCTGCTCTTCCAGTTCTTTTTCGATCGTGCCTATCGCATTTAGCATTTTCAGGTTCGTCGTTGCGTAATGCGAAGCAGGGAATATTGCTGCATGCGACATTACGCCAAGAATTTCCCCCGTCAAATATTGAATTTCAGTAATTTTTTCGATTTTATCACCGAAAAATTCAACTCTTACTACCTTATCGGTCGATTCGGCAGGAAATATTTCAAGGACATCTCCTCTGACTCGAAATTTACCGCGCCTGAAGTCAATCTCGTTTCTTTCATACTGGATATCTATAAGCTTTTTAATTACCTCATCTCTGTCCTTATCCATTCCGGGTCTGAGGGAAATCATCAAATCCGTATAGTCCTCAGGATCGCCAAGGCCGTAAATACAAGACACACTGGCAACTATGATGACATCCCTTCTTTCAAAAAGTGATGCGGTCGCTGAGTGTCTCAATTTATCAATATCGTCATTTATCGAGGAATCTTTCTCAATATATGTATCAGTCGACGGGATATAAGCCTCCGGCTGATAATAATCATAATAGCTCACAAAATATTCAACCGCATTGTCCGGGAAGAATTCTCTGAATTCACTGCACAGCTGAGCCGCAAGGGTTTTGTTGTGAGCAATAACCAAAGTCGGTTTCTGAACATTTTGAATTATATTTGCCATCGTAAAAGTTTTACCGGAACCGGTAACACCAAGCAGAGTCTGATATTTGTAACCCATGTTGATGCCGTTGGAAAGCTTGTTTATCGCGTCGGGCTGATCTCCGCACGGCATATAATCTGAAACTATTTTAAATTCAGGCAAATTCAATCACCGCCTTCAAAAATATCGTTGCGTAACAGTCAAAATCTGTTTTCAATAGTAAGTCACAGGAGCAGTAAAAATGTCAATTGTCGGTCAGTCTATCGGGAGCCGCAGTTGGTTGACAACCTTGTCCTCATCCTTTAAAAAGTGCCCGACAGCCGGAATATTAAGTGTTCTGTAAAATGAAACACTGTTGAAGTCAACTTCCTCAAGCTTTTTAATTTTGTTCATTATGCTATTCTTCTTCGCCTTCAAAACCTGAACGCCCTGTGAACTTCTGGCAGATTTTAAATTTATGCTTGAAGTATTGAAAACGAGCACCTTTCCGATATTGCTATACGCAACGAGGTCGATGTCTTCTGTTAAAAACATCGCCTTTATTATCGGAGACTTTGTCGAATATGCGTTGTTGAGCTTCTTGCGGTTTGTCTTCGTTTCATAACCTTTAAGATCAATTTTTGCAATCTTTCCGTTTTCAAAAGCAAACAGCATGCTTCCCTTGTAATCGTCAGTCGCCACGATGCTAATAATCTGTTCTTTGTCGGCAAGTCCCAAAAGGTTTGTTAAATAATCCCCCAGGCTGCTTGCCTTCACATCATTAATTTCGTATATTCTCAGTTTATAAACTACTCCTGTATTGGAGAATAGCAGCAAATCGGCTTTATTATGGGTTTCAATCTCCTCGGCAATTTCGTCATCATCCTTCAGTTTATGCTCAGGATTTGCTCTTAATGAAACAAGCGGAATTTTTTTCAGATAATTCTCTTTTGTCAGGAATAACTTCAAATTGTAGTCCTCAATGAAATGCTCTTCGGTTACTTCTTGATGCGCGCCTTCTTCAACTATCTCTGTTTTTCTCGGCTTTCCGTACTTTTTTGCCACTTCGTTCAGCTGTTTGACAATTATCCTTCTGACCTTTGCCTCGCTTTTATATACATCATTCAGTTCAGCAATTTCTTTTTCAAGACTTTCAACTTCACTTACCTTGTTTAAAATATATTCTTTGTTTAAATTTCGAAGTTTAATATCTGCAACAAAAGTTGCCTGTATCTCGTCAATATCGAAACCTTTCATAAGGTTTGGAACAACCTCATCGTCACGCTCGGTGTTCTTTACGATACTGACAGCCTTATCAATATCCAGCAGTATCTTCCTGAGTCCCAATAAAAGATGGAGCTTTTCAGTTTTCTTTTCAATATCAAAAAGCGTTTGTCTTTTTATTGATTCTATTCTGAATTTTGCCCATTCATTTAAAATTTCTCTTACACCCAAAACCTTTGGCGCACCATTTATAAGCAGATTAAAATTGCAGCTGAACGAATCGCAAAGTTGCGTGACTTTGTAAAGCTTATTCATCAAAGCATCCGGATCGACATTTTTCTTTAAATCTATTGTTATTTTTAGTCCATCAAGATCTGTTTCATCTCTTATATCATTTACCTCTCTGATTTTTCCGCTTTTTACTAGGTCGACAATCACATCAATTATTGCCTCTGATGTAGTTGTATAAGGTATCTCAATAATTTCAATACAATTAATCTTTTTATCGTATCTGTATTTTGCGCGAACTTTAAATCCGCCTCTTCCTGTTTCGAGGATTTCCTCAAGATCGCTTCTGTTGTATATTAATTGGCCGCCCGATGGAAAATCCGGGCCGTTTATATAGTCTGCGGGATTTATTTCTTCTTTTTGAATTAAGCGAACAGCAACATCGCATATTTCCTGTAAATTAAAGCTGCAAATATTGCTTGCCATGCCGACCGCAATTCCCTGATTGGCGTTAACCAAAATATTCGGGAATGTTGCCGGCAGAAGTCTCGGTTCTTTGATTGTTCCGTCATAGTTATCGATAAAATCGACTGTATTTTTATCAAGGTCTCTGAATAATTCCTCACATAGCTTGTCGAGCTTGCATTCTGTATATCTCGGTGCGGCAAATCTCATATCCCTTGAATATTGCTTTCCGAAGTTACCCTTTGAATCAATAAGAGGATGCAAAAGTGCAGCATTTCCGCGTGTCAGCCTAACAAGAGTTTCATATATCGCCATATCTCCGTGGGGATTAAGCTTCATCGTTTGCCCGACTACATTTGCGGACTTGGTTTTTGCACCTGTCAGTAGACCCATTTTGTACATAGTGAAAAGGAGCTTCCTGTGCGAGGGCTTAAGTCCGTCAATTTCAGGTATCGCCCTCGAAACTATGACACTCATGGCGTAAGGCATATAATTTTTTTCTAAAGTATCGACTATTTTCTGTTCGGTATGTTTCTGCATCAAGTTAATATTCCACTCCTTCTCACTTCCCACTTCCCACTTCCCACTTTACCTAACGTCAATTTCATCTAAATACTTGTATCCGTTTTCTTCGATGTAGGTCTTTCTCCCTGCCAAATTGTCACCCAGCAGCAAATTGAAAACGTTCTCCGTCAGTTGAGCCTCATCACGTACAACCTTTATAAGGCGGCGTGTTTCAGGATTCATTGTAGTAAGCCACATCATATCGGGTTCATTTTCGCCGAGACCTTTTGAACGCTGCATTGTATATTTTTCATTCAGTCCTGCCAGAATTTCGATTTTTTCCGGATCGCTGTATGCAAAATATGTCTTTCCCTTAGATGTAATCTCATACAACGGCGATTCGGCAATGTAAACCTTGCCCTCTTCTATCAGCGTCGGTGTGAGTCTGTAAAGCATCGCAAGAATCAAAGTTCTTATTTGGAATCCGTCAACATCCGCATCCGTGCATATGATTACTTTGTCCCACTTAAGGTTGTTTATATCAAACGTGTTTAGGTCCTTACTGTGTTTTGCCTTGATTTCAACTCCGCAACCTAAAACTTTCAGCAAATCAACAATTATTTCGTTTTTAAAAACATTATCGATTTCTGCTTTAAGACAATTCAAAATCTTTCCGCGTACCGGCATAATTGCCTGAAATTCAGCATCTCTGCCAAGTTTACACGCTCCAAGAGCCGAGTCGCCCTCGACTATATATATCTCACGCTTTGAAATATCTCTTGTGCGGCAATCAACAAACTTTTTCACCCTGTTGGAAATGTCTATATTGCCGGTCAGTTTTTTCTTAATGTTGATTCTGGTTTTTTCCGCAGTCTCTCTGCTTCGTTTGTTTATCAGGACCTGCTCCATAATTTTCTCAGTTTCAGTCCTGTTTTCAATAAAATAAATCTCAAGCTGCTGCTTTAAGAAATCCGTCATCGCTTCTTGAATAAATTTATTTGTTATTGATTTTTTAGTTTGGTTTTCATAACTTGTAATTGTTGAAAAAGAATTCGAAACAATAATCAAACTGTCCAGAATGTCTATAAATGATATTTTCGGCTCATCCTTAGTATACTTATTTGCGGCCTTGATGCACTTATCGATCTCATAGACAAATGCCGCTTTTACGGCCTTATCAGGGGCTCCGCCGTGTTCGAGAAAACTTGAATTGTGGTAGTATTCCAAAAGATTAATTTCGTTGTTAAAGCAAAACGAAAACTGCATCTTCACTTTATAATTTGGTTTGTCAGCCCTGTCTTTGCCTTGTGTTGCGCCCTCAAAGTATTGAATTTCAGTAAAGTTTTTCTCGTTACTGATCTCGTTTATATAATCAACAATTCCATTCCTATAGAAATACTCAATTGTATCGTTAGTCTCCTCATCGATAAATCTGAATCTTATTCCCGCATTGACAACCGCCTGCTTTTTGAGCACTTCCTTAAAATATTCAATAGGAATTGCAATATCTGCAAACACATCAAGATCGGGCTTCCACTTAATAATCGTTCCCGTTTTTTTGTAATTGGATTTTTCCTTCATCAAACCGCCGACATTTTTACCCTTTTCAAAGTGAATGTCGTATTGATAGCCGTCTCTGAAAACCGTAGCGTCCATATATTCTGAGCTGTACTGCGTAGCACAGCTGCCAAGACCGTTCAAACCGAGACTGTATTCATAGCTTTCCCCGGAATTATTTTTATATTTTCCGCCCGCATAGAGCTCGCAAAACACAAGCTCCCAGTTAAACCTGTCTTCGTTTTGGTTGTAATCGACGGGAATGCCTCTTCCCTGGTCTCTCACCATAATCGAATTGTCGGAAAATCTCTTGACCTCGATAATATTGCCATAGCCTTCCCGTGCTTCGTCTATTGAATTAGAAAGGATTTCAAAAAAAGAATGTTCACAGCCCTCGATTCCATCGGAACCGAAAATTACACCGGGACGTAACCTAACTCTGTCCGCCCCTTTTAAAGATGATATACTCTCATTTCCGTACTCTACTTGCTTTTTTGTCTTTATCATTGGTGCACCGCCTTAAGATTGCATTAAATCTCCTCTTTCATTATACCAAACCTATGTTCGAGGTCAATGATATTTTTAAAAAAATATACAAAAATACTGCCGATTTCGCTAAATAAAACCGACAGTTTTTATTTTTTAACCTAAATACATTTATAAACGCATTTTCCCATAACATATGTTGCCTTGACATTGAAATCTTTGTCAATCAGGCAGAAATCCGCGTCTTTGCCAACCGTAAGCGAACCTTTTCTGTCATCTATCCCAAGTTCCTTTGCAAGATTTAATGATGACAGCTTGAATGCATCGTGAAGCTCAATGTTTGTATTTTCGAAGAAGTTCAGGACACCTTCATTAAGATGTAAAATACTGCCCGCCAATGTCCCGTCCTCAAGTCTTGCTGAACCGTCTTTAACAAAGACCGCCTGTCCTCCCAGCGCATACTTGCCGTCCTCCATTCCGCCCGCCTCGATACAGTCGGTAATTAGATTGATTCTATCAGCGCCCTTCGCTTTTCTGATAAATTCGAACAATCCATAATGTACATGGATTTTATCGGCAATAAGTTCACAGTTTATATCGCTTGACAATGCTGCAACGGCTGCTCCTGCATTTCTGTGATGGATTCCCGTCATTGCATTGAACAAATGCGTGCAATGTGAAACACCGGCTTCAATTCCTTTCATTGCTTCTTCGTAGGTTGCGGATGTATGCCCCAGTGATGCCACAATTTTATGTTTTTTTAACTCTTGTATAAAATCTATCGCACCCGGAAGCTCCGGCGCCAATGCGATTATTTTCGCAATGTCTTTATATGGTTCAATCAAATCCCATTCAGGATTTAATATATACTCTTCATTTTGAGCGCCTTTAAATTTACTGCTGATAAAAGGTCCCTCGATATGTGCTCCCAAAAGCTGCGCACCCGGAAGTTCCTCTTTCATCGATTCTCTGATTTGATCCAATGCTTTTGTCACACGGTCCCAGCTCATAGTCATGGTTGTCCCAAGAAAGCCCGTTACACCGTTTTTTGCAACATAAGTGCTTATTGTCCTAATAGCTTCCGGAGTAGCATACATCGCATCCTGACCGCCGCTGCCGTGTATATGTCCGTCAATAAGTCCCGGGGCAATATATAACCCCCTTGCGTCTACCGCAGGAATATTCTTCTTGCTGAATTCATTCTCCGAAGTAATTTCGGATATATTTTTATCAAATCCGAAAACATGGTTCTCAACGATTTTATCCTCTGTAATTATTTTTGCACCCTTAAAATATTTCATTTGTACCGCCTCCGTGTTTCAGTCATTCAAAAAAGACATTATTTTATCTTCGGAAGGCTCGCAGCCGCAATGGACTGGCCAACCCTCTTATTTGATTCATCAGGCAGAATCATGTTTACTTTTTTTGCAATTTCGGGAAATTCTTTATTTAATACTTCGTATGCCTTTTCTAAAATAATGTCCCCCGCTTCTCCCGAAGTTACACGTCCTAAAATCAAAGCATGTTTAATATCATAAAATTCGGCATAATATGCCATTGCGTATCCCAGATATGTCCCGATAGACTCGAATATTTTCACTGCACCGCTGTCTTTTTTGTCTAAAAGGTTCTGAACAGCCTTCAGTTTTTCAGCAGGTGTAAGTTCAGCGTCAAGTTCAATTCCTGCAGCAGGCGCTAGTTTTATAACCCCATCCTGTGAAAAATATTTAACACCGCATCCATAGTCTCCCGACCATTCATCCACCATTGCTTCAGGGTTGAAGTCAACAGGTATAAACGCAAGTTCATTTAGCCAGCCTGTTATATTTCCCCTGCTGTCAACATAACCGCCTGCTTCACTCGTACCCATAGCAAGGCCCAGAATATTATTGTCATTCAGATCCATTGCACCCGCAAGCGCAGTGACATCACCGTCATTAGCTACTTCAAGCGGCACATCTCCCATTTCCTTGGCAACATTTATATAAATATCTTTGACTTTCTTATCAAATAATTCTTCAGGAACCTTTAAGAAAAGCGATGCAACCATAGTTCTGTTGTTTACATAAATACCCGCAGAGCTTACACCTATCGCATCAACCTTTGGCATGTGCGAAGCCGCTGATTTCATAGCACTTAATATTTCTGAATAATGATAATCAGGGTCGGTCTGAATTTTAGGATGCCAGATTACCTCTTCGCTATAGACAACCTCTCCGTCAATGACAGCCGAAACCTTTCGGTCACTTCCGCCGGCATCAAATCCAATTCTGCAGCCATCCAGATTTCTTCCGACCGGTTTTGTATCCTCTTTTGTCGCGGGTACATTATCATATTCGGTTATTTCAACGACAAATTCCTTTTTTTCATAAACATTGCTCATGAACTTCGCGTCAAACGCGCGCATTCCGTCGTCAGAGTAAGCTTTTTTTATATATTCCCCAACTTTTTTCGAACCGCCGATTGTGACTTTCCATCCGCCTCGCGCCCACAATAAAGTCTTGATAATACGCTCGACTATAAAGTTATTTGCTTCATCCATTTCGGCGTTCCCGTCAAATATATCCAGATTATAATTCGAAATCAGTCCGCCGCCTCTCTCCAAAGCAATTGCAAGCGGAATTCCCTTGCCTGTATTCGATACAGCCTTTTTAAACGCCTTGATTCCAAGTGATGCGGGTTTAAAGTCCGGATCAAGTACAGGAACAATTCCAGGACTGATTTTAAAATCAAACTTATTCATGCAACCAAAACCTCCATAATTTTTTTATCTTGTTATTGTTACTTTCGAAAGGCTGCGCGGCGAATCCGGATTCAGACCTTTCGCAAGCGATAATCTGCATGCAAACAATTGAGCCATAACGAGATTGTAAAACGGTGAAATCATATCATTGCTCGTTTGCGGTATTTCATATGAAATATTGCCCATTGCAAGAACCTCTTTGTTGTTTGAAAAGACTATGATATCAGCTTCTGAATTTTTAAGCTTTTCTATCATTGAAGTTGTGTCCTTCAATGAAGGTCCATTCGGAGCAAATACGAATACAGGCGTGTCCTTCTGAATCATTGCATACGGACCATGCTGGAAGTCAGATGTTGCATATGCCTGAGCCTTTACATATGATGTTTCCTGGAACTTCAGAGCGGCTTCGATTGCAATCGGATAATTTATTCCCCGTGCAAGTACAAAGCACTCATTCATAAATCGGTATCTGTCGGCTCTGCTTATAATATAATCCTTTTTATCGAAAAGCTTTGTAATATTTTCAGGAACAGTAAGCAGCTCCTTTTTCATCTCTTCGTTTCCCGACCATTCGGAAATCAAATTTGCCAAAGCAAACATTTCGGTTGAACATGTTTTTGTTGCCGCAACGCTTTTTTCAGGACCTGCGTTGCAGTATAAATGATACCTTGCACCTTTTGCCAAAGGCGAAGCTTCATCATTCGTAATACTCACAGTTAATGCTCCTGAATTTTCTGCGTCCTTCAGAACTTCCAAAACATCCTGTGCCGCTCCGGATTGTGATATTCCAATTACAAGACTGTTTTTTAAATTCATCTTTCTTCGATAAATCGTTACAATTGAGGAATCCGCGAGCGCAACGGGTAAACCGAGTTCGTATTCAATTAAATATTTTGCGTACATACCTGCGTGATCCGATGTTCCTCTTGCTGCTATCATAACCGAACTGATATTTTTACCCTTTATTTCACCGACTATTTTTTTAATTGTTTCTTTATTGCTGTCATAACATTTCATCAGTCTTACCGGCTGCTCCGAGATTTCATCCCACATCATTACCATAATATTCCCTCGCATTCATAAAATATTTTATATTTAAATCTTTAAAATCAATATCTGTATTTTTCGATTACCTTTCTCATTTCATCTTCCTTTTGCTCCATCTCAGTTACAAGCTTAAACTGTGTTCTTGTCCTGTCGACATTCTGTGCGTCATGATGAATCTTAAAGTAAGTATCTCCGTTGATATAGTCGGCCAGGAACCTTATTCCGCACTCATAAGTCATCAGTTTTGCTGAAAACGGCATATATTCATACTCAATAGGCTTCAGGAAATCTCTTGCTGCGTCAAGAAAGCCATGTGTATAATATTCAAACAAATTAAGCTCCATCCATACCTTTGAAAGATCCTTTTCGTCCTCAGCCGCAGGATTGGTTCCAAATCTGATTGAATCGCCGTAATCGTAGAGAGACGATCCTGACATTACCGTATCAAGATCAATAACGCAGATTCCCTCGCCGGTCTTGTCGTCAATCATAACATTATTAAACTTCGTATCGTTATGGGTAACTCTCAAAGGAAGCTTCCCGCTTTTTAACAAATCAGTAAGTACAGATGTCTCGCCTTCATGTTTAATGGCAAATTCAATTTCTTTTTTAACATCAACAGCACGATTGAACGGGTCTGTTTCGACAGCTTTTATGAAATCCTCGTATCTTTTTTGTGTGTTGTGAAAATTCGGGATTGTCTCATGAAGTTTTTTTGCCGGAAAATCACTTAAGTGTTTTTGGAACATTCCAAATGCCCTGCCGGCATTATAAAAGTGGTTAAAATTCTCAACTATATCGTACGTATGCGCGTTTTCGATAAATAAATAAACTCTCCAATATTGATCATCCTCAGTTTTAAGATAACTTTTTCCATCCTTTGTAGGTACTATATTAAGGGTTTCACGTTCGGGATTTCCGCCCGCAAGAACAATTTTCTTTTTTAAATGTTTTGTTATGCCTTCAATATTGGTCATCAATTCTTCAGGCTGTTTAAAAACATTATGATTTATTCTTTGAATTATATATCTTTTCTTGTCTCCGTTTTCAAAATCAAAACAGCAAAGATAGGTATCATTTATATGGCCTGATCCGTAACGGTAGGCTCCGACAAATTCTCCGCTGAATCTAAAACATTTTACTATTTCCTCAAAATATTGTTTCATAAAGAATCCTCCCATATGATGTTTGGATAGACTCCCCTGTCAATCATTTCACCAATTGCCTTTTTAACGACAAGTTTGTCTTCGATATACGTAACACCGTACCAGTGTTCATCTGTCGGCAATACTTTCACGGTTGCCTTTTTCTCCTTTACCAATTTTCCAACAACCTCGGGCAAAAAATATTCAGCTTTTCCAAGATTGTTTCTGTTTTCTTCGAAAAACTTTGGAAAACCTTCTTCAATCTCCTTAAAAAAGCTTTGGGTAAATCCCCATGTATTCATAGAAACAATACTGCCTTTAGGTATCAGAACCCAATTTTCTCCGTCTTCCGAATATTTTGTCTCACTCCCGAATTTTTCAATTCTTGTTCGTTCATGAATTTCAACCAAGTTTCCAAAATCGTCAACTGTACAAATACCTCTGGCGACATGCCCATTTTCGGTTAAGGTGTTTTCGACAACAAACCCCACCATACAATACTGATAAATGCCGTTTCCATCATTTGCACCCGTTAGAAAATCCGCAAGCACCTTAAAGGATGAAGCACCGTAAAAATCATCTGCATTAATGACAGCAAAAGGAGTTGTGACTTCATTTTTACAGCTTAATATTGCATGTGCCGTTCCCCATGGTTTTAATCTGTCTGCCGGTATTTCAATCCCGTCGGGTACATCTTTGACATCCTGGAAAACATATGTCACTTCAACAAACTTTTCTATCTTATTTCCTATTTTTTCTCTGAATATTTGTTCTGTGTCTTTTCTTATAATAAATACAACCTTGCCAAATCCTGCTTTTACAGCATCATAAATTGAATAATCAATTATAATTTCACCGTTTGGACCAACCGGATCAATTTGCTTTAATCCTCCGTAACGACTTCCCATCCCGGCTGCCATTATTACAAGTGTCGGTTTATTCATTATATGCCCCTTCCAAACTTTTATTCTGACATTCCATACCCATCCGGGTTATTGAATTGCCAACGCCACGAATCAGCACACATTTCATCTATATCCCTTTTTGCGATCCATCCAAGTTCATTTCGTGCTTTAGTGGGATCTGCAAAGCACTCTGCGATATCTCCCGGTCTTCTGTCGATAATTTTATATGGTATTTCTTTTTTCGCTGCTTTTGAAAAGGCCTTAACCATATCCAATACACTGTATCCAATGCCTGTTCCAAGGTTATAGACCAGCAATCCTGAATTCAATTTCAATTTTTCAAGCGACTTTAAATGTCCTATTGCAAGGTCTACAACATGTATATAATCTCTCACTCCTGTGCCGTCTTTTGTGTCATAATCGCCGCCGAAAACTTTCAGATAATCAAGTTTTCCAACTGCAACCTGTGAAATGTACGGAATAAGATTATTTGGTATGCCGTTTGGATCTTCGCCGATACGTCCGCTTTTATGGGCGCCTATCGGATTAAAGTATCTCAGAATTACAATATCCCATTGATTGTCCGCCTTATATAAGTCCCCTAAAATTTCTTCGATCATTGATTTTGTCCGTCCATATGGATTTGTTGCAGAAAGCGGAAATTCCTCAGTAATGGGTACGCTTGCAGGGTCACCGTAAACTGTTGCCGATGAACTGAAAACAATCTTTTTTACATTATACTTATTCATAATTTCACATAGTATCAGTGTACCGGTAATGTTATTGTAATAATATTTAACAGGAATTGCCACAGATTCACCGACCGCCTTTAATCCTGCGAAATGGATTACTGCTTCGATGTCTTCTTTTTTAAACACTTCTTCAAGCGCTTCTCTATCTAAAATATCTACCTTGTAGAATTTTAGTTTTTTGCCTGTAATGTCCCGGACTCTTTTCAGCGATTCTTCCTTGCTGTTACAAAGGTTGTCGGCTACAACAACATCATACCCGGAATTTAGCAGTTCCAGTACGGTATGGCTACCTATATATCCGGCTCCGCCGGTTACTAATATTGACATTGGAACACCTCCCAATTAAAAATATCACATTTCACCTTAATTTTAAAGCCCCCGGGCTCGGAAGTATTTACAGAATCGGACTGTATATTTGCACTTTTGGACACTTTTTTGCGTTTTTTTGGTATAATGTATTTAAGCTTTTTATTTTTTGGAGAAGATTAATATGAATTATGTAAAAACCGTTCTAAATGAAGATATAATAATAAGAAAAATCGTTACGGTTCATTATTTCGAATACGCTAAAGACTATATTTTTGAAGGTGAAAAGCATAATTTTTGGGAGTTTGTTTATATCGACAAAGGCGAGGTCGAAGTAATGGCGGCTTCGCTTGGCTATAAGCTTAAACAAGGTGAAATGATTTTTCATAAACCGAACGAATTTCATAATATATGGGCAAATGGCAAGGTTGCGCCAAATATCGTTGTCATTTCGTTTGAATGTAAATCACCTTCGATGAATTTCTTTGAAAACAAAATCTTGTCAGTTTCGGATAACGAAAGAGACATAATTGCGCGAATAATCAAGGAGGCTCAGGAAGCTTATATCTCGCCCCTTGACATTATAGATCAAAAGAAACTTGAAAAAAGTTCAATTTCTTCATTCGGAAGCGAGCAACTTATAAAAATATATCTTGAACAGCTCTTGATTAATTTAATACGTTCAGGGAAAAGCAAGAGAAAGGAAGGCAAACTTTCCACTTCGGTTAAAGAGCGATCGGAAGAGGATATGACAAAAAAGATAAAGCAGTTCCTCGAGGAAAACGTGACATCAAATATATCTTTTGAAACCGTATGCCGTTATTCTTCACTCAGCAGAACAAGTTTGAAGGTTCTTTTTAAAAGAAAGACCGGAATGAGTGTCATGGAATATTACGGTAAACTAAAAATCGAAGAGGCGAAGCGATTGATTCGTGAAGGCAGCGACAACTTCACCCAAATTGCGAATACCCTTTCTTTTGGCTCGATTCACTACTTTTCAAGACATTTTAAAAAAGCAACGGGTATGACACCATCGCAATACGCAACTTCAGTAAAAATGAAAATTTAATAAACCCTGGACCGGTATCTCGAAAAGCAACATGGCGAAAGGCAGAGTCGGAGGTGTCTCCGATTCCGGCGTTTTGTCACAGATATTTGGCGGAAAAGAGGCAGATATGAAACAAAAAAATAAGCTTTGGACATTATTTATTGTTTTCTTAAAGATTGGGACCTTCACGTTCGGCGGAGGCTTAGTTATGCTTCCGCTGATTCAAAAAGAGATTGTGGAAAAGCGGAAATGGATTGAGGATGACGAGATCGTCGATATTTTTGCTATATCCCAATCTATACCGGGAATTATAGCAATTAATTCAAGTGTTTTTATCGGTAAAAAAGTCGCCGGGATAAGAGGTGCAATAGTATCGGCATTCGCAGTCTCATTACCGGCATTTCTGTCGATTATTCTGATAATCTCTCTGTTTTCATCTGTAAAAGACAATATATTTGTGGGAAAAGCTCTCAGAGGAGTTCTTGCGGCTGCATCGGCTCTTATAATCGTAACCTCGGTGAGACTTGCAAAGTCTTCAATCAAAAACAAATTCGGTTATATAATCTCACTGATATCATTCCTTGTAATCGTCGTTTTTAATATAAATGCAATGTGGGCTATAATAGCCAGCATCTTAATTGGTCTCGTAACTTATGTAATTAACCGCAGGAGGAAATAATGTTTACAATATTAAAACTTTTTCTTGTTTTCTTTAAGATTGGCCTGTTTGGTTTTGGCGGCGGTATAGCTACGCTTCCAATGATTTTTAACGACATTCAGACATTCAATATAATGAGTGTGAAGGATTTTTCGGATATCGTCGCACTTTCGCAAATAACACCCGGCCCTATAGCGCTAAGTACTGCAACGTTTGTAGGATTCAGAACTGCAGGTATCGGCGGTTCGATTTCCGCCATAATTGGCTTTGCTTTGCCGTCGCTAATTATAGTTATAATTGTATCCTCTTTTTTTAATAAATTTAAAACAAATCCAATCGTTGAATCTGTATTAAATGTTATCCGACCAACAACAATCGGCATGATTTTCGCTGCAGCCTTTATTCTTTTCGCGTCGTCTGTTTTAATAAAAAGCACCGCCGGCAATACTTTATTTACAAACCCTCAGAGTTTGATAAGCATTCCGGCTTTAATAATTTTTGTTCTTGCACTTTTCTTTTCGGCAAAAACCAAAATAAATCCTATAATTTTGATGTTAGCTGCAGGTATTATAGGTGCCTTTGTCATTTGATTGATTTAATTTGATTATATTGAATTAATCTTTTTCTCTTTAATTTCTCCGTTTGACATATCGATTTGCTTAAATTCAATGCCCATGGATTTTTGATACAATTTTAATATCCGAAGTTCTTTTTCGGTTACAATTGATATTGCAAAACCTTGGTTTCCGTTTCTTCCGCATCTGCCAACCCTGTGTAAGTAGTCTTTTGGTTCTTCGGGCAAATCAAGGTTAAAAATATGCGTAATGCCTTGAATGTCCAGACCCCTGGCCGCAAGATCGGAAGCAACCAAAAGTTCAACTTTGCCTGATTTGAAGTTTTCAATTATCATTTTCCTGTCTGCTTTTCTATTGGCTCCATGTATCGATTCAGCATTAAGTTTATGGAATTTTAGCTTTGCAATCGCTTTTTCAATTTCTGAGGTTTTATCAATAAAAATTATTGCCTTCTTTGGCATGATAATCCTCGCAAGTTTCCTAACAACCTCTATTTTGTCTCTTTTCTCGCATATAATATAAATGTGTTCAATTGTATCGGGAATTGAAATCTCTTCGGTAGGTTTTATTATTTCTGCATCCTTCATTAGACTCTTTAATTGAGCTTCCGCATTTCTTAGAATAGATGCAGAAAACGCCATGATTTGGCGTTCCCTGAGCGTTGTTTTAATAACGGCTTTGATTATTTCAATATTGTTCTCATCCGTTAATTTGTCTGCTTCATCCAACACAATCGTCTTTATTGTATGTGCGGTGATTTTCTTCTTCTTGATAAGTTCAAGAATTCTGCCTGCTGTTCCGACAATGATCTGCGGTTTTTCCCTGAGTTTCATTATCTGCCTTTCGATGTTTACATTTCCTATTATAGGTGTTGAAACAGCTTTTATATCAGAGTTTTGCGAAAGCAGTTCTATTTGCCGTTGAATTTGAATGGCAAGTTCATGTGTCGGAACTAATATCAATACCTGCAGTTCTTTTTTTAAAATATCAAGATTCTGAAAAACAGGCAGCAGATATGCAAGAGTTTTTCCTGTTCCCGTCTCCGACTGGACAATTATATCTTTTTTCTCCAGTGCAATTGGAATAACAATACTTTGCACCTGTGTCGGAATGCTTATATTCTGCTTTTCTAATGCCTTGATCAGCGTTTCCGATAGTGACGGTACATTAAAATTATTTTTCATCACATCAACCACACTTTGAAAATCCGCAGTTTCTGCAAATCACACATCCACCCTCGTGTTCAACTGCTTTTCCGCATTCCGGACAAGCCAGTTTCATCTCGTCTCCGTCCTGAAAACTATCAAGCGAGAATGTCATTTCTCTTTCCCTGACCGAAGGTACAACTGCGTTGAGTTCAAGAACCTTCTCAACCCTTTTTGTATTGACCTTGCTAACCGGCTCAAGTTTTCTGTATATTTCATTGCCGTTTGTGTTTTTATGGTTTTCAACCTTTTCTATGAGTCTTCCTATTGCATCGGGACATGACAAAACATTAAGTCCCTTTTGCCTTATGGTTGACGGACATCTTATTCCCTTTAACTGCTCAACAATTGACTTCCCGTCAATTCCGGAACGCATCGCGATGGATACAAGTCTTGCCGTAGCTTCTGATTGCGAAGGACAGCCTCCTGCTCTCCCTGTATTGGTAAACACTTCGCATATTCCGTTTTCATCATAATTGACGGTAATATATAGATTCCCGCAGCCAATGCCCACTTTTTCTGTAAATCCCGTTGTTATGTCAGGTCTCGGCCTCGGTGATATGCTGCTGCAATCACCGCAACCTTCGTTAGCTGTTTTCTCCTTTTCAGTTTCCTTTCCGTTGACTTTTCCTATATTCAGAACCTGCATATCGCGGCTTCCGTCTCTGTATAGTGTAACACCTTTACACATAAGCTTGTCCGCAAGGAAGAACACTTCTCTGACGTCGTCTTTTGTGGCATCATGACAAAGATTGACCGTCTTGGATACCGCATTGTCCGTGTTCTTTTGATATGCCGCCTGCATTTTTATATGATATTCCGGTGAAACATCGTGAGCAGTGACAAAAACATTTTGGACTGTCTTCGGAATCTCTTCAAAGTCTTTAATTGTGCCCTTTTTGGCAATCCTCTTCATCAAATCGTCCGAATAAAATCCATCAATCACTGCAATCTGCTTAAATAGGGGGTTTACTTCAATTAACTCGTCATTATCCATGACATTTCTGATATATGAAATCGCAAACAAAGGTTCAATTCCGCTTGAAACACCTGCGATAATGCTCAACGTACCTGTTGGCGCAATTGTTGTAGTAGTTGCATTTCTCATCTTTATTCCCTTTTTCTTGTAAATGCTCTTGTCATATTTCGGGAACACGCCCTTAATCTCAGCCAATTCCGAGGATGCTTCATGCGATTCCTCCTGAATAAAGGACATTAATTTTTCGGCAAGGTTAAGCGCCTTTTGCGAATTGTACGGAATATTCAACTTACAGAGCATATCTGCCCATCCCATTATTCCAAGACCTATTTTTCTTGTGCTTCTTGTCATTTTATCAATTTCAGGAAGCGGGTACTTATTTGCATCTATAACATTATCCAGAAAATGGACCGCCTTTTTAACGACCTCCCCCAGTTTTTCGTAATTAACCTCAGGTTTGTTTCCTGTATTTTTAATCATAACGCTTAAATTAACAGAGCCAAGATTACATGCCTCATATGGAAGGAGGGGTTGCTCTCCGCACGGGTTGGTGCTCTCGATCTCGCCAAGTTCCGGTGTCACATTATCCTTATTAATTCTGTCTAAGAATATAATTCCGGGTTCACCGTTATTCCAGGACATATCGACTATTAAATCAAAAACTTCTCTTGCATCAAGGCTTCCAACGACATCTTTGGCGTGCGGCTCAATCAAATCATACTTTTTACCTTTTTCGACCGCCTCCATGAATTTTTCGGTTATGCCAACGCTTAAATTAAAGTTTGTTATATCGGAATTATCGCTCTTGCAGGATATGAAATCAAGAATGTCAGGATGGTCTACCCTTAGGATACCCATATTGGCGCCTCTTCTTGTTCCTCCCTGTTTGACTGCTTCAGTTGCGGCATTAAAAACCTTCATGAAGCTTATAGGTCCGCTCGCCACACCACCGGTCGAATTTACCGATGCACCTTTCGGTCGTAATCTCGAAAAACTAAAACCGGTTCCTCCGCCGCTTTTGTGAATCAATGCAGCATTTTTTATTGTTTCAAAAATTGCCTCCATTGTATCCTCGATAGGCAATACAAAACAGGCGCTCAATTGTCCAAGCGGTCTTCCTGCGTTCATTAAAGTAGGGGAATTAGGGAGAAACTCAAGATTTGCCATCATGTCAAAAAAATCCTGCTCTATTTCTTTTACTTCAGCAGGTGAATAATATTTTGCATCGACTGCGGAAATTGCCTTTGCAACTCTTTTGAACATATCTTCAGGATTCTCGAGGAGCTTGCCGTTTTCATCTTTGGATAGATACCGTCTTTCAAGAACTTTAACAGCGTTTTCTGACAAATTCATTTAAATGGCCTCCCTTGAATAAATATCTATATTTTGTGTTTGGAATTATTTGCTACACTGTATATTGTATCATCTATATATATTTAGTCAATACAAAAAACAAATTATTTTCGCAAATAAAAGTTTGATTGAATCTCCTCTAGTTATGAAGATATCTGATATAGTCTACATTTACAAAACTAGTATTAGTAGCTACAATTTTAATCGTGTGGCTTGTGTTGGTAAGCCCGGTTATGCCGTAAATCAATTGCTGATACTTAGTTGAAGTGGTTCTTAAACTCTTTGAAGCTTTTAAAACACCGTCTATATAAATATCGACATTTCCACCCGAACTTCGGGTTGTCATAAAACTCAACTT